>NZ_JBVJPE010000010.1:0-300192 GCF_055582805.1 Streptomyces sp. NPDC107498 | reverse complement strand
ACTCGGTGATGACGCGGGCGAACTCGGGGGAGGAGTCGAGCAGGGCCGTGGCCATGCCCACCCACTGCGAACCCTGCCCCGGGAACACGAACACGGCGCGGGAAGAGGACACGCCGTTCTCGCCGTCGACCTCCCGGGAGGCCAGGGCGTCCAGGCCGGCGAGCAGCCCGTCCCGTCCGTCACCGCCGGGCAGCGCGGCCCGCGACTCGAAGGCGGAGCGCCCGGTGGCCAGGGAGAGCGCCACGTCGGCGGGGTCGAGCTCCGGCCGTGCCCGTACGTACGCGGCCAGCCGTCCGGCGGCCTCGGCCAGCGCGTCCGGCGTGCGTGCCGACACCAGCCACGGCAGGCCGGCGCCCTCCAGGCCGGCCACGTCGTCCGGAGTGACGTCGTCGGTGGCCTGCTCGGCGGGGGCCTCGGCGAGGACGACGTGGGCGTTGGTGCCGCTGATGCCGAAGGAGGAGACGCCGGCACGCCGGATCCTGCCCTCCTCGGCGGGCCAGGGGCGGGGTTCGGTGAGCACCTCGACGCCGCCGGAGGCCCAGTCCACGAGCTTGCTGGGGGTGCCGACGTTGAGCGAGGCGGGCAGTTCGCCGTGACGCATCGCCATGACCATCTTGATGACGCCGCCGACACCCGCCGCCGCCTGGGAGTGCCCCAGGTTCGACTTCAGGGAGCCCAGCATCAGGGGCCGCTCGTCGCGCTGGGTGCCGTATGTGGCGAGCAGGGCCTGTGCCTCGATGGGGTCGCCGAGGACGGTGCCCGTGCCGTGCGCCTCGACCGCGTCCACGCCGGAGAAGGTGACTCCGGCGTCCTGCACGGCCGCGCGGATCACGCGCTCCTGGGCGGGGCCGCTGGGGGCGGTGAGGCCGTTGGAGGCGCCGTCCTGGTTGACGGCCGAACCGGCCACCACGGCCAGGACCTCGTGCCCCAGGCGCTGGGCGTCCGAGAGGCGCTCCACGACCAGGACGCCGACGCCCTCGGCCCAGGCGGTGCCGTCCGCGTCCGCGGAGAACGACTTGCACCGGCCGTCCGGTGCGAGGCCCTTCTGCTGGGAGAACTCCACGAAGATGCCGGGCGTCGACATGACCGTCACACCGCCGGCGAGCGCCAGCGAGCACTCCCCGGAGCGCAGGGCGTTGACCGCCAGGTGCAGGGCGACCAGCGACGACGAGCACGCCGTGTCCACCGTCAGGGCGGGGCCCTGAAGCCCCAGGGTGTAGGCGACGCGACCCGAGGCCACGCTCGACGTCGTGCCCGTCAGACCGAACCCGGTGCCGCCCGCGCCCGCCTCGCCGAGCCGGGGACCGTACTCCTGGGCGATGGCTCCGAGGAACACGCCCGTCGACGTGCCGTGCAGCGATCCGGGGGTGATGCCGGCCCGCTCCAGGGCCTCCCACGACACTTCGAGCAGCAGCCGCTGCTGCGGGTCCATCGCCAGCGCCTCGCGCGGCGAGATCCCGAAGAAGGCGGGGTCGAACTCGCCGGCTCCGTGCAGGAAGCCGCCGTCGCGCACGTAGGAGGTGCCGGAGTGGTCCGGGTCGGGGTGGTAGAGGCCGTCGAGGTCCCAGCCCCGGTCGGTCGGCAGGCCCGAGACGACGTCCCGCTGCTCGGCGACGACCCGCCACAGCGCCTCGGGCGAGTCCACCCCGCCCGGGAAGCGGCAGCCCATGCCGACGATCGCGATCGGGTCGTTGGTGCCCGCCTCCAGCTCACGGACCCGCTGACGGGACTGGTGGAGGTCGACGGTGAGGCGCTTGAGGTACTCGACGAGTTTGTCGTTGTCCGTTGTTGTCATGGCGATGATGCCCCCGTAGGCGTCGTGGAGCCGTGCGTGCGCGCGGTGCGGACATGGCCGCCCGGGCGGCGTGCCGGAGCACGCCGCGCGCGTCGAACAGGATGAGCGGAGTGAGGGTCCGGTGGTGCGGACGTGGGATCAGAGTTCGGAGTCGATGAACGCGAGGAGTTCGTCGACCGAGGCCGACTGGACCCGTGCGGACAGATCGTCGTCGTCGGCCCGGGTCCGCTGAGCGGGGATCCGGGCCGCCAGTGCCTGGAGGCGCTGGACGATCTCGGTCCGGACGTCGTCCTGGGTGTCGTCCGGCAGCTCGACGAGTGCCGCCTCCAGCCGGTCGAGTTCGACCAGGCCGGGAGCGGACGTCGGGCCGGCGGAGTCCGCGGCGGATTCCGCTTCGGCCGGGGTGAGTTCGGTGTGCAGGTGGGCCACGACCGCCAGCGGTGTCGGGCAGTTGAAGAGGAAGGTGGCGGGCAGCCGCAGGCCGACGGCGGTCTGCAGCCTGTTGCGGAGTTCCACGAGGGTGAGCGAATCGCAGCCCATGTCCTTGAAGGGCCGGTCGGCGGGAACGCCGGCCGCGGAGGACCGGCCGAGCACGGCGGCGGTCTGCACCCGGACGAGGTCGAGGAGCAGCTCCTCCCGCTCGGCCGGGCTCAGTGCGGCGAGCCGGTCGCGCAGGGTCTCGGTCGCCCGGGGCGCGGCCGCGGTCGGCGAGGCCTGTGCCGGTCGCGGGGCGGCCGGTGCCAGGTCCCGCAGGACGACGGGCAGTTGGCCGCCGAGCGCACCGAGCGCGGCACGGTCGATCGGTGCGGGCACGAGCGCGGGGGAGTCCACGCGCAGGGCCGCGTCGAGGAGGGCCAGGCCCTCGGCCCGGTCGATGGGCGCGAGGCCGGTCCGGGTGATCCGCACCCGGTCGGCCTCGGACAGGGTGCCGGCCATGCCGGCGGCGCCCGGCCTCCCCGCCGTGTCCGCCCACACGCCCCAGGCCAGGGAGAGCGCCGGGAGCCCCCGCGCCGCGCGGTGCTGGGCCAGGGCGTCCAGGTAGGCGTTGGCCGCGGCGTAGTTGCCCTGGCCGGCGCCGCCGATGACGCCCATGACGGAGGAGAAGAGGACGAAGGCCGCGAGGTCCTGGTCGGCGGTCAGCTCGTGCAGGTGCCGGGCCGCGGTGGCCTTGGCGGCGAGCACGGTGTCGAGGCGCTCGGGGGTGAGCGCCGTGATCACGCCGTCGTCGAGGACTCCGGCGGCATGGACGACGGCGGTGAGCCGCACGCCGGTCAGCAGCTTCGCGAGCGCGTCGCGGTCGGCGGTGTCGCAGGCCGCGAGGACGGCCTCCGCGCCCAGTTCGCCGATCTCGGCCGCGAGTTCCTTCGCCCCGGGCGCGTCGGCGCCGCGGCGGCTGACCAGGAGCAGACGGCGGGCGCCGTGCTCGGTGACCAGGTGCCGCGCGACCAGTCCGCCGAGGGCGCCGGTGGCGCCGGTGACCAGGACCGTGCCCTCCGGGTCGAGGGCGGCGGGCAGGGTGAGGACGACCTTGCCGACGTGGCGTGCCTGGCTGACGTACCGGAAGGCCTCCGGTGCCCGGCGGACGTCCCAGGTGCTCACCGGCAGCGGCCTCAGCGCCCCCGACGACAGCAGGCCCATGACGGCCGTGAGCATCTCGCCGATGCGCTCGGCCGGTTCCTGGAGCAGGTCGAAGAAGCGGTAGTCCACCCCGGGGTGTCCGGCCGCGATCAGCGCCGGGTCGCGCAGATCGGTCTTGCCCATCTCCACGAAGCGGCCGCCGCGCGGCAGCAGCCGCAGGGACGCGTCCACGAACTCGCCGGCGAGGGAGTTCAGCACGACGTCCATGCCGAGGCCCCCGGTGGCCGCGCCGAACGCGGTTTCGAAGTCCAGGGTGCGGGACGACGCCAGGTTCGCCCCCTCCAGGCCCAGGTCGCGCAGGACGTCCCACTTGCCGGGACCCGCCGTGCCGTAGACCTCGGCGCCCAGGTGCCGGGCCAGCTGGACGGCGGCCATGCCGACGCCGCCCGCGGCGGCGTGGATCAGGACGCGCTCGCCCGAGGTCAGTCCGGCGAGGTCGACCAGGGCGTGGTACGCGGTGAGGAACACGATGGGCGCGGACGCCGCCTGGACGTACGTCCAGTCGGCGGGCATGACGGCGACCAGCCGGTGGTCGGCGACGGCCGTCGGACCGAACGCCCCGGAGAGCAGGCCCATGACCCGGTCGCCGACGGCGAGACCGGTGACGCCGGGCCCCACCTCGGTGACCACACCGGCCCCTTCGAGGCCGAGCGGGCCGGGGTCGCCGGGGTAGAGGCCCAGCGTGCCCAGGACGTCGCGGAAGTTGACGCCGGCGGCGCGCACGGAGATGCGGACCTCGCCGTCACCCAGCGGGGCCAGGGCCTCCGGGAAGGGTTCGAGGGCCAGGTGGTCCAGGGTCCCGCGCTCGCGCACCACCATCCGCCAGGCGGCCGTGCCGGCCGGGGGAACCAGGGTGCTGCCGGCCGTCGCCGGGCCGATCCGGGGCACGAGCGGGGCCCCGTCCCGTACGGCGAGCTGGGGTTCGGCGACGATCAGCGGCAGTGCCGTGCGGCAGTCCTCCGCCGTCTCCACGTCCAGGAGCCCGACCCGTCCGGGGTTCTCGGTCTGCGCCGAGCGCGCCAGACCCCACACGGCCGCGAGGTCGGGGTCCGCGTCGGCGTCCGGCGCCGTGGCCACGGCCGCCCGGGTGACGAGCACCAGGCGGGAGTCGGCGAGCCGGTCGTCGGCCAGCCACGCCTGGAGCAGGGCGAGCGCGCGGTGCGCGGCGGGCCCGGTGCCGTCCGGGTGCCCTTCGAGCTCCCCGAGCGGTGCGAGGACCACGGAGGGGACGAGCAGCCCGGCGTCGACGGCCTCGCCGAGGGCGGCGAGGTCGGCGTACCGGGGGCCGACGCCCAGGTCGGCGGAGCCGAGCGAGACGGCGCGCGGGGACGGCTCGGGCTCCGCCGCGGCCGGCTTCCAGTCCAGTCGGTGGAGCGAGCGCGGGACGGCCACGTCCTCGCTCACCGGGCGCAGGACGAGCTCCTCGATCTCGGCGACGACCGCCTGGGACTCGTCGAGCAGGGTCAGGGACACCGCGTCCGGCCCGGTGCCGTGGATCAGCACGCGACCGGAACGGACGCCGGGCTGGTGGACGGTCACGCCGCGCCAGGAGAAGGGCAGCAGCCGACGGCCGCCGTCGTCGAGCGCGGTCATCACGACCGGGTGCAGGGCCGCGTCGAGCAGTGCCGGGTGCAGCCCGTAGGAGGCGGCGTCGGTGACGGAGGCCGGCAGGGCGACCTCGGCGAGGAGGTCGGTGCCGTGCCGCCACGCGGCGCGCAGGCCCTGGAAGACCGGTCCGTAGGCGTAACCGGAGGCGGCCAGTTCGTCGTAGCAGCCGTCGACGGGCAGCGGTTCGCCCTCGCCGGAGGGCCGGGCCGCGGTGGGCGCGGGGGCTCCGTCGTGCGGGGCGAGCGCGCCGGTGGCGTGCAGGGTCCACGGCTCGACGGCGCCGTCCGGCGTCTCGGTGCGGGCGTGCACGGTCACCGTCCGCTGTCCGTCGTCGCCGGGCGCGGCCACGACGACCTGCACCTCGGTGCGGCCCTCGTCGGGGAGCACCAGGGGGGCGACGAGGGTGAGCTCGGCGACCCGGGGCGTCCCGGCCAGGGAGCCCGCGCGGGCGGCGAGCTCGAGGAAGGCGGTGCCGGGCAGCAGGACCGAGCCGAGGACGGCGTGGTCGGCGAGCCAGGGGTGGGTACGGCGGCCGAGCCGGGCGGTCAGGACGGTCTGTCCGGACTCGGCGAGCTCGACGGCGGGGCCGAGCAGCGGGTGTCCGGCCGGCCCTTCGGTGCCGTGCGCGGTCAGCCAGTAGCGCTCCCGCTGGAAGGCGTACGTGGGCAGGGCGGGCGTCCGCCCCGGTCCGAACACGGCCCGCCAGTCGGGGCTCCGGCCGCGGACGTGCAGGCTGCCGAGCGCGGACGCCAGGGTGCGGCGTTCGGACCGGCCGCGGCGCAGCACCGGCACGAAGGCCAGCGCCTCGTCGTCCAGGCAGTCCTGCCCCAGGGCCGACAGCACGCCGTCCGGGCCGAGTTCGAGGAAGGTCCGCATCCCGAGCCCGTGGAGCGCGGCGAGGCCGTCGGACATCCGCACTTCCCGGCGCACCTGCCGCACCCAGTAGTCGGCGGTGACCTCGACGGGTCCACCGGTGACGGTGGACACCATCGGGACGCGCGGCTCCGCGTACCGCACCGTCGACGTGACGGCGGCGAACGCGTCGAGCATCCCGTCCATGCGGTGGGAGTGGAAGGCGTGGCTGACGACGAGCCGGCGCGTCTTGCGGCCGGCGGCGGCGAACGCGGCGGCGACCTCGTCGACGGCCTCGACGTCGCCGGAGACGACGACGGCCAGGGGGCCGTTGACGGCGGCGATGCTCACCTCGTGCTCGCGGCCCACCAGGAGGGCGCCGACCTCGTCCTGCGAGGCCTGGACGGCCGTCATGGCACCGCCGGGCGGCAGCGCCTGCATGAGCCGGCCGCGCGCGGCGACCAGGGCGCAGGCGTCGGACAGGGTGAGGATCCCGGCGACGTGGGCGGCGGCGAACTCGCCGATGGAGTGGCCGAGCACGGCGTCGGGGGTCAGGCCCCGGTGCTCCAGGAGACGGAACAGCGCGACCTGGAGGGCGAAGAGGGCGCACTGGGTGTTCTCGGTCCGGTCGAGCGCCTCGGCGTCGTGGAACATCACCTCGCGGATCGGCGGCGCGCCGGGCACGGAGGCGCGGCAGGCGTCGAGTTCGGCGCACACCGCGTCGAGGGCGGCGGCGAAGACCGGCTCGGACGCGTACAGCTCGCGTCCCATGCCGACGCGCTGGCTGCCCTGCCCGGTGAAGAGGTAGGCGAGGCCGTCGTCGGCGCGCGCCGTGCCGACGGCCAGCGCGGAGTGCGGTTCGCCGCGGCCGAGCGCGGCCAGGGCCGCGACGGCCTCCTCGTGGTCCTCGGCGGTGACGGCCGCGCGGTGGTCGAGGGCGGTACGGGTCGTGGCCAGGGCGCGGCCGAGGTCGCGGTCGGAGACCCCGTCGAGGCCGTCGAGCGCGTCGACGAGCGCGGTGGCCTGGGCGCGCAGCGCCGCTTCGGTACGTCCGGACAGCACCCACAGCGGGGTGTCGCCGTCGTCTCCGGAGCCGGTCCCGGGCGCGAGGGCCTCGGCGGGGGCCTCGGCGAGGACGACGTGGGCGTTGGTGCCGCTGATGCCGAAGGAGGAGACGCCGGCACGCCGGATCCTGCCCTCTTCGGCGGGCCAGGGGCGGGGTTCGGTGAGCACCTCGACGCCCCCGGAGGCCCAGTCCACGAGCTCGCTCGGCTTGCCGACGTTGAGCGAGGCGGGCAGTTCGCCGTGGCGCATCGCCATGACCATCTTGATGACGCCGCCGACACCGGCGGCGGCCTGTGCGTGGCCGAGGTTGGACTTCAGTGAGCCGAGCATCAGGGGCCGCTCGTCGCGCTGGGTGCCGTATGTGGCGAGCAGGGCCTGTGCCTCGATGGGGTCGCCGAGGACGGTGCCCGTGCCGTGCGCCTCGACCGCGTCCACGCCGGAGAAGGTGACTCCGGCGTCCTGCACGGCCGCGCGGATCACGCGCTCCTGAGCCGGTCCGCTGGGGGCGGTGAGGCCGTTGGAGGCACCGTCCTGGTTGACGGCCGTGCCCGCGACGACGGCGAGCACGTCGTGCCCGAGCCGCCGGGCGTCCGAGAGGCGCTCCACGACCAGGACGCCGACGCCCTCGGCCCAGGCGGTGCCGTCCGCATCCGCGGAGAACGACTTGCACCGGCCGTCCGGCGCGAGGCCCCGCTGGCGCGAGAACTCCACGAAGATGCCGGGCGTCGACATGACCGTCACACCGCCGGCGAGCGCCAGCGAGCACTCGCCCGACCGGACGGCGCGTACGGCGAGGTGCAGGGCGACCAGCGACGACGAGCACGCCGTGTCCACCGTCAGGGCGGGGCCCTGAAGACCGAGCGTGTAGGCGACGCGACCCGAGGCCACGCTCGACGTCGTGCCCGTCAGACCGAACCCGGCGGCACCCGCGCCCGCCTCGCCGAGCCGGGGACCGTACTCCTGGGCCATGACACCGGCGAACACGCCCGTCTGGGTGCCGCGCAGGGAGTCGGGGGCGATCCCGGCCCGCTCCAGGGCCTCCCAGCACACCTCCAGGTAGGCGCGCTGCTGCGGGTCCATCGCCAGCGCCTCGCGCGGCGAGATCCCGAACAGTTCGGCGTCGAACTCCGCGGCGCCCTCCAGGAACCCGCCGTCGCGGACGTAGGTGGTGCCCACGTGCGCGGGGTCGGGGTGGTAGAGGCCGTCGAGGTCCCAGCCCCGGTCGGCCGGGAAGCCCGAGACGACGTCGCGCTGCTCGGCGACGACCCGCCACAGCGCCTCGGGCGAGTCCACCCCGCCCGGGAAGCGGCAGCCGATGCCGACGATCACGACCGGGTCGTCCTCGTCGGCACGGGCCTCGGGGGCCGCGGCCCCGTGCTGCGCCTCGGCGAGCAGCGCGGCCAGCTCGGCCGGGCTGGGGTGGTCGTAGACGACGGTGGTGGGAAGCTTGCGCCCGGTGGCGGTGACGAGCCGGTTGCGCAGCTCGACGACCATCGCCGAGTCGATGCCCAGCTCCTTGAACGTCCGCCGGGGCTCGACCTCGGCGACGGAGTCGTAGCCGAGTACGGCGGCCGTGTGCGCCCGCACCAGCTCCAGGGCGGCCGGGCCGGTCAGCGAGCGGGTCGGCTCGGTCTCGGCGGCGTCCGCGGTGTCCTCCGGGAGGGCCGCGGGCCGCTGCGCCGGCGTCAGGGCCCGGGCGGCGTGGGGCTGCGCGGTGATCCAGTGGCGGCGGCGCTGGAAGGCGTACGTGGGCAGTTCGGCGCGGGTGGTGCCGGCGGGCAGGACGGCGGACCAGTCCACCTCCGCGCCGTGGCAGAACGCCTCGCCGAACGCGAGCAGCAGTCGCCGCTGCCCGCCCTCCCCGCGGCGCAGGGTGCCGAGCGCGGCGACCGGCAGGTCAACGGCCTCGGCGGTCTGCTGGACGGCGAGCGCCAGGACGGGGTGCGGGCTCATCTCGACGAACAGCTCGTGCCCGGCGTCGAGGAGCGCGCGCACGGCGGGTTCGAACCCCACGGGCTCGCGCAGGTTGCGGTACCAGTAGGCGACGTCCAGCTCGGAGCCGTCGAGGGCGGTGCCGGTCACGGTGGAGTGCAGCGGCACGCTTCCGGCGCGCGGCGCGATTCCGGCGAGCTCGGCCGGCAGCGTGTCGCGCACGGCGTCGACGTGCGGGCTGTGCGAGGCGTAGGCGACCGGAACGCGCCGGGTGCGCACGTCCTCGCCGTACCGCGCGGCCAGGGCGTCCAGGTCGTCCCCGTCACCGGCCACCACGGTCATGCCGGGCGAGTTGACGGCGGCCACGCTGAGCCGTGGGAATCCGGCCAGGTCGGTGCGGACCCGTTCGACGGGCAGTCCCACGGTCATCATGCCGCCGCCGCGCCCGGCGAGCGCGCCGAGGGCGGTGCTCCGCACGGCGATCAGCCGGGCGGCGTCGTCCAGGGTGAGGGCGCCGCTGACGGTGGCGGCGGCGATCTCGCCCTGCGAGTGGCCGACGACCGCGGCGGGTTCGACGCCCGCCGCCCGCCACAGCGCGGCGAGTCCGACCATCACGGCCCACAGCGCGGGCTGGACGACGTCGTCGCGGTCGAGGGCGGGCGCGCCGGGGCGCCCGCGCAGCACATCGGTCAGCGACCAGTCGCGGTACGGGCGCAGCGCGCGCTCGCAGTCCTCGACCACCCGGGCGAACACGGGGGAGTCGTCGAGGAGTTCCGCGGCCATGCCGGCCCACTGGGAACCCTGTCCGGGGAAGACGAAGACCGCCTCGCGGACCGTCCGGCGGCTGCTGCCCTCGACCGCGGCCTGGGTGCCCCGGGAGTCGGCGACCGCGTCCAGGGCGGTCAGCAGCTCGTCGCGGCCGGAGCCGGTCAGCACGGCGCGGTGGGTGAAGGAGGTGCGATCGTGGGCGAGGGCCCGGGCGACCTCGGCGACGTCGAGATCCGGCCGTTCGGCGAGGTGGTCGCGGAGGCGGGCGGCCTGGGCGCGCAGCGCCTTGTCGCCGCGGCCGGAAATCACCCATGCGACGGCGTCGGAGGCGTCCGACGCCTTTGTCTCCTCCGGCTCGTCACCGCCGGTCGAGGAGGTCTCGCCCCGCCATTCCCCGAGTACCAGATGGCAGTTCGTACCGCCCATTCCGACCGATGTCACGCCCGCGACGAGCGGACCGTCGGGATTCGGCCACGGTCCGGTTTCGGTGGCGGCGGCGATCCGCAACTCCTCGAAGGGGATCTGCGGATTAGGGGTTTGATAGTTGAGGGTTGGAACAAGTTCCCGCTCTTTGAGGCAGAGAATCGTCTTGACGAGTCCCGCTATGCCTGCGGCGCCTTCGAGATGGCCGATGTTCGTCTTGACGGATCCGAGGAGAAGCGGGTTATCGGGAGTGCGGGAGGACGCGAATACGGCACCCAGAGCAGAGGCTTCTATGGGATCACCGACCCGGGTGCCCGATCCGTGTATTTCGACGTACTGTGCTTGTTCCAGCGGTATACCGGAGTTTTCCCAGGCGGCGCGTATGACGCGTTCCTGGGCCTTTCCGTCGGGGGTGGGGAGGGTGTCGCTCGCGCCGTCGCTGCCGACGGCTCCGCCGTGCAGCAGGCAGTGGACGCGGTCCCCGTCGGCGATGGCCCGGCTGAGGAGCTTCAGCACCACCACGCCGCCGCCCTCGCCCCGGACGTAGCCGTTCGCCCGGGCGTCGAGACTGTGACATCGCCCGTCGGGCGAGAGGCTGCCGAAGGCCGCCAGGGCCTGGGTGCTCTCCGGCGCGAGGTTGAGGTTGACGCCGCCGGCCAGCGCCGTCACGGACTCGCCGCGACGCAGGCTCTCACAGGCCAGGTGCACCGCGACCAGCGACGACGACTGCGCGCTGTCGACCACCATGCTCGGTCCCTGGAGTCCGAGGACGTAGGAGACCCGGTTGGCGATGATGCCCCGGTGCAACCCGGTCACCGTGTGCGCGGAGGTGGCTTCGGGGCCGGCCGCGTGGGTGAGGGTCGTGTAGTCGTCGGCGATCGCGCCGACGAAGACGCCGGTGGCGGTGGAGGCGAGCGCGGCCGGGACGATGCGGGCGTCCTCCAGCGCCTCCCAGGCGAGCTCGAGCACGAGTCGCTGCTGCGGGTCCATCGCGGCCGCTTCACGCGGGGATATGCCGAAGAACTCGGCATCGAAGGTGTCGACGCCGGGCAGAAAACCACCGGGCCGCGACGATCCGTCCTCCAGGGCGCCCAGGTGCGCCCGATCCGCGGGCGGCTCCGCTATGGCGTCGCGGCCGTTCCTGAGAAGATTCCAGAATTCGGCAGGGCTCGCCCCACCGGGAAAACGGCAGGAAAGTCCGACGACGGCGACGGTCCGGTCGTCGATCTGATCGGGCGCAAGGCTCCCCGTGCCGGTTTGTGGTGCTGCCGCCTCAATCTGGGCATGGCGGATCATGGTGTTCTGCTCCCCCCGTGAAGCACGATCAACGGCGTTGCCGACTCGGCGGCCCTGCCCGTCTCAATCTCGTTTCGGACCCTAGCACCGAGGCGGCGCTCCGTAAACCAATGGCCAGAGCGGGGGGTTGGTAAGGAAAATGAATGTGATAGGTAATCAAAGAAACGCTTGGGGGTCTTCCCGGGGGAGTCGTTTCACGCCATGTCGACGGACGGCCGAAACCTCCCGGCCCGGTGACACCGCCTCCGGCGGGAGGGCGGGCGTCGGACCGGGACGGGAGGCCGGAAGCCGTGGACCCTACTCGGCCTTCGCCGCGTGGTCGGCCTTGGTGAGCGTGCAGACGCCGTCCACGCACTGGCGCTCCAGACGGCCCCGCGAGATGGTCTGCACCAGGCCGACCATCCAGCAGGTGGGGCAGCCGCGGAAGGCGATGAGGGCCAGCGGCGCCGCCAGCAGGGTGGCCGGGCCGGCGACGGGCACCATCGCGATCGAGCCGATGATGAGTCCGAAGCCGATGAGGCCGCGCGCCAGGTGGCGCGGGACGGACTTGCTGGCGAAGTTCGGCGCCGCGGACGGGGCCTTGGCCTCGGACGGCACGGTGATCGCGGTCGGTGCGGTGACCGGGGACTTCGTGCCCTCGGGGGGCTTCACGATGTTCACGGTGTTCATGGTCGTGAGTCTCCTTCGACTGGTCGGTCGATGGCTTGATCTGATGCCTGGTCGGTCGCTTCCAGCGCGTGACGCAGCGCCGCGCGTGCTCTGTGCAGCCGTGACTTCATCGCGGCGGTGCTCAGACCGAGCGTGCGGGCGACGGTCTTGCCCGGCAGGCCCTGCACGTCCCGCATGATCAGGACCTGTCGCTGCTCACGGGGAAGGGCGCTGACCGCGGCCGCGATCCGCTCCACCTCCAGCCTGTACAGCACGGCCTCCTCGGCGGACGGTTCCGCGCACGCCTCCGGCTCGGCCGAGTGCTCGTCGCGCATGGCGATGAGCAGCCGCACCTGCCGGAGGCATTCGTTGCGGACGATCCGGAACATCCACGAGGCAAGCGCGCCGGTGGCCCGCAAGGTGCCGATCTTCCGATAGAGGATGATCAGCGCCTCTTGTGCCGCGTCCTCCGCGTCCTGCGGCGAGGCGCACAGTGATATGGCGAACTTGCGCACATGCGGCTGCGATTCCATGACGACGGTGGTGAGCGACGTGACGTCGCCGTCCTGAGCGGCCTTGATCAGCCGCTCGTCGGGCCAGGGGAAGCGTTGGTTCATGTGCTACTCATACCGGAAGGCGCCCCGCGCGCAGGCGCTGGTCAGGTGCGGCTCTTGTTGAAGCGTCGCATCAGGTGCCAGCTGCACGCCCCCACGAGCACGACGCCGACCACGATGATGGCAGTCCACATAGTTGCTGTTCCCTCCGTGTTCCTCCGGCCCGTTCGGCCGGTACGCACATAAGAGACGGGGAGGCGCCGAGAGGATTCGCCTCCCGGCGAAGTTTTTTTCGGACCCGTCCGAGGCGGGGGGTCACCGACCGCCGAGGAGGCCGCCGACCGCCGCGGGACCTGCGGCGACGGCGCGCTCACCGACGTCGCCGAAGCCCGGGACCGGCCGTACCCGACCCGGCGCGCGCAGCGGCTCGCCGCCGGCCCGGTCCGCTGCCGACGGCAGCTCGGGCGGGAGACCGGACCACTCCGGAGGCGCGGGACCCGGCCTTACCGACGAGCTGCCCGACCCCCTACCGTCACCCGGGTGACCAAGATGCTCAACTCCCAAGCGGAGGGCGCCGGTTCGCCGCCGCCCCTGGTGACGCGGCCCCTGCTGCTGCGCTTCGTCTCGATCATCGGCGCCTCGACGAGCTTCTATCTGCTCCTGTCGGTCGCCCCCCTCTACGCCGAGGCGACCGGGGGAGGCCTCGGGAACGCCGCCGGGCTCACCACGGGCGCGCTGATGCTGGCCACGGTCGGAGGCGAGCTGGCCACTCCCCGGCTCGTCGCCCGCTTCGGCTACCGCCTCGTCCTGATGGCGGGACTCGTCCTCCTCGGCGCGCCCGCGTTCGCGCTCACCGTCTCCGGCGGCGCGGCCTGGATCACGGCGGTCTGCTTATTGCGCGGGCTGGGCTTCGCCTTCACGGTCGTCGCGGGCGGCGCCCTGACGGCCTCGCTCATCCCGGCCGAGCGCCGCGGGGAGGGGCTGGCGCTCGTCGGCATCGTGACCGGGGTCCTTTCGCTGGTGGCGCTCCCGCTAGGGGTGTGGCTGGTGGCGCGCGTGGGGTACGGGCCGGTCTTCGCCGCCGGGGCCGTGGCCGCGCTGGCCGCCGTGGTCTCGGTGCCGGGCCTGCCGGACCGCGATCCGGACCCGGGGCGGCCGATCGGGGTGACGGCGGGGTTCCGGACGCCCGCGCTGTCCCGCCCCGTTCTCGTCTTCTCCACCACCGCGCTCGCCGCCGGAATCCTCGTCACCTTCCTCCCGCTCGCCGTCCCGTCGGCCTCCGGGGGCGTCGTCGCCACGGCCCTGTTCGCCCAGACCGCGGCGGCGACCGGAGCCCGCTGGGTCGCCGGCCGGCACGGCGACCGGCACGGGCCGGCCGTGCTCCTCCTCCCCGGCCTCGTCGTCGCGGCCGGGGGAACGCTGCTCACCGCCCTCACCCACAGCCCGGTCGCCGTCGTCCTCGGCGTGGCCCTGTTCGGGATCGGCTTCGGCGTCACCCAGAACACCACCCTGACGCTGATGTACGCGCGCGTCCCCGCCTCGGGTTACGGAACCGTCAGCGCCCTGTGGAACTTCGCCTTCGACGCGGGCATGGGCGTCGGGGCCGTCGGCTTCGGGTTCCTCGCGGATTCGACCGGTTACCCGTGGGCGTTCGCCCTCACCGCCGTCCTGATGCTGACGGCCCTCGCCCCGGCCCGGCGCGACCGCCGGACGAAGGGCCCCGCGGGCCTCGATCGCGACGGCCCGGGGGAGTGGGGTGAGGACTCGTCCGGCGGCCGGTGACGTACGCACCCGCCCGCCGGATCCGCCGGCGAGGAGCGGCGACGCCCGCAGCCCCGCGCCCGGCCGGGAGCCCGCCCGATTGCGCCCGGGAGTCCCGCGCCCGGCCGGCCTCACATGTGCGGGTGGCCGTAGTACCGGGCGAACTGCTCCAGCTGGTCGGGCTCGCCGCCGTGCTGTGCCTCGTCGAAGTCGGGGGCCGCCTCGATCTGCTCCTTCGTGCGGTCCACGTACACCTTCTTCTCGGCGGTGTCGATCAGTTCGATCGTCCCGGCCGGGAGCAGCACCCGCCTGCCGAAGATCCAGACCCCGACGTCGACGACCAGATAGGACGAACCGACGTCCTCGGAGTGCTTGTCGACCTTCCCGATGGCGCCGTCCGTGGCCTCGACCTTGTAGCCGACGAGGTCGACGCCCTGCCGGTACCCCGTGCTCGGGCGGTAGTTCCAGATGTCGAACTCACTCATGGCGGCACCCCTCTCCGCCCCCATCCTCCCGTGGTCCACCGGCGCACGCACGTCGTCCGCCGCGGCCCGGGCGGGGGGCTCTCACCCGTTCGGCCTCCGGCGCTTGCCGCGGTCGCCCGCGCCGTCAGGCTGGAAGGGTGAGAACCCCCCTGTTCCTACGAGTTCCTCCGCCCCCGCGCGTCCCCCCGCTCCGGCGGTCCCCCTCGCTCCGGCGCGTGGCGCTGCTCCTCGGAACGGCGGCGGCCGTGGTCGCCCTGTCCGGCTGCGGCGCGTCGCAGGCGCGCCGGGACGGGGCGACCCGGGCGGGCCGGTTCTTCGAGGACTCCCTCGGGTCCGGGAACTTCCGGGTCGCCTGCCGGCTGCTCGCCCCCGAGAGCCGCGAGCAGCTGGAAGAGGAGGAGGAGAAGCCCTGTGCGCAGGCCCTGGCCTCGCAGGACCTGCCGCGCGGCGGGGGAGTGCGGGGCGTGGACGTCCACGGCAGGCAGGCGCTGCTCCGCCTCCACGGGGACACGCTGTTCCTCTCGCAGTTCGACGGGGGGTGGCGGGTCACCGCCGCCGGATGCGCGCCCGAGCCGGGCGACACGCCGTACAGCTGCGTACTGAAGGGGGCATGACGTGAAGACCCTGTTCGTGGCGTGCGTGGTCACCGTCGTGGGCGGTCTCGCCTACTTCACCGCGATCGGGATGATGCAGCGGTGACGGCCGAGCGGTCCCGGGAGCGCGGATTCTGGCGGTCGAACAGCCTCACCCTCTGCTTCGGGGCGGCCTTCCTGGTCGTCCTGGGCGCCCAGGCGGTCTCCGGGCGCGCGGAGTTCAACGAACAGCTCGCCATCGAGGGGCTCCAGCAGATCGGCTTCGGCGACTACCTGATGTCCTCGGACTTCGCCGTCGACGTCACCGAGAACTGGCAGTCGGAGTTCCTGCAGTTCTTCCTCTACATCTTCGGCACGGTCTACCTCCTCCAGCGCGGCTCGCCGGAGTCCAAGGAGCTGCACAAGGCGGGCACGGAGAGCGAGCGCGACCAGCACATGGGCGACCACGCGCGGCCGGACTCACCCCGCTGGGCGGCCACGAAGGACTGGCGGCAGGCCGTCTACTCGCGGTCGCTCGGACTCGTCATGGCCGTCTTCTTCCTGCTGTCCTGGCTGGCCCAGTCGATCTCCGGCGCGGCCGCCTTCAACGAACTGCGGCTGCGGCAGCTCCAGGCGCCCGTCTCCTGGTCCTCCTACCTCGCCTCCGCCGACTTCTGGAACCGGTCCCTGCAGAACTGGCAGTCGGAACTCCTGGCCGTGGCGTCGATGGCCATCCTCTCCGTCTACCTCCGCCAGCGCGGTTCACCGGAGTCCAAGCCCGTCGGCGCCCCGCACGGGGCCACCGGCATCGAGGGCTGACGCCGGCGCCGGGCGGCCCCGCTGGTTGCCGGCGCGGGTCGGTCCTACCGTGGAAGGGTGGTCTTCCGTCCCACCGGGCGATGGCCCCGGGCCGGGCGGACGCGGAGGGCGGTCCGCCGCTTCCGGGCCGGGCACCGGTGGGCGCCGGCCAGGGACCTCGGGCTGTGGCAGCGCTCGCTGGGGTTCGCGGCGCTCGCCTTCCTCACGCTGGTGCCGCTCCTGATCGTCGTGTCGGCGGCGGGCGCGGGCGGCGGGAAGGGGTTCGCCCAGTGGCTCGGCGACGGCATCGGGGTCTCGGACGCCGCCAGGGCCGAGATCGAGCGGTTGTTCGCGCTGCCGGGCCAGGTGCGACGGACCACGACGGCGTTCGGCCTCGCCCTGCTCGCCGTCTTCGGCCTCACGTTCGGCACGGCGGCGCAGAGCGGGTACGAGAAGGTCTGGGACCTCCCTCCGGCCCACTGGAGGGCCCGATGGCGGCACGCGGTGTGGCTCGCCGTGCTCATCGGGGTCCTCTACCTCCTCGCGGTCTTCCCGTTCTGGCGGGACGTCCCGGTGAGCGACGCCGTCACGCTGCTGATCGGCACCCTCTTCTTCTGGTGGTCGCAGCGGCTGCTGCTCGACGGACGCGTCCCGTGGCTCGCCCTGCTGCCCGGGGCGGTGTGCACCACGCTCGGGCTGCTCGGCCTGCGGGTGTTCTCCCGGCTCGTCTTCTCCCCGCTGATCGCGTCCAGCGCCGTCACGTACGGCCCGTTCGGCGCGTTCCTCGTCATCCAGACCTGGCTCGTCGCGGTGGGCGTCGTGGTGTTCGGCGGTGCGCTCGCGGGCCGCCTGGTCGACGAGGAGCTGTCCCGGGCGACGCGTGCGCGGAAACGGTGACGGTGACGCCGGGGGCCCGTCCCCGGAGCCGTGACTCCCTTGTACGTGCGGGTGGTTGACGAAAGGTCTGGACCAACCTACGGTCTCCTGGAGCGCGCGCCACGTCCAGGACCGCCCCCCCACGTCCTCAGGAGCACGCATGCCAGGCCCTCTGATCCCCCGTGCCCTCGGAGCGGGGCTCGCCGCCCTGCTCGCCGCCGCGTTCCTCGCGGGTCCCGCCGCCGCCGAAGACGCGCAGCCCGCCCCGTCCCCGTCGTCGACCGCCGCGGACACCTGCGCCCTCAAGCCGAAGCCCACCGGAAAGGTGCTCCAGGGCTACTGGGAGAACTGGGACGGCTCCGCCAACGGCGTGCACCCGCCGTTCGGCTGGGCACCCATCGACGACCCGCGTTTCGCCGCCCACGGCTACAACGTCGTCAACGCCGCGTTCCCCGTGATCCGCTCGGACGGGACCGTGCTGTGGGAGGACGGCATGGACAGCACCGTGCGCGTCGCCACCCCGGCGGAGATGTGCCGGGCCAAGGCGGCCGGGGCGACGATCCTGATGTCCATCGGGGGCGCCGCCGCCGGGATCGACCTGAGCTCCCGGGCCGTCGCCGACCGCTTCGTCGAGACCGTCGTGCCCCTCCTGAAGACGTACAACTTCGACGGGATCGACATCGACATCGAGACCGGCCTCGTCGGCAGCGGCAGCATCGGCACCCTGTCCACCTCGCAGGCCAACCTGGTCCGCATCATCGACGGGGTCCTGGCCCGCATGCCCGCGGGCTTCGGACTGACGATGGCGCCGGAGACCGCGTACGTCACCGGCGGCAGCGTGGCCTACGGGTCGATCTGGGGCGCGTACCTGCCGATCGTCAAGAAGTACGCGGACAACGGCCGCCTGTGGTGGCTGAACATGCAGTACTACAACGGCAGCATGTACGGGTGCTCCGGCGACTCCTACTCCGCCGGCACGGTCGCCGGGTTCGTCGCCCAGACCGACTGCCTGAACCGCGGACTCGTCGTCCAGGGCACCACCGTCAGGGTCCCCTACGACAAGCAGGTCCCCGGCCTCCCGGCCCAGCCGGGCGCGGGCGGCGGACACATGGCGCCGTCGGCGGTGGCCCAGGCCTGGAACCACTACGGCGGCTCGCTCAAGGGCCTGATGACCTGGTCGGCCAACTGGGACGGGTCGAAGGGCTGGACCTTCGGCGACAACGTCAAGGCGCTCCAGGGACGCTGACCCGTGTCGACCCCTCGCCTGTTACCCGCTGGTAGGCAATGATGGCGGGAGACCATCCACACGGCCGGGGGCTGAGGCAACGGTGACGACTTTCGACCAGAAGACCAGGGTGCACGCCTTCCGGGACGACGCCCTGGGGGAACACGACGCCGTCGGACTCGCCGAGGCCATCCGCCGCGGCGAGGTCGGCGCCGCCGAGGCCGCCCGGGACGCGGCCGAGCGGGTGCGGGCCGTCGAGGAACGGCTCCACGCCGTCCAGACGCACGTCGACGCCCCCGCGCCCGGCGCCGCGACCGGCGGCGCCTTCGCGGGCGTCCCGACCTTCGTCAAGGACAACACCGACCACCAGGGGCTGCCCACCGGCCACGGCAGCGCGGCCTTCACCCCGAGCCCGGCACGGCAGCACGCGCCCTTCGCCCGGCAGTTCCTGAGCACCGGCGTCACGGTGCTCGGCAAGACCCGCCTGCCCGAGTTCGGCTTCAGTCCCACCACGGAGTACGAGGGCGCCGAGCCCGTCCGCAACCCGTGGAACACCGGCCACTCCGCGGGCGGCTCCTCGGGCGGCAGCGCGGCGCTCGTCGCCGCCGGAGCGGTGCCGATCGCCCACGCCAACGACGGCGGCGGCTCCATCCGGATCCCCGCCGCCGCCTGCGGGCTCGTCGGCCTCAAGCCGACCCGCGGCCGCGTCGTGCCGAACGCCCAGAGCCGCCGACTGCCCCTGGACCTCGTCGTCGACGGCATCGTGAGCCGCTCCGTACGGGACAGCGCCGCGTTCCTCGCCGCCGCCGAGACGTACCGGCGCAACCCGAAGCTGCCGCCCGTGGGACTGGTCGAGGGCCCCTCCGGACGACGCCTTCGCATCGGATTCCTCCTCGACTCGCCGAACGGCGTCACCTCCGACACCGTCACCCGGGAGGCCGTCACGGAGACGGCGACGACGCTCGAACGGCTCGGCCACACCGTGGAGCCCGTCGAGATGGCCGTCGACCCGCGCTTCACCGAGGACTTCCTCACCTACTGGGGGATGCTGTCGTACCTCCTCGGCGCCACCGGCCGCTCCCTCGGCGCGGACTTCGACCGGCACCGCATGGACGGCCTCAGCCGCGGGCTGCGCGCCACCTACCTGGAGAACTGGCGGCGCACCCCGGGCGTGCTGCGGAGGCTGAAGCGCACGAAGGAGGCGTACGCGGCGGCGTTCCGCGGACTCGACCTCCTCCTCACCCCCGTCCTCGCCCACCCCGCACCGCCGATCGGCCGCCTGGCCCCGACCGTCCCGTACCCGGTGCTCGTCGAACGGATCCTCGCGTACGTGGCGTTCACCCCGGTCGACAACGTCGTCGGCACCCCGTCGATCTCGCTGCCCAGCACCCGCACGACGGACGACGGACTGCCCGTCGGCGTCATGTTCTCCGGCCGCCCCGGCAGCGAACGGACCCTGCTGGACGTGGCGTTCACCCTGGAGGCGGACCGGCCGTTCCGCCGGATCCAGGACGACGCCGTCTAGGAACCGACCCGTTCGGCGAGGCGCGCCATGGCACGCTCCAGCTCCCGGCGCGCCCCGAACGGGAGGAGCGCGGCGCGTCCCGGGACGCGGACGCCGCCGGTGAGCGCCACCCTGGTCCGGCCGCCCTCGTCCACCGCCGCCATCCCGACGACCAGGAACCGGCTCTGCAGCCAGCACCAGCCCGGCCGCAGCACGCCGTGGAAACGGGCCCGCAGGCCGTAACGGCTCCGCGCGAGGGCCTCCACCCGGTCGCCGTCCCTGCGCAGCACCCGCACCGACCGCATGTCGGGCTGGAACTCCCCGAAGCCGCCCTCCAGATCGCCCATGACGCCCCACACCACGTCGAGCGGCGCGGGGAGCACCCGCTCCACGATCCGCGCGCCCCGGACGGCGGCGCCCATGACCCGCAGCCGCCGCACCTCGTCGATCATCGCCTCGTCGCCGTTCACGCGGACCACGCCCTTCGGAAGCTCTGCCGTGCCCGGTGCAACCGGGACTTCGCCGTGCCGGCCGGCACTCCGAGGAGCGCCGCCGCGGCCTCCTCGTCCCTCCCCTCCACGTCCCGCAGGACGAGCACCGCCCGGTGCGCGGGCGACAGCCGGGCCAGGACGTCGCCGATGTCGGCGGCCAGCTGCGGATCGCCCCGCTCCGGCACGTCCGGCAGCTCCGCGGGCCGCGCCCGCGCCGCCCGCCTGGCGACCCGCACCGCCTCCCGCACGGAGATCGCCCGCACCCACCCGTACAGCGCCTCGGGCTCCCGCAGCGACCGCAGCGAGGTGAAGACGGCGACCAGGGCCTCCTGGGTGGCGTCCGCTCCGTCCTCCAGGGCGATGGGCCGGCAGATCCGGGCGATGTACGGGGTGAGGTGGTCGAGCAGGTCGTGCAGGGCCAGGGTGTCGCCGCGCCGGGCGGCCCGGGCGAGCGCGACGCCCCGGTCGACGGGGTCGACGGGGTCGACGGCCTCAGCGGGCGGCACGCAGGGCCGTCCAGCCGAAGACCAGGCTCAGCGGCGTGTACAGCAGCGCGTTCAGCCAGGGAAAGGCCGCTCCGGAGCCGTCCCGGCCGACGACGATCCACACCAGACCGGCCGCCCCGCGCAGCAGCATCCCGCAGGCCACGGCGTACGTGACGAGGCGCGGGACCCGGCGGGCGCGGACCCCGCGCGCGTGGGCCGCCACGGCGACCGCGGCGCCCCCTTCGAGGACGGCCAGCGGCAGCACCACCGCCGGCCCGAAGGACACCACGCCGCCGAGGACGGCGAGCGAGAGGCCCCGCTCGTCGGCGGCCGGCCAGGTCAGACCGGTGCCCCAGTAGACGTGCGCCAGTGCGAGGACGGCGAGCAGCACGGCGACGGCACGCCCGCCGGTTGCCGCACGAGGCCGCTGGATGTCGATGACCGCCATGGGGTCCCCTCCGTATCGGGATGGTGAACGAGCCCGGGTCCGGCGCCGCGGGGCGCCGACACCTGAAGGAGGAAGCGAACCGGGCGGGGGTTCCCTGTGATCCGGCTCACACGCACCGGCCCGCCGCCCCCCGATGCCGGCGGCCCGGCGCGGGGCGGGCCGAGCACGCCCACCACCCCGGGCGGCGACCCGCTCGTCCCGCCCCGCTCTTCCGGGACCGGGACCCGGCCGCCTCCCCGCTCGTCCTCACGCCCGTCGGCACGGGCGTCCCCGTCCTGCTCCTGGTCCCGTACCTCCGGGCCGCCCTTCCGGAGCCACGTCCCCGACGATCACGGAGCCGTCCGGTCAGCCGCCGCGGCGGATCCTCGCCGCCCGTCGGGCCTCGGCCGTTTTGCGCGCCTCGGCGACCCGCCGGGACTCGTTCTTCGCGCGGCCCGGGCGGCCCGGGACGGTGCCGATGCCCCGGAAGGCCGCACCGCCGCGCCGGTCGCGCTCCTGGCTCGGCGCGCTGCCCTCGACCGGCACGCCCGAGGGCTTGCGGGCACCGGTGAGGCGGGTCAGCTCGGCCTCGCCGGAGCGGACCCGGGTCTCGCGGGGCCGGATCCCGGCCTCCGCCATGAGGCGGGCCACGTCACGGCGTTCCTCGGGCGTGACCAGCGTGACGACGACGCCCGACTCGCCCGCGCGGGCGGTGCGCCCGCCGCGGTGCAGGTAGTCCTTGGCGTCGGCGGGCGGGTCGACGTTGACGACCAGGTCGAGCTCGTCGACGTGGAGGCCGCGCGCCGCCACGTCCGTGGCGACCAGGACGGGGACCTCGCCGGTCCTGAAGCGGTCCAGGGTGCGGGTCCGCAGCGGCTGCGACTTGCCGCCGTGCAGCGCCGCGGCCCGCACGCCGCTGCCGAGGAGGTGCTTGGTGAAGCGGTCGACGGCGGCCTTGGTGTGCAGGAACATGATCACGCGCCCGTCCCGGGCGGCGATCTCCGTGGCGGTGGCGAACTTGTCGGCGCCGTGCACGTGCAGCACGTGGTGCTCCATGGTGGAGACGGCGCCGGCCGCGGGGTCGACGGAGTGGCCCGCCGGGTCCCGGAGGTAGCGCGCGACCAGCTCGTCGACGTCACCGTCGAGGGTGGCCGAGAACAGCATCCGCTGGCCGGCGCCCGGCACCTGGTCGAGCAGCTCGGTGACCTGCGGCAGGAAGCCCAGGTCGGCCATCCGGTCGGCCTCGTCGAGGACGGTGACGGCCACCCGGTCGAGACGGCAGTCCTTGCGCTCGACGAGGTCCATGAGCCGGCCGGGAGTGGCGATCAGGACCTCGGCCCCGTCACGCAGCGCGCCGGCCTGCCGCCCGATCGACATGCCGCCGACCACGGTCGCCAGGCGGAGCCCCAGGGCCTCGGCGTACGGGGCGAGGGCGTCGGTGACCTGCTGGGCCAGCTCGCGGGTGGGGACCAGGACCAGGGCGAGCGGCCTGCGGGCCTCGGCCCGGCGCCCGGCGGTACGGGCGAGCAGCGGCAGGCCGAACGCGAGCGTCTTGCCGGAGCCCGTCCGCCCGCGTCCGAGGACGTCGCGGCCCGCGAGGGCGTCCGGGAGCGTGGCGGCCTGGATCGGGAAGGGCGTCTCGACGCCGTGGCGGGCGAGCTCCGCGAGCAGTCCGGCCGGCAGGCCGAGGGCGGCGAAGGTCACGGCCGCCGCGGAGGCGTCCTTGGGGGGCGTGGTGTTCATGCGGCACCTGGTCCGTCGGAAAGGCTGGGAAACGCGACGGGCCGGGGCCCCCACCACACGGGTGGGGGCCCCGGCCGCGTCGGACGTGTCAACGTCAGGCGGGGAGGATGTTCTCCGCCTGCGGGCCCTTCTGGCCCTGCGTGACGTCGAAGGTCACCTTCTGGCCTTCCTGGAGCTCACGGAAGCCGGAGGTGGCGATGTTGGAGTAGTGGGCGAACACGTCCGGGCCGCCACCCTCCTGCTCGATGAAGCCGAAGCCCTTTTCCGAGTTGAACCACTTCACGGTGCCAGTAGCCATGTCATATCTCCTTCGGGGCGTAGCCCTGGGAACCGCACTGTGCGGGTCCCGGCGTCGCCGTGATGATTGCCCCGTCCGGAAAACTGCACCGAAAACACATAAAGTGCCTGACGATGTCGAATCGTCGAAGGCACTTGTAAGTTCAATGGGAACCACGACTGCAACTGATCCACACTGTAGCACGGTTCCGGCGGCCGCGCATGAGGAATGTCCGATTTGCCGTGAGGACGAACGTGACCGTGACGAGCAGCGCCCAGGCGCCGAACTTCGTGGGGGAGACCGGCCGCCAGCCGTCCAGCTGGTCCGGGTAGCTCCAGGCGCCGACGTACGTGGCCGCGTTCTCGGCGATCCAGAGGAAGAAGCCGATCAGGACGAAGGACAGGGCCAGGGGCATCCGGTGCTCGCTCTCGCCGACCCGGAAGCGGACCCGGGTCCCCGCCGTCGCGGCCAGGAGCAGCGCGGCCAGGGCCCAGCGGGCGTCGGGCAGCCAGTGGTGGCTGAAGAAGTTCACGTACACGGCCCCGGCGAGGACCGCCGTGACCCGGGGCCGGTAGCCCGTGAGCCGCAGGTCGAACAGGTGCCAGGCGCGGCAGACGTAGCTGCCGAGCGCCGCGTACAGGAACCCGCCGTACAGCGGTACGCCGCCGAACTTCGTCAGGGCGTCCTCCGGATAGCTCCACGAGCCCATCCGCACCTTGACCAGCTCGAAGAGGAGGCCGATGGCATGGCACGCGGCGATCACGGCGACGTCCCGGCCGGTGTCCCAGCCGACCTTCCACGCGAGGACGGTGAGCCCGACGCCGTACAGGAGCAGCAGGTCGTAGCGGGCGAGCGGCAGTTCGGGCAGCAGGGCCGAGGCGCCGATGCCGCCGACGAGCGCGACGGCGAAGGCGCAGCAGCGCGCCTCCAGGACCGCGAAGCGCAGCAGCTGGCGCGTCGCGTGGATGAGCGTCTCCATGGCGGGAGGGACGCCGGCGGCCCGCGATCGGTTCGCCGGTCCGGCCGGACCGGCGCGGCGGCGTCCCGCACTCCCGGAACGGTGGAACGGCGGCGCGCCGCACTCCCGGGAGGGGGAGTGCGGCGCGCCGCCGTGCCGTCGGGCGTGCCGGAGGTCAGACCGCCGGGGACGGGAAGGTCGGGTACTCCACGCCGGAGACGTGCTGGACGACCCGGATGACCTGGCACGAGTAGCCGAACTCGTTGTCGTACCACAGGTACAGGATCGCGTTGTCGCCGTCGACCTTGGTCGCGCCGGCGTCGACGATGGAGGCGTGGCGCGAGCCGACGAAGTCCATCGAGACGGCGTCGGGGGCCGTGGTGAAGTCGATCTGGCGCTTCAGCGGCGAGTGCAGCGAGACGTCGCGGAGGTACTCGAGGACCTCCTCGCGGGTGGTCTCGCGGCCCAGGCGCAGGCTCAGGATGGCGATCGAGACGTCCGGGACGGGGACGCGGATCGAGCTGCCGGTGATCGGCGCCTTCAGGTCGGGCAGCGCCTTGGCCACGGCGGAGGCGGCGCCCGTCTCCGTGATGACCATGTTGAGCGGCGCGGAACGGCCGCGGCGGTCGGCCTTGTGGTAGTTGTCCAGCAGGTTCTGGTCGTTCGTGAACGAGTGGACCGTCTCCACGTGGCCGCGCAGCACGCCGTACTCGTCGTCCATGGCCTTCAGCGGCGGGACGATCGCGTTGGTGGTGCAGGAGGCGCAGGACAGGATCTGCTCGTCCGGCTTCACCGTGTCGTGGTTGACGCCGTGCACGATGTTCGGCACGTCGCCCTTGCCGGGGGCGGTCAGGACGACCTTGTCGATGCCGGGGCGCAGGTGCTTGGAGAGGCCCTCGCGGTCCCGCCACTTGCCGGTGTTGTCGATGAGGATGGCGTTGTCGATGCCGTACGCCGTGTAGTCGACCTCGGAGGGGTCGTTGGCGTAGATCACCTTGATCGTGTTGCCGTTGGCGACGATGGTGCTGTTCGCCTCGTCGACCGTGATCGTGCCCTGGAACTGGCCGTGGATGGAGTCGCGGCGCAGCAGTGAGGCGCGCTTCACGAGGTCCTGGTCGCCGCCGCCGCGGACGACGATCGCGCGCAGGCGCAGACCGTTGCCGGAGCCGGCCTTCTCGATGAGGAGACGGGCGACGAGGCGGCCGATGCGGCCGAAGCCGTAGAGGACGACGTCGCGTCCGTCGCGGCGCTCGATCTTGTTCTCGCCGATGGCGCCGGCGACGGCCTCGGCGGTGAACTCCGCGACCGAGAGACCGCGGTCGTCGGTCTTGTAGTCGGCGGCGAGCACACCGATGTCGATCTGGCAGGGGCCCAGGTCGAGGGTCGTGAGCGTCTGGAGGAACGGCAGCGTCTCGGTGACCGAGAGCTCCTCGCCGTCGATCTGCCGGGCGAAGCGGTGGGTCTTGAGGATGCTGACCACCGACTTGTTCACCAGGGAGCGGCTGTGGACCAGGACGGTGACGTCCTGCTCCCGGTGCAGCTTCCCGATGATCGGGATCATCGACTCCGCGATCTCCTCGCGGTTCTTCCAGCTGGTGAACGAGTCGTCATTGACAGTCACAAGATTATCTTTCGAGCTAGGCGGCGCTCATATGGTAACCCCCGGCCGGTTTGATCAATCAAGGGGTGCCGAACCGTACGACGGGACGCGTCGGAGGCCTGCCCCCGCCCCGGTGGACAGGCGCCGGGGGCGTACCGGCCCGGAGTGATCCCCGGCCGGTTCGCGGTCGGCCTCCGCCACCGGGCGGGCCTCCGCGCCGGGGCGGCCTCCGCCACCGGGGCGAACCCCGTCACCGGGGCGACGCGCGGCGCTTCCGGATGTCCGCGAGGCGTCCTTCGAGGGCCGCCCGGCGCTCGGGCCACTCCTCGGCGACGATCGAGAAGACGGCGGAGTCCCGGAGGCGGCCCTCCTCGCCCGGGGCCCAGGAGGCGGCCCATCTGCGCAGGACGCCCTCGAAGCTCGCGCCGACGCTCGCGATCGCGGCCCGCGAACGGGCGTTGCGGGCGTCGGTCTTGAGGTCGACCCGGGCCACGCCCCAGCTCTCGAAGGCGTGCCGGAAGAGCAGGTACTTGGCCTCCGTGTTCACCCCGGTGCCCTGGGCGGAGGCCGCGAGCCAGGTGTAGCCGATCTCGATCGCGCACAGGCCCTCCCCGGAGGGCCACGGGCGCGGATCCAGGAAGGCGGTGGCGCCGACCACCCGGCCGGACGCCGGGTCGACCTGGACGTACGGGGCGACCTTGCCGTCGGCGGCGCGGCCGAGCTGCGCGTCGACGTAGGCCCCGGCCTCCTCCCGGCGCGGCACCCAGGTGAACCCGTACGCGTCCCTGTTCTCCTCCGCCGCCTCCGCGAGACCGGAGAGGTGGTGGTGCCCCAGCGGCTCCAGGCGGACGAACGCGCCCTCCAGAACCGGCCTTTCCCCTGTGAAACCCATCAGTCCGCACCCCGTAGGCGTCGAGTCGTCCAAGAGCGTTCGATCAGGGTGCAGGGTCGCAGAGCGGAGGCCGGGCGGCACCCCGTTTCCGCCCGGTGGTCAGCCGAAGGCGAGGGTGCGGAAGTCGTCCCTGACCCGGGCCAGCGGGCCGGGGGCGCGGGTGAGGCGGAGCCGGTTGGTGAGCAGCACGGCCCAGCGGCCGCGCGCGGGCGACACCCACAGGGCCGTGCCGGTGAAGCCGAAGTGCGCCCAGACGTCCTCCGCCGGTTCCGTGCCCGGCGCCGGATGCCAGAACAGCCCGCGCGGCGGGAGGAGCCGGCCGGTGTGGACGCGCAGCGAGGCGGCCGTCCATCCGGCGGAGAAGGTGCCGGGCACCGGGGCGAGCAGATGGCGCAGGAACCGGCCGATGTCGGCGGTGGTGGTGAAGACCCCCGCGATCCCGCAGGCGCCGCCGAGGAGCCGGGCGGAGAAGTCGTGGACGGTGCCCCGGAGCGGGGCGCCGCTCTCCTCGTCGTACTCGGTGGGCGCGCACCGTTCCCGGGCCTCGGCGGGCAGCGGCCCGTACCGGGTCCGCGTCATGCCGAGGGGCGTCCAGACCCGGTCCCCGGCGAGCCGGGGGAGCGGCTGCCGGGTGAGGTGCTCGGCGAGGTAGCCGAGGACCAGCGCCGCCCGGTCGGTGTACGCGACGGCCTCGCCGGGCCGGTGCCGCAGGGGCTCGGCGAGGACGCCGTCGCGGACGTCCTGCGGATCGGAGCCGTACAGGTGCCGGAGGTTGGCGCGGAGCGGCAGGCCCGCGGTGTGGGTGAGGAGGTGGTGCGCCGTCGCCCCGGCGAGCGGCCGGCCCGCGGCCTCGGGCCAGTACGAGCCGAGCGGGGCGGACAGGTCGAGCTTCCCGGCGTCGACGAGCGTGCCGACCACCGCCCAGACCGCGAGGACCTTGGTGAGGCTCGCGACGTCGAAGAGGGTGTCGGGGCGCGTCGGCGCGTCGGGGTGCGCCGGGTCGAGCAGCCCGACCGCCCCGGACGAGAGGGTGGCGCGGGCGTCGCCGACGGCCCATGCGGCGCCCGGGTACGTGCCCGCCCGCGCCGCCTCGTCGAGGAGCCGCCCGAAGGGGTCGCTGCGCTGTGCCAAGGCGTGCCTCCGACGGTCCGGGGAGGTTCGGGGCGGACCGTCGGGGTGCCGACGGACCGCGCTCCGAAGTCATGCCCCGGGCGTACCGGAAGACACCCTTCCGTCAGTGGCCGTCGCCCTCCTGGGCGGTCGGCGCACAGGTCACCTCGTCGCGCGGGGTGTAGTGGGTCTTGTAGGTCTCCCGCTTGACCTCGACGCCGTCGTTCTTGAAGACGCGGTCCACCGAGACGTCGAAGCCCTCTAGGGGCGTCTGCGGCACACAGGCCTTGCCGGTGCCCTCGCGCTTGGAGGGCTGCGTGATGTTCGTGCGCGGTCCGGCGACCGCCTCGACGGAGTCGTACTTCTTCGTGCCGAGGAAGCTCACGGTGACCGAGGAGTCCGTGGCGCTCGCCTTGATGTAGATCGGCTTGCCCGTGTCGTTGCGGAACTTCAGGTCGAGCGAGCCCCAGGCGACGGTCGCCTCCCGGCCGGCCGGGTAGCGCTCGATGTAGAAGGAGTGGGCGCCGTGCTCGACGGGCTGCACCCCCGCGAAGAACATGGCGTTGTAGACGGTGGTGGCCATGGCCGACACGCCGCCGCCGGGCGCGGAGCGGTACGAGCCGTCGAGGATCATCGTGCCGTCGACGAAGCCGTTGTCCGGGGTCCGCTCGCCGACCGTCCTGTTGAAGCTCCACACCTCGCCCGGCTGCACCAGCGAGCCGTTGATGAGCTCGGCCGCCCGGCCGATGTTCGTCGTCCGGTACGGCGCGCTCGGGAAGTTCACCGTGAACGTCGACATCTGCTCGGTGATGCCCAGCCGGGCCAGCGAGGCGGAGGTCAGCCCGGGCTCGGTGACCGTGGTGGCCACCGGAGCCGTGCGGGCCGCCTCGCCCGTTCTGGTGAGCAGCGGGCGCACGGCGTCGCCCAGGGCCTTCGCGGTCACCTCGTGGCCCGGCCGGCCCTCCGACTCCACGACGACCTTGCCGTCCCGCACCCCGAGGGAACCCTCCACCGGCGCGTTCGTCAGCGCGGCGAGGGGCCGCGCCACGTCCGGGTCGCGCCGCAGGGCCTGCGCGTCGAGGGAGCCGGTGAGGCGGCCGCCGTCGTTCTTGACGGCGAGGTGGTCGGCGAGCGTGGCGGGGGAGATCCGCAGCCGCTGGCCGGCCGCCGTGAGCGTCACGGGGCCGGAGACGGCGGGCTTCGCGTACGAGTCGAGGAAACGGGACACCTCGGCGGCGGGCAGCCTGGGCTCGGTCACCGAGACGGGGAGCGCCACCGCGGCGGCGCCGGTGGCGGCCGGATAGGCCGCGCGCAGGGACTCGGCGGCGCGCTCCGTGTCCAACGCGCTGCCCGTGACGGGCGGGGTCGCGACGGCCTTGCCGTCCCGGAAGGCCACGGAGCCCTCGCGGACCGCCCGGTCGTTCTGCTTGGCCAGCTCGGCCACGGCGGCCCGGGTCCTGGCCCCGTCGTACGCGAACACCGGCCGGACCTCGCGCTCGCCGGAGGAGAACAGCCGCCCGATCACGGTGAAGGGGTCGCGGGACGGGTCGGCCGCCAGGTCGGCGGTCTTCGCGACGTCCACGGTCAGGCCGGCGGAGGCCGGGTCCACGGTGGCGGCGCGGTCGCCGACCCGCACGGGTATCGGCGCCTTCCAGGAGGCCGGGGCCGCGGCCGTCAGCTTGGCCCGGGCCTCGGCGCGGCTCATGCCGCCGATGTCCACGCCGTCGACCCGGGTGCCGGCGGATATGTCGTCCCCGGTGGCGACCAGCCCCGTCACGTACAGGCCCCCCGCGGCGACGGCGACCACGCCCGTCGCGATCGCCGCCGTCCGGAGGAGGCGCGGACGACGCCCCTCGCGGGGCGTCGGGGCAAGGTCGGTCCTGGGGCGGGGCACGCGCTCTCCCGGGGCGTCGAGGAATGGGGCAACCACACGACGGTACGCCGAAAGAGTGTCTTATGCACATAAGAAGGTTTTGACCTGCGGTGATACGGAGTGAGGCGAATCGACCACGGAGCGTACGGCCGTTCGGGTGCGGCCGGACGGGACCGGGGCCGCACCGGCCCGTGCCGTGCCGTGCCGAGCCGTGCTGTGTTGTGCCGTGCCGTGCCGAGCCGTCCGGTCCCGCCGGAATCCCGGGCCGTTCCGCTCGCCCGTCGGGCCCCATGGGCGCAAGGTGGACGCATGATCTTCATCGCCGTACGGTTCACCGTCCGCCCCGACCGCGCCGACCGCTGGCTCGACCTCGTCGACGGCTTCACCCGCGCCACCCGCGCGGAGCCCGGCAACCTCTTCTTCGACTGGTCCCGCAGCGTCGACGACCCGAACGTCTTCGTCCTCCTGGAGGCCTTCGCCGACGCGGAGGCGGGCGCCGCCCACGTCGCCTCCGACCACTTCGCGGCCGGGCTCTCCGCCATGGCCGACGCCATCGCCGCCACCCCCGAGATCATCAACGTCGAGGTCCCGCAGCAGGGCTGGGGCGCCATGGCCGAACTCGCCCCGAACGGCGCCTGAAGCACTCCGCCGACGACCCCCGGCGCGCCCCGCCCCGCCTGATAGGTTCGCGTGGAACGTCGCGTGAGACGCGGGTGGGGCGGCGCCCCGAGGGGAGGACCGGCACATGGCGGTGAGCGGGCGACAGACCGGCAGACCCACCCTCGAGGAGGTCGCGGCCCGGGCCGGAGTCGGGCGCGGCACGGTCTCCCGGGTCATCAACGGCTCCCCGAAGGTGAGCGAACAGACCAGGGCCGCCGTCGAACGGGCCGTCGCCGAACTCGGGTACGTCCCCAACCGGGCCGCCCGCGCCCTCGCCGGCAGCCGCACCGACGCCGTCGCCCTGGTGATCCCCGAGACCGAGGCGCGGCTCTTCGCCGAGCCGTACTTCCTCGACATCATCCGCGGGGTCAGCGCCGAACTCGCCGCCGCCGACAAGCAGTTGCTGCTGACCCTCATCCGCAGCGAGCAGGAGCGGCAGCGCTTCGAGCAGTACCTCGCCGCCCAGCGCGTCGACGGCGTCCTCCTCGTCTCCGTGCACGGAGACGACCCGCTGCCCGACCAGGTCCGCGCCCTCGGCCTGCCCGCCGTCCTCAACGGCCGCCGCACCGAGGCCGAGCGCGTCGCCTTCGTCGACTCCGACAACACCGGCGCGGGCCGGACCGCCGTCGCCCACCTCGCCGCCCGCGGGCGGCGCGCGATCGCCACCGTCACCGGACCCCTCGACATGTACGTGGCCCGCTGCCGCCTCGACGGCTACCGCGAGGGCCTCACGGAGGCCGGACTCACGCCCGACGGGACGCTCGTCGCCAACGGCGACTTCACCGAGGAGGGCGGCCGTCGCGCCATGCGGGAGCTCCTGGACCGCCGGCCCGACCTGGACGCCGTCTTCGCCGCCTCCGACGTGATGGCGGCCGGCGCGCGGAGCGTCCTGCGCGAGGCGGGCCGCCGGGTCCCCGAGGACGTGGCCCTCGTCGGCGTCGACGACTCGGCGGTCGCCCGGCACATGGACCCGCCGCTGACGAGCGTGCGCCAGCCCATCGAGGAGATGGGCCGCACCATGGCGCGCCTGCTCCTGGAGGAGATCGCCTCGCCCGGCGACGCGGACGAACAGCCCCGCCGCATGCTGCCGACCGAGCTCGTCGTCCGCGCCTCCTCCTGACGCCGGCCCGCGCCCCACCGGTCCCGCCGACGGCTCCGGTGCCCCGGGTGCCGAGATGCAGCCGCCCCGAGTGTTCCGGAGAATGGACACCGTACGGGGCCCGTATCCGCGAACAGGGCGCCTCCGACGGTGTCCGACCCGGCTAGGGGGCGGTGGACGATGTCGCTGCGCAGGCCGAACCGGCCGCCCACGGCGCCCGGCGCCCTGCGCCCCTGGACCCTGGTGTACCTCCTGGTCGTGACCCTGCTGACCGTCGCGTACCTGGAGGTCCCCGCCCGCCACACCACCCTGTGGGCGCTCATCGGACTCAGCGGCGTCGTCGCCATCCTCGTCGGCGTCCACCGCAACCGGCCGTCCCGGCGCTGGCCCTGGCTGGTGCTCGCCGCCGCCAACCTCGCCTTCGTGAGCGGCGACACCGCCTACAACGCCCTGGAGGCCTTCTTCGGCCAGACCAGACCCTTCCCGTCCGTCGCGGACGCCCTCTACCTGATCACCTACCCGCTGTTCGCGATCGGCCTCTACGGATTCATCCGCCACCGGGCCGTGGGCCGCGACCTCGGCGTCCTCCTCGACGCGCTGACCCTCACCTCGGGGCTCGCGCTGCTCTGCTGGGTCAACCTCATCACCCCGCTCGCCCGGAGCGAGGACATGACCTGGCTCGAGAAGGCCATCTCCATCGCGTATCCCCTCGGCGACGTGCTGATGCTCGCCATGCTCGCCCGGCTCCTCGTCCCCGGCGGGCTGCGCTCCCGGTCCGTGCAGCTCCTCGCCCTCGGCACCTGCGGCATCCTCGCCTCCGACGTCGTCTACGGCATCAAGCAGCTCGACGGCACCTGGCAGGTCGGCACCCCCTGGGACCTCGGCTGGGTCGTCTTCTTCACGGCCTGGGGCCTCGCCGCCCTCCACCCCTCCATGACCGGCCTCACCGAGCGCGCCCCCGAACCGGCCCCGCGCGTCGCCGAACGACGGCTCGCGCTGCTCGCCGGGGCCTCCCTCGTCGCCCCCGGCCTGCTGCTCCTCCAGTCGCTGCGCCACACGCAGAACAAGGACATCGCCGTCATCGCGATCTTCTCGGCCCTGATGTTCCTGCTGGTCCTCGCCCGGCTCTGGGGCATGATGAACGACCACGGCAAGGCCGAGGCCCGCGAGCGCAGCCTCCGGGTCGCCGCCGCCTCCCTCGTCGCCGCCCTCAGCCCCCGCGAGGTCGCCGGAGCGGTCGAGACGGCCTCCGCGACCCTCTTCGGGCCCGGCACCTCCCACCAGGTCCTCCTGCTCGTCCGGGACCGCCGCGGCGGCCTCACCGCCGTGGCCACCGCGGAACACCCCTGGAGCTGCCGCACCGACGAGCTGATCCGCCCCCGCGGCACCCCCTGGCCCGAGCTGGTCGCCGAAGGCGCCCGGCTGCTCCCGCTGACCCGGCTCGACCCGTCCGTCGCCGCCGAGATCACGCCCGAGACCCACGTCCTGCTCTGCCCCCTGGAGCTCCAGGCCCCCTCCGGGGGCGAGCCACTGCTCGGGGTGCTGCTCTTCGCGGGATCCGAGAAGAAGCTCGCGGAGATCTCGGGCCCCGCCCAGTCCCTCGCCTCCCAGGCGGCCCTGGCCCTCGAACGCTTCGGGCTCAGCGAGGAGGTCAACCGCCGCACCAGCGAGGCCTACTTCCGCACCCTCGTGCACAACACCTCGGACGTCATCCTGATCCTGGACGACGACGACACCATCCGGTACGCCAGCCCCTCGGCCGAGTCCATGTTCGGCCGCTCCCTGCTCCCCGGCACGCCGCTCACCGAACTCCTCGCCCCCGCCGACACGGCGAGCGCCCTGCGCCTCGTCGCCGACGCGCGCGCCCGCGGCGCCACCGACGCCCGGGACGACTGGAAGCTGCTGCACGGCGGCTCCGGGGAGCTGGAGGCCGAGGTCCGGTGCAGCAACCTGCGCGACGAGCGCACCGTCCACGGCCTCGTCCTCACCCTCCGCGACGTCACCGAGCAGCGGAAACTGGAGCGGGAACTCACCCACCGGGCCTTCCACGACTCGCTCACCGGCCTCCCCAACCGGGTCCTGCTCCTCGAACGCATCGAGCGGGCACTGCTCCGCGGACGCCGGGAGTCCACCCTGACCTGCATGCTCTTCGTCGACATCGACGACTTCAAGGTCGTCAACGACACCATGGGGCACTCCGTCGGCGACGAGCTGCTCGTCGCCGTCGCCCGCCGTCTCGCCTCGGTCCTGCGGCTCACCGACACCGCCGCCCGGCTCGGCGGCGACGAGTTCGCCGTCCTCATCGAGGGGGCGCGCGAGCCCCGCGACGCCGAGGCCCTCGCGGCCGAGATCGTGCACACCCTCGGCCAGCCGTTCCTCCTCACCGACGGCGCCGTCTCCGTGTCGACCAGCGTCGGCATCGCGACCGTGCTCGACAGCGCCCACGCCGAGGAGCTCCTCGGCCACGCCGACCTCGCCCTGTACGCGGCCAAGGCCGCCGGCAAGAAGCGGTGGCGGCTCTTCCACCCCGAGCTCCACTCCCGGCTCGTCGCCCGCCACGAACTCCAGGCGGGCATGGACCGGGCCATCGCCGACCACGCCTTCGCCCTGCGCTACCAGCCGATCGTCGAGGTGGAGGACGGGGCCCCGGCTGGCCTCGAAGCGCTCATCCGCTGGCCGCACGCCCGCCGCGGCATGGTGCCGCCCGACCAGTTCATCACCCTGGCCGAGGAGAGCGGCCACATCATGCCGCTGGGCGCCTGGGTCCTGGAGCACGCGGCGCTCGACATCGCCCGCTGGCAGCGCGCCCACCCCGGCCGCACTCCGCTGCGGGCCAACGTGAACGTCTCCGCCCGGCAGTTCCGCGACCCCGGGTTCCTCGAAGAGGTGCGACGCGCCCTCCACTCCTCCGGGCTCGCACCCGGCTCGCTCGTCCTGGAGCTCACCGAGACCGTCCTCATGCGCAGGGACACCCAGATCAGGACCACCATGTCCGCCCTCAAGGAGCTGGGGGTCGGCATCGCCATCGACGACTTCGGCACCGGGTTCTCCTCCCTCAGCTACCTCCGCGAGTTCCCCATCGACGTCCTCAAGGTCGACAAGTCGTTCATCGACGACATCACCACCGACCCGCAGCAGGTGGCGCTCGTGGAGGGGATCGTGCGCATCGCCGACGTCCTCGGCCTCCAGGTCGTCGCCGAGGGCATCGAGCACGAGGAACAGCGGGCGCTGCTCGCCGAGATGGGCTGCCGCTACGGGCAGGGCTACCTCTTCGCCCGCCCCATGACCGCCCACCAGGCCGAGTCCTATCTGCACCGCGCCCCGCCCGCGGCCACCCGGCCCGGCGCCCGGCCCGCCGCCCGTCAGGCCGTCCGGCTCGCGGGCCCCGCCCCGGCCGTCCGCACCGCCCGGGCCCCGAGCGAGTCCCGCTGGCGGGACCTGGAACACCTCCAGCGGACCAGCCTCATGTGCGACGCCGTCATCGACGAGGTCGACGGCCGCCGCATCCGGGTCGGCGACGACTGGCTCGTCGACTTCGCCTCCTGCAACTACCTCGGCTTCGACCTCGAACCCGCCATCATCGAGGCCATCGAACCCGAGGTCCGGAAGTGGGGCACCCACCCCAGCTGGTCCCGGCTCATCGGCAGTCCCCGGCTCTACCCCCACATCGAGGAGCGGCTCACCGAACTCCTCGGCGCCCCCGACACCCTGCTGCTGCCCACCATCACCCTCATCCACCAGTCCGTCATCCCGCTGCTCGCCGGCACCGGGCAGGTCTTCGTGGAGGCGCAGGCCCACCGCACCGTGTACGACGGCTGCGTCGGCGCGCGGGGACAGGGCGCCGAGGTCCACCGCTTCCGCGCCGACCGGCCGGAGGAACTGGCGGGCCTGCTGCGCGGCGCGCCCGCCGACGCCGGCCGGCTCGTCTGCATGGACGGCGTCAACAGCATGACCGGCAACTTCCCCGACCTGCCCGTCCTCGCCCGGATCTGCCGGGAGAACGGCGCCCTGCTGTACGTCGACGACGCCCACGGCTTCGGCGTCATCGGGGAGCGCCGCGCCGGCGAGAGCAGTCCGTACGGCTCGCGCGGCAACAGCATCGTCCGCCACCTCGGCGAGAACTACGACGACCTGGTCCTGGTCGGCGGCTTCTCCAAGGCGTTCTCCTCGCTGCTCGCCTTCCTCGCCGTACCGAAGTGGCTCAAGGACCACCTCAAGGTGGCGGCGGCCCCGTACCTGTACTCGGGACCCTCGCCGACCGCCTCGCTCGCCACCGCCCTCGCCGGACTCGACCTCAACGACGAGCGCGGCGACGAGATCAGGGCCCGCCTGTACCGCATGACGGCCCGCGTCCTCGCCCACGTGCGGGGCCTGGGCATCGCCACCCCCAACACCGACGGACTGCCGATCATCGAGATCCCCCTGGGCGACGCCGGGGACCTCGACGCCGTCGCCACGTTCCTCTGGGAGCGCGGCATCTACGTGACGCTCGCGTCGTACCCGCTCGTCCCGCGCGACCGGGTCGGCTTCCGCGTCCAGATCACGGCCGCCAACACCGACGAGGAGATCGACGAGCTGTGCGGGGCCCTCACGGAGCTCGCCGCGCGCTACGCCCTGCAGCCCGCCGGGGCCCCCCGCACCGTCGGGGCCGGCCGGCCGGCGGAGGAGTGATGGGCCGGACCCCACCGGGCCCCCCGCGGGCGGGCCGGGTGCGCCGCAACCGGGACGCCGACTGGAACGACTGGCCCGTCGCCGACTACCTCGCCGAGAACTACCGCAGGCTCCACCCCTGCGACGTCGGCGTCATCCGCCACCACGCCGCCGTCTACCGGCGCTTCGCCCCCGGCGCCCTGTCCCGCACCCTGGAACTCGGCGCCGGTCCCAACCTGTACCCGCTGATGCTCGCGGGCGCCGCCAGCCGCGCCGTCGACGCCCTCGAACCCAGCGCCGCGAGCGTCCGCTACCTGCGCGGACAGCTCGCCCACGGCGTCGACGACAGCTGGCGGCCGTTCTACGCCCTGTGCCGCTCCCTCGACCCCGGCCTCCCGGCGGACTGCGCGGAGGCGCTCCACCGGGTGCGGGTCGTGCGCGGCACCGCCGACGACCTGGCCCCCGGCACCTACGACCTCGCCTCGATGAACTTCGTCGCCGAGAGCGTCACCGAGGACTTCGACGAGTTCACCGCCCTCTGCGACGCCTTCGTCCGCGCCGTCCGCCCCGGCGGCACGCTCCTCGCCGCCTTCATGGAACGGATGCCGAGCTACCGCATCGGGACCGGCCCCGTCTGGCCGGCCTGCCCGGTCGACGAGACCGCCCTGCGGACCGTGTTCGACCCCCGTACCACCGGGCTGCGGATCCTCGGGCTCGCCAAGGACCGCACCCTGCCCGAGTACGGGGACACCGGCGTCCTGCTGCTCACCGCCGAACGGCCGGGCACGGGCGCGCCGCTTCAGGGGTGACGCCGGATCGTCTCCGCGTACCGGTCGAGCGAGGAGCCGGGCGTCCCGTCGTACAGCTGCCGGTCGAAGGCCCACATCATGCCCTCGAGGCCGCAGGACGCCATCTGCCGGTACGCCGTGTCCGTCACCCCGTCGCGGTACGCGGCCACCTGCGGGCCCGCGCTCTCCCCGGCCAGCCGGGTGAAGCCCGCGCTCCGGGCCACCGCCGCCACCCAGCGCGCCGAGGACCAGTCGCGCACCGTCGCGTCGTCCGGCGCCGACACGTCGACCCGGGCGTCCTCTGCCGCGCAGCCGTTGTCCCGGGGGTGGCCCGTGCCGTCCACCAGGGCGGTGGTTACGATCCTCACCGCGTCCCCGTGCGCGACCCGGCCGAGCGTCAGGAAGAAGCCCACGCCGCGCCCGACGAGCCGGATCGACGGCGAGCCGGCCAACCGGGCGTCGACGGCCGCCCGCAGGTCGGAGGGGTAGAAGCCGGAGCCCGGGATCAGGACCTTGAACTGTCCCCGGTAGCCGAGCGAGGCGTACAGGTCGAACTGCCAGTTCACGGCCCCGGCGAGCGCTCGCGCGTACCAGTCGTACCAGCGGGTCACCTCCTCCCGGGTGAACCGCCGTCCGTGGTACGTGCGCTCGCCCGGACGCCATCCGGGGAACGGGGAGCCGGCCTGGGCGTGGCTGTCGTACGCCCAGAACTCGCCCGGTCCCCCGTCCTTCGACCGCGGCTTCGGGTAGGCGAACTCCCCGTTCTCGTCGATCCCCACGCGGACCGCCCAGAAGTTGCCGAGGCCGACCCGCCGGTCCACCGCGCGCGCGTAGGCGGCGACGTGCTTCCGCACGGGCTCGCTGAACACGATGTTCGGGGTGGTCGTGGACCGCTCGCCGAACTGGTTCACGTAGACCGAGTCCGGGAAGGCGCCGGCCAGCCAGGACGGCGGGTGGTTGAGTCCGAGACTCGTCTCGACGAGCAGTCCCGCGCTCCGGAAGGCGCCGAGCCGGTCCCGCACTTCGCGTGCGTACCCCTCGTCGTACACGCCCTGCTCCGGTTCGAACCTGCCCCAGTCGATCTGCAGGTGCGCGACCCGGATGCCGTGGTCGTACTCGGTGCGCGCCCGCTCGGGATCGGTCTGGAGCGTGCCGTACCAGTACGGCCGCGGCTCGGACTCGCGCCGCAGCTCCCGGAACGCCCCCGCGAGCAGCAGGAGCACCGCGAGGACGACGAGCGCGGCCGGCACGCCCCGGCCCCCCGCCCACCACGGCGCCGTCACGACAGCAGCTCCCGGTAGAGCGTCGCGTACCGGGCGGCGAACCGCTCGGGCCCGAAGCGGTCCTCGACCAGGGCCCGGCCCCGCTCCGCGAGCATGTCCCAGGAGCGCGGCTGGCCGAGCAGCCACGCCAGCTGCTGCCCGGTGCGGCGCCCGTCGCCCGCCGGTGCCCGCAGCACGGCGTGGCCGAAGTCGGCGAACTGGGGCAGGTCACTGAGGATCGAGGGCCGTCCCGAGGCCAGCGCCTGGAGCACGGTGAGCGGGACGTCCGCCTTTCCGCCGAGCGAGGTCGGCGGGAACAGCAGGACCTGGACGGAGGCGATCAGGGCGTGCATGTCGTCGACGTACCCGCGCACCTCGACGTCCGGCACCCCCGCCGCCTCGGCCCGTTCCCGCAGCGCCCTGCCGAGGGTCTCGACGTCCTGCCCCGGCCGTCCCCGCATCGCGAGCACCAGCCGGAACCTGGCCCCTTCCCGGTGGGCCTCCGCCGCCGCCTCGATCGCCGTCTCCGCCCCGCCGCGCGGATCGTGGTGCCCGGCGAAGAGGACCGTGGGCAGTCCCTCGGGACGCGGCAGGTACGGCCACTCGTCGAGGCCGATCATGGGAGGGACGACGCGGACGTCCCCGAAGTCCGCGGCCCGCAGCCGACGGGCCATGGACTCGGACAGGGCGACCGTCGTCCCCAGCGGCCGGGCGTGCCGGAGATGGCGCTCGTCCATCACGCCGGGCACGGTGTGCACGACCGGCCGTCCGTCGAACAGCAGCGGGCGCAGCCAGGAGAAGGCCGGGAAGGTGCGGCCGATGGTGAGGAAGGCGTGCACCAGGTCGACACGGCGGGAGAACAGGCTCCCGGCGAGCGCGGACTGCACGCGCTCGGGGACGTGCGGCACGCCGTCCCGGGAGACGATGCGGACCGGCCTGCCGCGCTCCGGCGCGGCCTGCCGCCTCCTCGGCCACTGGGTGAACCACACGAAGTCCACGTCGGAGAGGGTCCCGAGGACGTCGGCGGCGAGCCGCATGTCACAGCCCTCCGACCCGTCCAGCGGACTGCTGGTCAGGAGGAGGACACGGAGGCGCCGCTCAGCGTGGCGCATCGGACACCTCCGCGGCGGCCGGTCCCGGCGCCGGGAGCAGCGGCCCGGTCACGGCGGAGCCGGGCACGACGAGGCGTGCGAGGTCCGGACCGGGCAGCGGCGCGGGCAGCCGGTACAGGGCCAGCGTGCCGTACGTGTGCCCGTGGTAGGCGGCCAGGGGCCGCAGCCCCTCGGTCAGCCGCCGCACCTCGGCGAGGGGGGAACGGCCGTATCCCTGCTCGACGACCCGCCACGGGACGATCAGGTAGCCGGCGTTCGCGGCGGCCCGTTCGCCGGGCGTCACCCAGTGGCCGAGCCGGTAGGTGTCGTCGAGCGTCCAGGACGTCACGCCGCGCGTCCGCTGCCCGTCGACCGTGACGATGCCGCTGCCCGCCGGGACGTGCGTGAGCAGATACGCCCGGAGGCGCACGAAGCCGTCGTCGGGCGCCCAACGGCTCTGGGCGTACACGGCGGCGGGAGTGGCGAGCACCGCGAGCAGGACGCCGCCGGCCAGCACCCGCAGCCCGCGCCGGTGCCGGGACGGCACCGGCACGGTCACCGCGAGCGCCACCAGGTTCGGCACGAACAGCAGGTACAGGGCCTGCTCCTCCAGGGTCCCGAAGGCCAGCGCGTACCCCAGGGTCAGGATCGCGGAGGCGTGGAAGAGCGCGAGGAGCCGGTACACGGGTTCCTTGCGGCGCCACAGCAGCACCAGCGCCACCGGGGTCAGGGCGAGCAGCAGGTACGTGCTCGCGTAGCCCGGGAGTTCGGCGACGAGCCGGCCCGAGAGCGAGGGCGTGCCCGCCGCGTTGAAGCCGGTCTCCTGCAGCAGTCCGAGCAGCCGCCGCACCCCGGCCGTCTTGGCCTCCCAGAAGGGTTCGAGGTGCCCGAAGCCGGCGACGAGCGCCACGTACACCGCGTACGAGAGCACCGTCACCGACAGGGTCAGCGCCACCAGCCGGCGGGGCGGCCCCCAGCCGAGGAGCAGGGCGACGAGCAGCGGCAGCACGGCGATCAGGGCCGCGTGGTCCTTCGTCAGGACCGCGAGGCCCAGGAACACCCCGGCGAGCAGCGCCCGGGCGCGGGGGCGCCCCGGCGGATCGGGGCGGGCGAGGCCCACCAGGACCAGGTAGCCGGCGAGGACCCACATCATCGTGGAGGTCTCCAGGAGGACCCGGTCGTTCTGCCGGACGCAGAACTGGTCGAGGGCGAACAGCAGCCCGGCGACCGCGCCGGCGCCGCGTGAGCGCACCCGGGCGACCAGGAGGACGAGGAGGGCCGCGGTCACCCCGGCGAGCAGGGAGTTGAGCACCCGCGAGGAGTGCACGCCCGCGATGACGTCCGGGTGCTCCCCGACGAGCTTCGTCCAGCCCGCCTCGACGTAGAAGTAACCGGGCGGGTGGAGGAAGAACAGTCCCTCGTCGGTCCGGGGGAAGCCGCCCGCGGCGGCGCTGTCGCCGAGACGCCGGTAGATCGGCTCGTCGACGAACACGTCTCCCGCCCGCCCGATCTCCATCAGGCGCAGCGTCACGGTCAGCAGCGCCGCCAGGGCCGCGTACACCCCGGCGGGGAGGGGGGCGCGCCGCCGGGGCGCACGCGCGGACGGCGATGCCTCCGGGGCGGTCCCGACGGGCGCGGAAGCGGTGTGCGGGGCGGTCACGGCACACCCCCGGCGGTCCGCGCCCCGGTGCCGGCCGGCCGGCCGGCGGTCCGGAGTCCGGTCTCGGGCAGCAGGTACACCTCGGGCGCGCGCGGAACGCGGCCTCCGGGGAACAGCGCGTCGGCCTGGGTGCGGTAGCCCCGGACGAGCTCCGCCTTCCGGTCGAGGTCCCGTTCCCAGGCGTACGCCACCAGCCGGTGCCGGCGGGTGAACTCCGCGTCGGCGGCGGACGTCTGGTTGTACGGGAAGTCGCTGTAGTACACGACGCCGCGGCCGCTGCGCTCGGCGGCGGTGCGGACCAGCACGTGGTCGGCGTGCCCGCCCACGCCCAGGGGCGCGAGCAGCAGGCCGCCGGAGCGGGCGGGCAGCAGCGCGTCGATCGTCTCCCCGACCACGCCCAGGGTGGCGTCGTCGTGCGCGGAGATCCGGCCCCGGGACAGGTGCAGGCGGTACGTCGGGTACACGTGCGCCAGTTCGGGGAAGAGTCGGGCCAGCCGCTCCGTGCCGGGGCGGGCCCGCGGCAGCCGCCGGAACAGCCCGTCGACCAGGCCGACGTGACGCCAGCCGACGTCGAGCGGCTCCAGGACCCGCCGGTCCTCCTCGCGCCGCTCCGCGAACAGCTCCTCCGCGTCCCCGGCACGGGTCTGCTTCAGGTACTGCCGGGCGGAGAGGGTGTACGGCGGTGGCGCGGCTTCCGTGAACAGCGAGGCGACCGTCACCGACGCCCGCCGCCCCGCCCGGCCGAGCAGCGCGCCGCAGGACAGGACGGCGTCGTCCAGGTGCGGCGAGAGCACGAGCACCGGGACGCCGGAGCCGACGACGGTACGGACGAATTCGGTCAGCGGGTCGTCTGCCATGACGCACCCCTCCTCCTCGACCGCCTCACGGCGGTGGGCGGGTCCAGAAGCCGGTGGGCCAGGGCCAGGTAACGACCCGTCGCCTCGTTCCACGTGTAGTGCCGCGCCGCGATCCCGGCGCGGTGGCCCAGCCGGCGGCGGAGCGCCGTGTCGGTGGCCAGCTCGGTCATGCGCGTCCCGAACGCCGCCACGTCGAAGGGCGGCACGGCCACGTCGCCGCCGTCGCGCATCCAGCGCAGCGAGGGCAGGTCGAAGTGCAGCACGGGCTTGCCGTACGACATGCCCTCCAGGGCCACCAGACCGAAGGTCTCGTGCCGCGACGGCATCACCAGGAAGGCGCTGTCGCGCAGCAGTTGCCGCTTGCGTTCCTCCTCGGCGAAGCCCACCCAGTGGATCCGGGGCTCCGGGCCGCGGGAGCGGGCGGCGACCATCGCGGCGAGCCGGCGCTCCTCGGCCGGGGTGCCGCTGCCCGCGAGGAGCAGGTCGAGCGGGGGCCGGGCCCGGTCGTAGGCGTCGAGCAACAGGTCGATGCCCTTGCCCCAGGTGTCGATCCGGCCCAGGAAGAGGATGAACTGCCCGCTCCCGAGGAGGGACCCGTCGATCCGGTGCTGCTCCACCCCGTTGGGGATGACCTGCACGTCGGCCCGCGGGCTGAGCCGGCGGACCGCCGAACCGTCCGCCGTGTTCAGCACCACGATGTGCCGGTAGCAGCGCAGTCCGAGACGCTCGACCAGGACGAACGGGACGTGGTACCGCCGCCACAGCGCCTCCGCGCTGCGGCCCTGGTCGATGCCGACCACGGGGGCGCGGCTCGTCAGGGGCAGGAAGCTCGTCGAGAACGGGGGGGTGAAGCTCTCCAGCCACAGGTCGTGCCGAATCCGACGGGCCGCGAACGGCAGCGCCAGGAGGAACAGCAACTGCCCGGCGCGCGGCCCGGCCCGGCCCACCGGCAGCCGGACGTACCGGATGCCGTCCCGGTCCTCGGTGCCGCCGCGCCGGCCCGCCGTCACGACCGTCACCCGGAAGTCCTCCGCCAGCCGCCGTGCCACCTTGGCGACCACCAGCGCCCCGCCGCCCCGGTAGGCCGGGTTGTCCGCGTCGTCGTAGGTCGACAGCACCACGTGCCGCCGGTCCCCGGCCGCCTCGCGCTCCGGCACGGCGGCCGCCCGTCCGCGCGTCCGCACCTCGTCGAGGATCCGCTCCAGGGCCGTGTCCGCCACCAGGGACGGACCCCGCTCGCCGTCGAGGCGCGCGATCCCCGGCAGGCTCCCCGACCAGTTCCGGTAGCGGGTCCACCAGACGGTCGGCGGTCCGGCGATCTCCTCCCAGCCGCGGCTTCGCAGCGTCTCGGGCCCGGTCTCCACCAGCAGGGTCAGGCCGTAGCGGTCGGCGATCCGGCGGAGGACGGACGCCGCTCCGGAGGAGGCCGGCAGGTCGAACTTCACCAGCGCGTCGAGCGGCCCCCGGTCCGTCACGACCACGGCCGGCCCGCCGCGCGCCCGTGCCCGCGCGAGCAGCCGGGTCGCGGCGATCCGGGCCGCGAGCTCGCCCGCGTCGAGGAACGCGTGGGCACGCCGCAGCCGGGGTCCCCGGCACTCGGGGTCCGAGGCGCGTCGTCCGCACCCGTCCCCGTCCGGCTCCCCCGCGCGGGGCGGAACCGGGAACCGGCGGCACAGGAAGCAGCCGTAGCAGTGTGTGGTGACGACGGTGACCCCGCGCTCGCGGAGCAACGTCGACAGCCGGCGCACCAGAGAGGACTTGCCCGCGCCGTCCGGTCCCGACACCGCGACGAGCAGAGGGCCTCGGAAGGTCGTCATGACACCCGCCTCCGCAGCTTCTTGGCCGTTACCAGGGGGATCCGCAGGGACGCCTCGCGCGCCGCGGCCCGGAACCGGCCCGCGCCGAGGAGGTGCCCGGAGTGCTCGGCCCCGGCCCGGAGGGAGGTCCCCGCGGGCAGCGGCAGCGGCAGCGGGACGGGCTCGCCCCGGTCGAGCCGCGCCATCGCCCCGACGGCGAGCACGAGCGCCGCACGGCCGCTCGTGCCCCAGCCTTCGCGGGCCGCCTCCCGGCAGGCCTCGGCGATCACTTCGGGGCGCAGCAGGGGCCGCAGCGCGAGGAGCTCGGACAGGTCGAAGGCCAGGTTCTGGAAGAGGGCGTGCGCCAGCCAGATCCGCAGCCGGTCGGACGGACACGGCGTCAGCCAGGCACAGCCCCCGCCCTCGTCCGCGGGCACGGCCCGCGCGAACAGCCGCTCGGTGGGCACCACCGGCACCCCGAACCAGGAGACCGAGCCGTGCAGATGCGCGGCCGGGCCGGTCGGCGGCTCCAGGAGCACCTTGCTGGTCCGCTCCAGCCAGTAGACCGAGCGGTGCGCGGACCAGCCGTCGAGCGCCTCCTGCGCCGCCGGCAGCCGGCCCGGGGGCACCACCAGGTCGAAGTTCCCGTACACGTAGTCGCCCGAGAGGTCGGCCTTGATCAGGACGGTCGGGATGCCCGCCGCCCGCAGCCGGTCCGTGGACTCCACGAGGTTCCGCCGGAACAGCGCGGTCGCGCTCTCCACCTCGTCGAGCGTCGCCGCGAGCTGCCGGGGGTAGGCGCGGGCCAGCCGGCCCTCGACCTGGTTGCGTCGGGCGGCGGCCAGCGCGCCGGGCAGCTCCCCGTCACCGGCGGGCCGGACCCGGCCCCGCCAGACGGCGTCGACGAGCAGGGCCACGGACCGCTCGTCGGGGGCCGCGGTCCGCGTCGTCGGCCGCTCGTCGTCGACCGGCGCCCCCGTACCGGGCCGACCGGCGCCGGACTCCGCGGCCGGGCCCGGGGGCGCGGCCGGCGCCCCGTCCCCGGCGGCGCCCGCCGCCGGGACGGGCGCGCCGCGCCGTCCGAAGAAGCGCCACAGCGTGACGGCCGTGACCAGCACGGCGGCGGCGAACCAGGCGTGGGCGTACGGGCGGAGCAGGGCCAGCGCGCAGGCGAGCACGAGCAGCGGCAGCACCACGCGGCCGAAGGGCCGCTCCGCCGTGCCGAAGCCGTGCAGGCGGGCGTGCCGCGCGACGAGCAGCACCAGGGCGGTGGCCGTCCCGCACAGTCCGCCGATCGCCATGCCGAGCACCCCGCCGACGGCCCAGCCGGACGCCAGGCCGGTCACGTAGACGGCGAGACCGGCGAGGAGGGTCCGCAGACAGGCGTAGTCGTTGACCGCCTGGGCGAAGGTCACGAGCAGGGCGAGGGCACCGAGCGCGAGGCCCGACGTCGCCGTGCAGGCCATCAGGGTTGCGATCATAGAATATCCCGGGGGGAAGATCTCCGCGAGCAGGGCGCCGGGCGCCGTCGCCGCCACCGTCGTCAGGGGCAGCGCCACCGTGAGGTACATCCGCAGCGCGCTCGCCGTCAGCGGATCGCCCGCCCGCCGCCGCGACAGGGCGGGCAGGAAGGCGATGGAGACGGCGCCGGCGAGGAAGAGCGGCACCCGGCCCAGCATCACGGCCGCCTGGTAACTGGCCGCCGCGGCCCGGTCGGTGGGCAGTATCGCGACGAGGACGATGTCCACGGCGGCGAGCATCGCGACCACGCCCTGGAGCGAGGCGACGCCCATCGCCTTCCGCCACAGCCGCCGGTCGACGCCCACCGCCCGCCACGGGCGGCGCGAGGTGCCGGGGAACCGGTGCGGCCGGACGAACACGTACGGCAGGACGGCGATCCCGAAGGCGGCGAGGGCGCCCGTCTCGCCCATGCCGAGCGCCGTGACCAGGAACAGCCCCACGCCGAACTTGAGGAAGGCCTCCAGGGCGGTGAGGACGGCGAGCGTCCGCAGCCGTTCGGTGCCCTGGAGCCAGCCCGCGCTGACCCGTGTGACGTACACGCCCAGGGTGCCGGCCGCGACGACCAGGGCCGTCGCCCCGCTCGCGAACCCCAGGGACACACAGGCCACCACGATCGCGGCCACGGCGCCGCCGGCGAACGCCGTGATCACGGCGAAGCTCACCGCCTCGCCGCGTTCGGTGTCCGAACGGGCGCGGGCCAGGGCCTGCGCCAGCATCCAGGGGACGGTCACCACGGCCACCGCGGCGGTGCACACGAGGAGGCCCTGACCGGCGGCGAAGGTGGCGTACTCGGAGACGTCGAGGAGCCGGGTGAGAACCAGGGAGTACGCGTAGTTCAGCACGCCGACCACGAGGACGGCGGTGGCTATCCAGCGTGCGCCGTGCACCGCCCTGGCCTCGTCCTGCTGCACGGGCGCCCGGGTGGCGACGGAGCCGGCGGGGGTCACGGCCGCCGCCCCGGAGGCCGGCCCGTGGCGGGCCCGTCGGGCTCCGCCGTACCGAGCAGGACGTCGTGACCGCTCGCCAGGGAGACGTCGGCCTCGTCGACGTCGAGGCGGTCCAGGGCGCTCAGCGCCCGCACCTCGTCGCAGCCGTGGAGGAGCAGCCGGAAGGTGTCGCCCGCACGGTTCCAGACGTCGGTCTGGCGCAGGGAGCTCCGCAGCGTCCGTTCGGTCGTGTCGGGGTCGGCCGAGGTGAAGCGGGTGAGCACCGACAGGTCGTTGGCGGAGCGGCGGGAACGCCGGTGGCGGTGGATGCGCTGGAGGTCCTCCAGGACGACCTGGGCGAGCCGTTCGGCGCTGGCGTCCCAGGAGAAGGAGTCGGCCCAGGCCCGGCACCGGAGCGCGGCGAGGCGCCGCGCCTCCGCCGTGGACAGCGCGTCGAGCGCGGCGGCGACGCCGTCCGCGAGGTCCGTCTCCGGGTCGAGCAGCCAGCCGTTGACGCCGGGCCGGATCGCGTCCCGCAGTCCCGGCACGTCGAAGGCGAGGGCGGGGGTGCCGACGGCGTTCGCCTCGATGACGGCGAGCCCCCAGCCCTCGGCGACGGACGGCACGACGGTCAGCCACGCGCGGTGGAACAGTTCCTGCTTGCGCTCCTCGGTCACGTGCCCGTGGAAGACGACGGCGGAGCCCACGCCCAGCTCGGCGGCGAGCTTCCGCAGGCGATCGGCCTCGGGGCCGTCCCCGCACAGGTCTACGCGCAGCTCCGGACGACGGCGCAGCAGCGCGGGCACGGCCCGGAGGATCAGGTCGACCCGCTTCTGCGGGACGAGCCGGCTGACGACGGTCAGCACGGGGCTGTCGGACCGCTGCCCGGCCGGGGCCGTGGGCCCGGGGCCGGAGCGCCCGTTGGGGACGATGTGGATCGGATTGCCGAAGCCGAGTTCGCGGCGGGCGCCCTCGCGGGTGGAGGGCGAGACGACCACCATCGGCCGGCCCCGGTACACCCGCCGGCTGACCTGCTTCTCCAGGACCCGCCCCACCGAGTTCAGGGGCCAGCGGAACCTGGTGTCGAACTGCTGCTGGTGGACGTGGTGGAGGACGCAGATGTCGGCGGTCCACCGGGGGGTGAAGAGCGGGGAGAAGAACGGGATCCCGTTCTGGAAGTCGATCACGGCGTCGTACGCGTGACGGTTCCGCAGCAGGTGGGCGGCGGTGGCCGCGTACACCCCGAAGGTGCCGCCGCCGCGCACGACGCGGACCCCGTCGCGGTACTCCAGGGCGCGCGAGCCGGGGTGCCGCGACGAGACGAGGGTGACGTGGGCTCCGGCCGCCGCGAACCGCCGGGCGATCTCCCAGCAGTACGTCTCGGCTCCGCCGGCGTCGGGGTGGGCGGGGTCGCGCCAGTTGAGGAAGGCGAGGTCGGTGCGGGCGAGCCGGTCGAGTGCGGTCACGGCGATCACCGGGCCAGCGAGATCCGCAGCAGGTCGGCCATCGAGCGCAGTCCGTCGCGCCGTGCCGAGAACGTCGAGCCGGGCACGTCGTGCCAGGCCACGGGAACCTCCACCACGTCCCGTCCGGCCCTCACGACCCGGGCGAGCAGCTCGACGTCGAAGGCGAAGCCGTCGATGCGGCAGTCCCGCACGATCGACCGCGCCAGTGGCCCGGGGAAGAACTTGAAGCCGCACTGGGTGTCGGCGACACCGGGGAGCGACAGGTGCGCCAGCGTGCGGAAGAGCAGGCCGCCGCCGCGCCGCAGCAGCGGCTGTTCCACGGCGAGGTGCGCGCCGGGCGCGTGGCGGGAGGCGATGACGGCGCCGTGCCCCGCCCGCAGCAGCCCCATGACCCGGTCCAGGGTCTCCACGGGCGTGGCGTTGTCCGCGTCGGCGAAGCCGACGAACCGGGCCGAGGAGGTCTCGATCCCGCGCCGGACCGCCGCGCCCTTGCCCTGGTCGCTGCAGCCGATGGCGTGGACCGGGACGGAGGAGCCGGCGAAACGCCCGAGGACGTCGAGCGTGCCGTCGACGCTGTTGTTGTCGACCACGACGACCGCCGAGGACCAGGGCCGTCCGGCCAGGTAGTCGACGGTCGCGGCCACGGTCGAGGGCAGCCGGCGCTGCTCGTTGAACGCGGGGATCAGGAGTTCCAGTTCCACCGGCGGTCGGACCAGCCGGCGGGGGAGCGGTACGTGGACGCGCGCGGCTGCCATCACGCCTCGCCTCCTCGGGGGACGGCGCGGGGCGCGGGGCGCACGGTCGCGCGGGGGTTCGGGACGGGGACGAGGGCGCGGTGGACGGCGCCGTCAGCCGTGCGGGGGGAGGCGGGCGGACCCGAGGGGGCCGGGGGGCGGGCCGGGCCGGAGCGGCGGGACGAACCGGACGGGCCCGGTGGGTCCGATGGGCCGGACGACCGGCCCGAGCCCCGGCCGCGCCCCGCCGCGCGCGTGCGGGTCGTGCGGGCCCGCCGCCGGCGCCCGGCGCCGTGCGGCCTGCAGGCCAGGGGCCGGGGGACGCCGAGGGCGATCCGGTCGGACGCCCGGCGGGTCGGGTGGGCGGCGGTGCGCGGGGAGCGGCGGAGCGAGCGGCGCCCGGCATCGGCGAGGGGCCAGTCGGTCACGCGTCGCAGCGGGTGCGGAACGGGTGCCACCGGCGTTCGGCTGAGGGGCTGTGAGGTCACGACGAGCCTCTTCGGTCAACCGACCCTGTCGAAGATGTGCGCTCAGGGTCTGCTTTGTCCTGAAATGTTGCTTCCCCTAGCGTTAGCACCCTTCGGTGCGTTTCGTCAACCGGGCGCGTCCCGGGAACGACGGAAGGCCCCGCGCGCCAGGCGCGACAGGACGTTGTGCGGCCGCTCGTGGACGAGGGTGCCGAGGATGCGGGCGCCGTCGCGGATCGTGCGGGGGTGCGACGGATCGTGACGGCGCTCGTGACGGCGCGGCAGTTCGAGGCTCGGCACCTCGGCGACGCGCAGCCCGTAGTGCAGCGCGTGCGTGACGAGTTCGGCCCCGAGCTCGACGCCGTCCTCGCGCAGGTCGAGAAGATCGACGAAAGGGCGCCGGAACGCGCAGAATCCGTACCAGAGATCCGTGAGGTGCTGACCGTACAGCCGACGTGCGAGCCGCAGCAGCGCGCGGTGTCCGAGGCGCCGCGACAGCGGATAGTCGGCGTAGTCGCCGCCCGCGATGAAACGCGAGCCCTTCACGAAGTCGTAACCGCTTTCCAGGTAATGCAGGTAATGCGGGATCTCGTGCGGCGACATGGTGCCGTCGGCGTTCATCAGGACGACCAGGTCGCCGGTCGTCGCGAGCAGGGCCGCGTGCGGGATGTCGCCCCGGGTGGAGTCCCAGGCGCCGAGCCGGAGCACCCGGAGCCCCTCGCGCACGGCGCCCTCCCCGGCGGGTCCGCCGACCAGGACGACCTCCCGCACGCTCGGCGGCACCTGGTCGAGGAGCCGGTCGAGCGCCGCTCCGGGACGCCCGCCGCCGGGGCGGACCGTGAGGACGAGGCTCACCGTCCGGGTGCCGGAGCGGGGCGTCCGGTCGGTCGACCGGCGCAGGGGGTGCGAATCGCTGCTCATAAGGGCCCGCCGCTCATGAGGGACCACTACTCATCGGTACGCCCTACTCGTCGGCCCGGCCTTTCGTCGACCGGCCCGCGACTCTCAGAATCCTGCGCCCGGGGCGGCGCCGTCAAGGAAAACGGAAGAGTATGCGGCCGGTCGCGAAGGAATGACCCGCCCTGTCGCCCGGTCATTTCTGCGCGTGCCCTCCGAGAGGAATACAATCCCGTCATGGCAGGGCGAATTGAGGACTACGCCCTCGTCGGTGACCTGGAGACCGCTGCGCTCATCGGGACCGACGGGTCCGTCGACTGGTGGTGCGCGCCGCGCTTCGACTCGCCCGCCTGCCTCGCCGGCCTCCTCGGAGGGCCGGACCACGGCAGCTGGATCCTCGCCCCGGTCGGCAAGAGCCGCTGCACACGCAGGAGTTACCGGGGCGACACGCTGGTCCTCGACACCTTCTGGGAGACCCTCTCCGGCACGGTCCGGGTCACCGACTTCATGCCGCCGCGCTCCCGGGGCCTCCCGGTCGACGGCGGCCCGAGGATCGTCCGCGTCGTCGAGGGGATCACGGGACGGGTGGACGTGCGGGGCGAGTTGAGGGTCCGCTTCCACCACGGCAGCATCGTGCCCTGGACCCGCTCGACGGACCGGCTCACCGTCGTCTCCGTCGCCGGCCCCGACTCCGCCCACCTCTCCTGCGGACCCGGCGTCGAACTCGACGTCACCCCGGAGCGCACGAGCTGCGCGTTCACCGTCACGGCCGGTCGACGGGTCGCCTTCGTCCTCGGCTGGAGCCCCTCGCACGTCCCGGCGCCGCGGCCCGCCTCGCCCGCCGACGTGGCCGCCGCGCTCACCCGCACCCTCGACTTCTGGAACGACTGGGCCGCCGCCCTCCGCTACGAGGGCCCCGCGCGCGAGGCCGTGCTCCGCTCCCTGCTCACCCTCAAGGCCCTCACCTACGCCCCCACCGGCGGCATCGTCGCCGCCGCCACCGCCTCCCTCCCGGAGTCCGTCGGCGGCGGCCGCAACTGGGACTACCGCTTCTGCTGGCTGCGGGACTCCACCTTCACGCTCTCCTGCCTGCTCCGCAGCGGCTACCGCAGGGAGGCGCTGGCCTGGACCGACTGGCTGCTGCGCGCCGTCGCGGGCGACCCCGCCGACCTCCAGCCGCTGTACGGGGTCGAGGGCCAGCGACGGCTCCCCGAGACGCACGCCGACTGGCTGCCCGGCTACGAGGACTCACGGCCGGTCAGGTTCGGCAACGCGGCCGTCGACCAGTTCCAGCTCGACGTCTACGGCGAGGTGCTCAGCACCGTCTACTCGGCCGTCCGCGCGGGCATCGTCCTCGACCCCGCGGCCTGGGCCCTGGTGGCCTCGCTCCTGGAGTACCTCGGCGAGCGCTGGCGGGAGCCCGACGAGGGCATCTGGGAAGTCCGGGGCCCGCGCCGCCACTTCGTCCACTCCAAGGTCATGGCCTGGGTCGCCGCCGACCGGGCCGTCCGCCTCGCCCGCGTCGCCGGACTGCGCGGCTCCCTCCCGCGCTGGCAGGCGGTCCGCGCCGAACTGCACGCGGAGATCTGCGCCCGCGGGTGGAGCGAGGAACAGCGCTCCTTCACCCAGTACTACGGAAGCCGACAGGTCGACGCCACCGCCCTGCTGATCCCCCGGCTCGGCTTCCTGCCGGCCGGCGACCCCCGCGTCCTCGGCACCGTCCGGGCGATGGAGCGGCTCGACGACCACGGGTTCCTGCGCCGGTACGGCGACGTGCGGGACGGCGGCACGCACGACCTCGACGACCTCGGGGACACCGAGGGGGCCTTCCTCGCCTGCACGTTCTGGTACGCCGACGCGCTCGCCGTGACGGGCCGCGCCGACGAGGCCCGGGCCGTCTTCGAGCGGCTCCTCGACGTCCGCAACGACGTCGGGCTCCTCGCCGAGGAATGGGACCCCGTGGCGGGCCGCCAGCTCGGCAACACGCCCCAGGCGCTCAGTCACGTCGCCCTGGTGAACACGGCGTTCACCCTGTACGGCACGCGTCGCCGCGACCGCGACCGGGGTCGCCTCGCCGTGGCGTGACCGGGCCGACTCCCGGCGCGGTGCCGGAGGGGCGGGGACGGACCGTGCCCCGGTGCCCCGCGCTTCCGGCCGCCGTGCTCGCGGCCCTGCGGCCCCGCCTGCCGGCCGGCGGGGCGGCAGCGCTCCGCAGCGGCCGGGCGACGCCCCGGCGGCGGGGTGCGTCCACCGGACGCGACTCCTCGGCCGGATGCGTCTCCTCGGCCGGACGGAGCCGGCGCCGGGAGGGGCCCTCGCGCTCCAGACGTCCACGGCGCTTCGGGTGTCCACGCGCTTCGGGCGTCCACGGGCTCCTAGCCGCCCACGGCGCTCCAGCCCGCCCATGGCGCTCCAGCCCCTCCGCGGCGCTCCAGCCCCTCCACGGCGCTCCTCCACGGCCGCGGAGCGGACTCCACGGTCCGGCTGATCGGCCCGGGCCGCCCCTTCGCGGGGCTGGCCCCCGCCGGGCCCCGGCGCCCGTCCCCGGAGCGCCGAGACGCCTGTGAGGTGCCCGACCGTTCGGCGTCGGCGTGTCGTTCGGGTGCGTCCAGCGGGCGCCACGGGCGCGCGTGGGTTCGAATCGGGGCATGGCTTCCTACGACAGGCCCCGCGCCGGCGGCTCCCCGAGGCCGCTGGAGACCGGTGACACCTGGTGGTACGCCGCCGTGGCCGGCGAGGCCGCCGGCTCGTTCAGCACGCGGGCCCGCACCCGGACCCGGCGTGCCTGCCTCGGGGCCGTCCTCGTCCTCACGGTCGTCTACGCGGGACTCGTGCTCACCGCGACCGGCCGCCGCTGGGGCGACGCCGCCGTGACCGGCCGGCGCGCCGACTCCGTGGCCGTCACGGTGATCCGCGAGCACCCCTCCCTCGCCGGGCTCACCACCCTCTCCCTCATCCTGGGCTGCGTCCTCCTCCTCGCCGTCGGACTCATACGCAGGCGGTACGCCCTCACCGGCGCCGCCGCCGGTGCGGTCGTGACCGCCCTCGTCCTCACCGGGCTCCTCCAGCGGTACGCGCCCCGGCCCCGGCTCGTCGACACCGCGGGCGCCCTCGTCCCCAGCGGCTTCCCCAGCGCCCAGACCACGCTCGCCCTCGGCGTCGCCCTCGGTCTGGTCCTCGTCGTCCCCCACCGGCAGCGCGCCCTCGCCGTCGGCGTCGCCACCCTCTGGGCCGCCGCGGTCGGCACGTACACCATCGCGTCGGGGCGGCACCGGCCCGGCGACGTCATCGCCGCCGCCCTCGTCGTCCTCGCCGTGACCTCCGGCCTCCTCGCCGTCATCGCCCGCAAGGGCAAGGTCCGCCCCGCCCCGCGACGCGGCACCCCCCTGCCCGGCCTCCTCGCCGCCCTCCCGCTCGCCCTCCTCACCGTGGCGGGCCTGGGCGCCGGACTGTGGCTGCTCGGCGACACCCTCGCACTGCCCGCCGCCGCCCCGTACGACCCGGCCCAGCTCCGGCTCGCGCACCGCTGCGGCCAGGCCCTCGCCGCGGGCGTGGTCGCCGCCGCCGGCCTGGTCCCGCTCCTCCTGCTCCGCCGCGTCGACGTGGACGGCGCCCCCGCCCCGTACCGGCTCGGAGGCCCCTTCGTCGAGGCCGCGGGCGTTCCGCACGACGCCGAGCTCGTGGGGCCCTTTACGGAGGACCACGATCACGAGATATCTTGATGTCGAGCAATCTCGCATACGCAGACGTGGAGCGGAGCACCCGGTGACTGACTCGACCATCATCTACACCCACACTGACGAGGCGCCCGCCCTGGCGACGTACTCGTTCCTGCCCGTGATCCAGGCGTATGCCTCGCAGGCCGGCGTCACGGTCGAGACGCGTGACATCTCCCTCGCGGGCCGCATCATCGCCGTCTTCCCCGAGTTCCTGGAGGAGGGGCAGCGCATCCCCGACGCCCTCTCCGAGCTCGGTGACCTGGCCAAGACGCCCGGCGCCAACATCATCAAGCTGCCCAACGTCTCTGCGTCCATCCCGCAGCTCAAGGCCGCGATCGCCGAGCTCCAGGCGCAGGGCTACGCCCTCCCGGACTACCCGGACGACCCGAAGACGGACCAGGACAAGGACGTCCGCGCCCGTTACGACAAGATCAAGGGCTCGGCCGTCAACCCGGTCCTGCGCGAGGGCAACTCCGACCGCCGCGCGCCCGGCTCGGTCAAGAACTACGCCAAGACCCACCCGCACCGCATGGGCGCCTGGACCCCCGAGTCCAAGACCAACGTCGCCACGATGAGCGAGAACGACTTCGCCTCCACGGAGAAGTCCGTCGTCATCGCGCAGGACGACACCCTCCGCTTTGAATTCACCGCCGCCGACGGCACCGTCGGCGAGCTCCGCGAGCCGCTGAAGGTCGTCGCGGGCGAGGTCGTCGACGCCGCCGTCATGCGCGCCGCCGCCCTGCGCACCTTCCTCGGCGAGCAGGTCGCCCGCGCCAAGGCCGAGGGCGTGCTCTTCTCCGTGCACCTCAAGGCCACGATGATGAAGGTCTCCGACCCGATCGTCTTCGGCCACGTCGTGCGCGCCTTCTTCCCGAACACCTTCGCCAAGTACGGCGAGGTGCTCGTCGCCGCCGGCCTGTCCCCGAACGACGGCCTCGGCACCGTCCTGAGCGGCCTGGACGCCATCCCGCACGGCCTGGGCGCCGAGATCAAGGCCTCCTTCGAGGCCGAGCTCGCCGACGGCCCCGCCCTGGCGATGGTCGACTCCGACAAGGGCATCACCAACCTGCACGTGCCGTCCGACGTCATCGTCGACGCCTCGATGCCGGCCATGATCCGCACCTCCGGCCACATGTGGGGCCCGGACGGCCAGGAGGCCGACACCCTCGCGGTCCTCCCGGACCACAGCTACTCCGGCGTCTACCAGGCCGTCATCGAGGACTGCCGCGCCCACGGCGCCTTCGACCCGTCGACCATGGGCTCCGTCCCGAACGTCGGCCTCATGGCGCAGAAGGCCGAGGAGTACGGCTCCCACGACAAGACCTTCGAGATCGCGCAGGCCGGCACCGTCCGCCTCGTCGACTCCGAGGGCACCGTCCTCCTGGAGCAGGAGGTCTCCGAGGGCGACATCTTCCGCGCCTGCCAGACCAAGGACCTGCCCATCCAGGACTGGGTCAAGCTGGCCGTCACCCGCGCCCGCGCCACCGGCGCCCCGGCCGTCTTCTGGCTGGACGAGAACCGCGCCCACGACGCGCAGCTCATCGCCAAGGTGAAGCAGTACCTGCCGGAGCACGACACCGAGGGCCTGGACATCAAGATCCTGTCCCCGGTCGAGGCCACGAAGTTCTCCCTGGAGCGCATCCGCCGCGGCGAGGACACCATCTCGGTCACCGGCAACGTCCTGCGCGACTACCTGACCGACCTCTTCCCGATCCTGGAGCTGGGCACCAGCGCCAAGATGCTGTCGGTCGTCCCGCTGATGGCGGGCGGCGGCCTCTTCGAGACCGGCGCCGGCGGCTCCGCCCCGAAGCACGTCCAGCAGCTCGTCAAGGAGAACTACCTCCGCTGGGACAGCCTCGGCGAGTTCTTCGCCCTGGCCGCCTCCTTCGAGCACCTCGCGACCACCACGGGCAACAGCCGCGCCCAGGTCCTCGCCGACACCCTCGACCGCGCCACCGGCACCTTCCTCAACGAGGACAAGTCGCCGACCCGTCGCCTCGGTGGTATCGACAACCGCGGCAGCCACTTCTACCTGGCCCTCTACTGGGCCCAGGAGCTGGCCGCCCAGACCGAGGACGCGGAGCTGGCCAAGGTCTTCGCCCCGCTCGCCGAGACCCTCTCCTCGAACGAGCAGAAGATCGTCGACGAGCTCGTCGCCGTCCAGGGCTCCCCGGCCGAGATCGGCGGCTACTACCAGCCCGACCCGGCCAAGGCCGCGGCCGTGATGCGCCCGTCCGCCACGTTCAACGAGGCCGTCGCGTCCCTCGCCTGATCCGGCGCGGGCCCCGCACGCCCCGGCCGGAACTCCTCCGGCCGGGGCGGTCCCGTCAGTGGCGCATCTCACCCCCCGGTGTGACCCTGGAGGGCATGAGCTGGGCATCTTGGACGACCGCCGGTGTCTACACCGGGCGAGGTGGGGTGCTGACCGCCGAGGCGGGCGTCGTCACGGGCGATCTGACCGTGCACACGACGTTCGCCGAGGGCGAGGCACGCGTGGCCGTGCAGTACAGCGGCGCATCCGACTGGTTCACCATGTCGGGCAGTCCCGTTCCGTGCGGATCGGAGGAGGAGAGCCGCGAGCTCCACGACGCCGTCGTGGCAGCCGTCCGGGAGGGGAGCGGGGCCACGGTCCCGAGCCTGCCCGTACCACCGAGATAGCCACCGTCCCGGAAGAAGTGTTATCCCTCCCGTGCCCGCGGGTCTCCCACCACGGGGGACTCGGACCAGGGATGAGGGAGCAGATCCATGCACAGCGACGAGCGACGCACCACCGCCCTCGTGGAGGCGGCCAGGGCGGGCGACGCGGACGCCAGGGACGCGCTGGTCCGCGCCCATCTGCCGCTCGTCCACGACATCGTCGGCCGGGCCCTCGACGGCCACGCCGACACGGACGACGTCGTCCAGGAGACGATGGTCCGCGCCCTCGACGGCCTGACCGGCCTCCGGGACCCGTCCCGCTTCCGGTCCTGGCTCGTCGCCATCGCCATGAACGGGATACGGCGCCGCTGGCACGAGCGCCGACGGGCGCCCGTGCCCGGCCTCGACCGGGCCACGGACCTCGCCGACCCGGCCGGCGACTTCACCGAGCTCACCATCCTGCGCCTCGGCCTCTCCGGGCAGCGCCGCGACGTGGCCCGCGCGACCCGCTGGCTCGACGAGGACGACGCCGAACTCCTCGCCCTGTGGTGGCTGGAAGCCGCCGGCGAGCTCACCCGCGCCGAGCTCGCCGAGGGCCTCGGCGTCGCCCCCCAGCACGCCGCCGTCCGCGTCCAGCGGATGAAGGAGCGCCTGGACACCGGCCGTGCCGTGGTCCGCGCCCTGGACGCGCTGCCGCCGTGCCCGGAGCTCACGGAGACCCTCACGGCCTGGGACGGCCGCCCCTCCCCGCTCTGGCGCAAACGGATAGCCCGCCACCTGCGCACCTGCGCCGCCTGCACCTCCCGCGTGGCGGGCCGCAGCGGCCTCGCCCCCGTCGAGGGCCTGCTCGTCGGCATCGGCCTCGTCCCGCCCCTGACGGCCGCGGCCGCGCTCACGGACGGACCGGCGACGGAGTACGCCGCCCACGCGACCGGGCTGCCCGAGGCCTCCGGCACCACCGGGTGGTGGACCCCGCTGCGGCGCGCCTCCGCCGCCGGGGCCGCGGCCGTCGCCGTCCTCGGGGCGGTCGCCCTCCTCGTGCCGCCGCGGCCGGAGGCACACGTCCGGCCCGACCGGCCCGTCGCCGCGCCCCCGGCCACGACGGCCCCGGTCACGGCCCCGGCCTCCCCGGGCCCGGAGGCCACCGTCGCCGCCCCCGCACCGACGACCGCGGTCCCCGCGCCCCGCCGCACCCCGCGCCCGACGCCGGCCGCCGACCCGGGGGAGCGGGTCACCGCGCTCGTCAACCGGCTCCGGGCCTCGGCCGGTTGCGCCCCGCTGCGGACCGATCCCCGACTGGTCGAGGCGGCCCGCGGCTACGCCCGCGACATGGCCGCGCGCGGCTACTACGGGCACAGCAGCCCCGAGGGCGACTTCGCGGGCACCCGGATCACCGCCGCCGGATACGACTGGAGCGCCTGGGCGGAGAACCTGGCCAGAGGCGCGGCCGGTCCGGAGGCCGTCGTCGAGGACTGGCGGGACGGGGCCATGCACGAGGAGAACATGCTCGACTGCCGGTACCGGGACACCGGCGTGGCGTCGGTGCCCGGTCCCGGCGGCAGGATCTGGGTGCAGCAGCTGGCCGCCCCCGCCTCCTGAAGCGCAGGCCTCAGCCCCTGGTGCCGAAGTCCTGCACCCACCAGGGGCCGTTGGCCGCGAGGGCCACCCCGACGCCGATGTCCTTGAAGGAACAGTTGAGGATGTTCGCCCGGTGCCCGGGGCTGTCCATCCAGTCCTCCATGGCCCGGGCCGGGGTCTTCGGCCCGCGGTGGATGTTCTCCGCCCAGGCCGACCACGCGTATCCGGCGCCGCTCATCCGGTCGCCCGCGTCCCGGCCCTCCGGGCTGTGGTGCTCGTAGTAGCCGCGGGCGGCCATGTCGTCGGCGTGCCCCTGGGCCGCGTTCCGCAGATGTCCCTCCGCGCGCAACGGGCCGCAACCGGCCTTCTCCCGCTCGGTGTTGACGAGCGCGACGACGTCCCGCACGAACTGCGCGACCTTCCCGGTGCCGGCCTTCCCGGTGCCGGCCCGGGCCGGGGCCGCCGCTTCGCGCGGCGCCGCGGCGACCGTCGTGCCGGTGGCCGGGACGGCCACGTACATCCCGGTCACCACGGTGAGGACCACCGCCGCGGAACCGGCGAGGGTGACGACGGTGCGGAACGACGGACGGCGCGGGCGGCGCCGCCGCGTCCCGTCGGCTCTTCGGTGCCGGCCCCCGGCGCGCCCCGCCGGGGCGGCCGGCCGGGCTCCTCCGGACGGGTCGGGCCGCGCGGGGCCCCGGGGGGCTTCGGAGTGACCGGGACGGTCGTGGTGCCGCATGGAGCTCCGCTCTCTCGCCGGGGTCGCCGGACGGTCCGGTTCCGGGGAGGGCCACCGGGGCGACGGCGGTAAGGCTTTCCGGCCCCGGCGGTCCCGACACTCCTCGTCAACACGGCACGTCAACTCATGTCCGACCCTTTCAGCCCTACGGGACGACCGCCACCGGACAGGGCGCGAGGTGGAGCGCCGCGTGCGCCACGGAGCCGATCCGCGGCCCGACGGCCCCGCGCCGGGCGCGCCGGCCGACCACGAGCAGCTGGGCGCCGCCCGAGGCGGAGAGCAGCACCTGCCCCGCGCTGCCCATCTCGACGTGCTCGGAGACCGGAACGTCGGGGTACCGCTCGCGCCAGGGGGCGAGCGCCTCGCGCAGCGCCTTCTCCTCGTACGGGACGAGCCCGCCGGCCTCGTCCGCGAGCCGCATCGAGGCCGGGCTGTACGCGTACAGCGGCGGCAGGCTCCACGCGCGCACGGCCCGCACGGCCGCCCCGCGCGCGGCGGCGGTCTCGAAGGCGAAGCCGAGCGCGGCCGCGCTGTCCTCCGGGCCGCCGAGCTGGCCGACGAGCACGTGTCCCGTCGGTGGTTCGGCCTGCTCGCCGTCGCGGGACCGGACGGCGACGACCGGACGGGCGGCGGAGGCGACGATCTGCTGCCCGTACGAGCCGAGCAGGAAGCCGATGACGGCGCCGTGACCGCGCGAGCCGATGACGAGCATCTCGGCCCGGTCCTCGGTGCCGAGCAGCGCGGTGACCGGGGTGTCGGGGAGGAGCTCGGCCGTGAGCGCGAGCTCCGGGTGGCGGGCGGCGACCGTGGCCTCGGCCTCGTGCAGGACGGCACGGGCCGTGCGCTGCTGGGCGTCGGGGTCCTGGACGAGGGGCAGGTCGAGCGGTTCCCAGCGCCACGCGTGCGCGAGCCGTAGCGGGAGGCCCCGGCGCAGGGCCTCCCGGGCGGCCCAGTCGGCCGCGGCGAGGCTCTCGGGGGAGCCGTCCACTCCTGCGACGACCTCACGACTCATCAGGCTGCCTCCGTCGGTGCGGTGACGGGCCCGCCGACCGGCCGGCCCTCCTCCCTCCAGCTTGGGCCCATCGGCGGGTTGACGGGAGGGCCGGACGTCCCGACGTGCCGGTCCGACCGTCCCTCTGTCCCCCTGCCCGTCCCTCCGGCGGCCCTGCCGACGGGCTCAGGCCAGCAGCGTGAGCCGGGCGTGGGTGCCGTGGAGGTAGTGGTCCCCGATGTCGCGGAGCCGATGGGCCGCCTGGGTGGGGGCGGTGAGCGCACGGGCGTTGCGCCAGAAGCGGTCGAAGCCCGGCCCGCCGCCGTGGGGGTCGGCTCCCGTCGCTCCGTCGACGAGTTCGAGGACGCGCGTGGTGATGTGGACGGCCGCCCGTCCGGCGACCGTCTCGGCCGCCGCCACGAGGACGCCGATGTCGGCGCGTTCCTCCAGGCCGAGCGACCACTCGGCGAGCAGCCCCCGGGCGAGGACGTGCGTCGCCCGCTCCACCACCGCGGCGGCGGTGTGCGCGGCCGTCGCCAGCTCCCCGTAGGCGAGCAGGAGGTACGGGTCGTCCCCGCCACCGATGCCGTCCGTGGCCGTCGGGACTCCCGCGCGGTCGACGGGGACGGGGCCCGCCTGTCCGGCGCGGCTGATGTCCCGGGCCTCCGCGAGCGCCCCCTCGGCGATGCCGAGCCCGACCTGGACGAGGAGCAGCCGCAGGGCGAGCGGCGCGAGGGCGGTGAAGGGCGCGACGGCGTGCTCGTCCTGCGGAAGGACCCCGAGGACGTCCCGGGGTTCCACCGGCACCTGGTCGAACGTGACGGTGCCGGCCCCGGCCAGGCGCTGACCGACCCGGTCCGCGGCGGCGTCCGTGAACACCCCCGGCCGGGCCGGGTCCACGAGGACGACCAGCAGGTCGCCGGTGCCGCCGGGCCGTGCGCCGACGACGAGCCGGTCGGCGACCGTGACGCCGGAGGAGAAGGCGCGGCGCCCGTCGAGCGTCCAGCCGCCGCCGGTGCCGTCGGCGGGCGTGAGCGTGAGGCCGGGGACGGCTTCGACGTGCGGCGGTTCGATGCCGCCGGCGAGCAGCCAGCCCTCCTCGGCCGTGCACACGTCGAGGGCGGGCGCGGGGGAGGGCGCGGGGGAGGGCGCGTCGCCCGCCCCGGGCGCGAGACCGAAGAAGCGGCTGCTCCAGGACAGCGCGTAGTGGTGGGCGAGGAGTTCGCCCACCGAGCTGTCGGCGGCGGAGATCTCCCGTACGACCGCGCAGGCGGCCCGCAGGTCCGCGCCCCGCCGGGTCGGACCCGGCGCCGTGAGGAGGGCGGGCAGTCCCGCCTCCCGGAGGCGCGCGACCTCGTCGAAGGGCGCCTTGCCGGCGCGGTCCCGGGCGAGGGCGTCGACGGCGAGGTCGTCGGCGAGCTCGCGGGTGACGCGGGGCCAGATCTCGTCGTCGGCCGACCGTTCGACGGGCCGGCCGGGCGGTGCGGAGGCGGTCCGTACCGCTGGTCTCTTCGGCGATCTCCTCGGCGTACTCACGTCACCTCACCCGATCCCTAGTATCCCCACTGGAATAGTAGGGATACTGGCAGAGGCGGTCGCCCACTCCCAAGGGGCGTCCATGGGCTGGACAACGCCGTATCGATGGGCGAGACGGCTTCAGGTTCGCGCAGGTGGCGAGGGGGCGGCCGATTCGATCAGGGGTTGGTCCAGGCCTCGGGGTCGTCCGCGAGCGCGACGATCCCGGCCGGCAGCTCCGCCGCCGCGAGCTCCGCGAGCGACACCCCCAACACGCCCCGGACGCTGGCCCGCAGCGCGATCCACAGCGTCAGCAGCGACTCGGCCGGCCCCGAGTACGACAGGTCCGGCGGGCGCTCCCCCCGCACGGAGACCAGCGGCCCGTCCACGCAGCGGATGACGTCCGCCACCGAGATCGTCTCGGCCGGACGGGCCAACCAGTACCCGCCGTTGCCCCCGCGCTGGCTCTGCACCAGACCGCCCCTGCGCATGTCGCCGAGAATGCCCTCCAGGAACTTGTGCGAGATGTCCTGGTCCACCGCGATGGCCTCCGCCTTCAGCGGCCCCGCGTCCGGGGCTGCGGCGAGCTGGAGGGCGGCCCGCACCGCGTAGTCGGCCCTGGCTGAAATGCGCATGCGCGCATTATTCCGCACGGGCGCGGCCGGAGCCGTGCGCCCGCACGGCGGCCCGTGCCGTGTCCGCACGGCGGCCCGTGCCGTGTCCGTGCGGTGACCCGTGCCGCCGCCCGTGCGGCGAACGCGCGGCGACCCGTACCGCGCCCTGAGGCGGCCGTGCCGCACCCTTGACGGCGTCCGTGGCCCGCCGGACACTCGTGGACGGGAAACCGAGCGAACAGGTAGGGAACCATGGGACGCACCGGCCGGAGGGACACCTCGCCCGCCGCGCCCCTCCCGCGCCCGCTGCCCCTGACCTCCCGCCGGCACATCGATCTGCTGCGGGTCTGCAGTGCGGCGAGTCGACGTTCCCGCGCGGACGTCCCCCCGTCCCCCGAGGCCTGAACCGCGGGGCGCGCCCCCGGGACGCCCGCCGCGGTCCGCCCGTCTCCTCTTCCCGTACCCCTGCCGCCTCCGGGCCCCGTGCGGCCGACGCGCCACGCCGCCGGCGGGACCGTCGCGCCCCGCGCCGTCGCACGCCGCCCGGTCCGGCACCGAGCACCCCGAGGGAGAACCATGTCCGTCGTCGTCCCGTCCCGGCTCCTGCCCGCCTCCACCGCCGTGCCCGTCTTCCGGGGCCGCATCGGCCGCGACGCGAACAGCGGCCACTACGCCGTCCCGCACCGCTACCGCCTCCACGTCGACCCGTCCGACCCCCGGTGTCTGGGCATCGCCCTCACCCACGGCCTGCTCGGACTCGACGACACGCTCCCGCTCACCGTGCTCCCCGGCACCCCCGACACGCCCGACGGCGGGTACGCCGTCCTCCGCCCGCTGTACGAGGCGAGCGCCCACCTCTACACCGGTCCGGCCGCCGCGCCCGTCCTCAGCGACGGCTGGACCGGACGGATCGTCAGCACCCACGTCCCGGACATCCTCCGCGACCTCGCCCTGCGCTTCCGCGGCGACGGCCCCGACCTGCTGCCCGAGGCGCACCGCGACGCCGTCGACGCGATCGCCGACCTGTGCGAGCGGAGCGTCAACGGGGCCGCCCAGCGCGCCGGTGAACTCGGACTCGACGGCGAGTCCGCCCACCACGACCCGCTCACCGTCCTCCTCGCCGCGCTCGGCTCCCTGGAACGCCGCCTCGCCCACCGGCCGTACGTCCTCGGCGACGCCCCGACCGCCGCCGACGTGCACGTCTGGGTCACCCTCGTCCAGCTCGACACCGTGCACCGCTGGCACCTCGACGCCGCCGCCATGGACCGGGTCGCCGCGCACCCCGCGCTGTGGGCCTACGCCCAACGCCTGGCCGCCCGGCCCGAGTTCGCCCGGCACCTCGACATCGACGCCCTCCTGCGCCGCCACCGCGCCCACTGCCGCGGCCGGGAGGCCGCCGGTGCGGCGATACGCCTCGTCGACTGGTCCGCCGGGCGCTGACGCCGGCCGACGCGCCCGCCCCTGCTTCCGACGCGCCCGCCCCGGCCCCCGGCGGGCGCCGTCAGCCGATGCGGTGCCCCGCCAGGGGGGCCGTGTCGTCGCCCGTGCCCCCGCGGACCCCGCGCAGAAACGCCTCCACGGCCTCCAGCGAGCTCGCCGCGGGCTCCCAGCCCAGCTCCCGCCGGGCCCGCTCGGTGGAGAGCAGCGGCAGGTGCCGCAGTGCGTCGAAGAGCCCCGGGGAGGCGGGGACCAGCCGCAACCGCCAGGCCGCCGACAGGGCGCCCCGCACCGCACCGGCGGGCACCTTCACCGGCCGGGCGTGCAGCAGTTCGCCCAGCGTCGCGCCGTCGATCACCGGCTCCGCGGCGAGGTTGAACGCGCCCCGGACGTCCCGCAGCAGCGCCCTGCGATAGGCGTCCGCCGCGTCCTCCGTGTGCAGGACCTGGAACCGGAGACCGTCGAACTCCGGCAGCAGCGGCAGCAGTTCGGGCCGCATCAGCTGCCCGGGGAAGAACCGTCCCGCGAAGATCCGCCGCTGCTCGCTCGCCGACTCCTCCTTGAAGAGGAAGGCCGGCCGCATCCGGACCACCCGGGTCAGCGGATGGTCACGCTCGAACGTGTCGAGGACCCGTTCCAGATAGGCCTTCTCCCGGGTGTACGCGGCGCCCGGCCACCCGTGCGTCGGCCACGCCTCGGACACCGGGGGGCCGCCGTCGGGACCGGGGGAGTACGCGCCCACCGAGGAGGCGTACACCAGGACCGGCACCCGTGCCGCCGCCACCGCGTCGAAGACGCGGGCCGAGCCCAGGACGTTGGTCCGCCAGGTCTCCACCGGGTCATGGGTCGGCCCGAAACGCCAGGCCAGGTGCACCACCGCGTCCGCGTCCGCCACGTACTGCGCGAGCCGGGGCTCGTCCCCCTCCCGGGAGAGGTCCAGCTCGGCCCACTCCACCCCCGGCAGGTCGAAGCCGGGCCGGCGGCGGGCGAGGCCGAGGACGGAGCCGACGTCCGGCTCACGTGCCAGGATCCGGATGAGGCTCGTGCCGACGTTGCCGGTGGCGCCGGTGACGACGACGCGCGAAATCGTGCTCGGATTCATGTGTCCGACCCTCCGCCATGGGCGGCGGAAGCGCATTCCGGCAGCCGCCCCTGGCCATCGCCGTCACCCAGCGTGTCCGTATGGGTCGCGGGCGGAGCCGACGGCCGGGAATATGAAGCGACTCAGGAGACAGGAGAACGGCCATGCTGCTGCCCGACAGGAACACCGTCGACCGGCTGCTCCGGCACTTCCGCGCCCAGGAGCGGACCGTGCTGGACAGGCCGTGCGACCTGTCGGCCCGTCGGCGCTTCGAGGACACGGCGTACACCCTGTGCGTCCTGATGGGAGTGCGCACCGCGCGCGAGGCCGTCCTCGCCGCGGAGCGCTACGTGACGGCGGCGGAGATCAGGAATCGAGAAGCACGGCCCCCGTGCCGCCACTAGCGTGACCGTCACGACCTTCGCTCACGTGCTCGACGCGCCCGACGTGCTCGACGCGCCCGATGCGCCTGACGTGTCCGACGCGCACGACGCGCTCGACCACGGACGCGGAGGATCACCGACAGGCATCGCGCGAAGGCTGGAGACACATGAGCAAGGCCCCGAGGACGGACGAGCAGGCGTCCGTGCCCCACGCCGCCGACCGGCACGACCTGATCCGCGTGCACGGCGCGCGCGAGAACAACCTCAAGGACGTGAGCATCGAGATCCCGAAGCGCCGGCTCACGGTCTTCACCGGCGTCTCCGGCTCGGGCAAGAGCTCCCTCGTGTTCGACACGATCGCCGCCGAGTCCCAGCGGCTGATCAACGAGACGTACAGCGCCTTCGTCCAGGGCTTCATGCCCACGCTCGCCCGGCCCGAGGTCGACGTCCTCGAAGGTCTGACGACCGCGATCATCGTCGACCAGCAGCGCCTCGGCGCCGACCCCCGCTCCACCGTCGGCACCGCCACCGACGCCAACGCGATGCTGCGGATCCTCTTCAGCCGCCTCGGCGCGCCGCACATCGGCCCGCCCAGCGCCTACGCCTTCAACGTCCCCTCGGTCCGGGCGAGCGGAGCGATCACCGTCGAGCGCGGCAGCAAGAAGACCGAGCGGGCGACCTTCGAGCGCACCGGCGGCATGTGTCCGCGCTGCGAGGGCCGGGGCACGGTCTCCGACATCGACCTCACCCAGCTCTACGACGACTCCAAGTCGCTCGCCGAGGGCGCGCTCACCGTCCCCGGCTACACCCCGGGCGGCTGGAACCACCGGCTGTACACCGAGTCCGGCCTCGTCGACGCGGACAAGCCGATCCGCGAGTACACCGAGAAGGAACTGGCGGACTTCCTCCACCACGAGCCGGAACGGATGAGGATCGCCGGGATCAACATGACCTACGAGGGCCTGATCCCGCGCATCCAGAAGTCCTTCCTGGCCAAGGACAAGGAGGGCATGCAGCCCCACGTCCGGGCGTTCGTCGAGCGGGCCGTCACCTTCACCACCTGCCCCGAGTGCGACGGCACCCGGCTCAGCGAGGGCGCCAGGGCGTCGAAGATCGGGCGGATCAGCATCGCCGACGCCTGCGCGATGCAGATCAGCGACCTCGCCGCCTGGGTCCGCGGCCTCGACGAGCCGTCGGTGGCGCCCCTGCTCACCGCGCTCCAGCTGACCCTGGACTCGTTCGTGGAGATCGGTCTCGGCTACCTCTCCCTCGACCGGCCCGCGGGCACGCTCTCGGGCGGCGAGGCCCAGCGCGTCAAGATGATCCGCCACCTCGGCTCCTCCCTCACCGACGTCACGTACGTCTTCGACGAGCCCACCGTCGGCCTGCACCCGCACGACATCCAGCGGATGAACGAGCTGCTCCTCCAGCTGCGCGACAAGGGCAACACGGTGCTCGTCGTGGAGCACAAGCCGGAGGCCATCGCGATCGCCGACCACGTCGTCGACCTCGGCCCCGGCGCCGGCACGGCCGGCGGCACCGTCTGCTTCGAGGGCACCGTGGACGGACTGCGGGCCGCCGGCACCGTCACCGGTCGCCACCTCGACGACCGGGCCGCCGTCAAGGAGTCGGTCCGCAAGCCCACCGGGGCCCTGAAGATCCGGGGCGCGTCGACGCACAACCTGCGCGACGTCGACGTCGACGTCCCGCTCGGGGTGCTCACCGTCGTGACCGGTGTCGCCGGCTCCGGCAAGAGCTCGCTCGTGCACGGGTCGATCCCCGCCGGCGAGGAGGTGATCTCCGTCGACCAGGGCGCGATCCGGGGCTCCCGGCGCAGCAACCCCGCCACGTACACCGGTCTGCTCGACCCGATCCGCAAGGCCTTCGCCAAGGCCAACGGGGTGAAGCCGGCGCTGTTCAGCGCCAACTCCGAGGGCGCCTGCCCCACCTGCAACGGCGCGGGCGTCGTCTACACCGACCTCGGCATGATGGCCGGCGTCTCCGCCACCTGCGAGGACTGCGAGGGCAAGCGGTTCCAGCCCGCGGTGCTCGAATACCTCCTCGGCGGCCGGGACATCAGCGAGGTGCTCGCGATGTCCGTGACCGAGGCCGAGGAGTTCTTCGGCTCCGGCGAGGCGCACACTCCGGCCGCCGGGCGGATCCTGGCCCGGCTCACCGACGTCGGGCTCGGCTACCTGAGCCTCGGCCAGCCGCTCACCACGCTCTCCGGCGGCGAGCGGCAGCGCCTCAAGCTGGCCACGCACATGGGCGACAAGGGCGGCGTCTACGTCCTCGACGAGCCGACCACCGGCCTCCACCTCGCCGACGTCGAGCAGCTCCTCGGCCTGCTCGACCGGCTCGTGGACTCCGGCAAGTCGGTCATCGTCGTCGAGCACCACCAGGCCGTCATGGCGCACGCCGACTGGATCATCGACCTGGGCCCCGGCGCGGGCCACGACGGCGGAAGGATCGTCTTCGAGGGCACGCCGGCCGACCTCGTCGCGGCCCGCTCCACCCTCACGGGCGAACACCTCGCGGAGTACGTCGGCGCCTGACGGGCACGTACGACCGGCGACCCGGCGATCCGGAGCCCCAGGTCCGCGCCGGGCGCCGGGCCGTCGGGCCGCTGTGCCGCCGGGTCGCCGGGGCGCGCCGGGGCGCCGCTCAGCGGGACGTGCGGGGGAAGAACGCCCTGGGGGCGTCCACGCAGGTGTCCCGCGAGACCGGCCCGCCGAACCGCAGCCGGTCGTACGGGGCGAACGCCGGCTCCAGGGCGTCCAGCTCGTCCACGCACGCGTGGAGGGCGGCGCGCCCCTCCGGCGAGGGGTCGTCCCCGGCCGTCGCGAGGCGCGCGGTGATCTCCGCCGTCAGCTCGTCCTTCCGGTGGATGTTCGCCGGGGTGACCGCGTGCAGGCAGACGTACCGGCCGCTCAGGTACGCCGCCCACTCCTCGTCGCCCCGGGCCGGGTCCTCCCAGTGCCCGGTGAACCACGCGCGCAGGCGGTCGACGCCGCCCGCCGCGTCGGCGAGCGCGAACAGATCGCGCGGCACCATCTCGGCGCCGTCCGACCGCAGGTAGCCGGGCAGCGGCAGCAGTCCCGCGAGCATCAGCAGCCGGACCTCGTCGGGGTCCCGGCCGAGCGCGGCGCACAGCGTGTCCAGCGGGACGAACTGGGCGGTGACGTACGCGTCGTCGGCGGCGGTCATCGGATGGTCGCCGTTCACCTCGCGGAACCGTTCGGCGACCCGTACGGCCGGCGACCGCTCCACCGCCGTCCGGTCCGTTGCCACCCCGGCACTCGGCGTCCGGTCCGTCATCGCGTCACTCCTCGGGAAGGCCGTCCGGGCCGGTCCCCGACGGTGTTCCCGCAGGCTAGGAGCCGGACCGTGCGGCGCCCACCGAACCGTCGCCGGCACGACCCGGGTCCGGTGTCTCCAGTGGCGCCGCACGGCCGGCGGTCCGTCAGGCCCGGCGGGCCGTCCTGCGCCGCCACCCCCACAGGGCGAGCGCGGCGGCGCAGGCCGAGCCCACCAGGGTCAGCGGAAGGCCGGCCGACGGGCCCGGGGACTTCGCCTCCCCGGACCTCTTCGCGGGCGCGGCCGGCGCCCCGGCCCCGGGCCGGGGCGCCGCCGCCTCCGCGCCGCGTCCCTGCCGGGCCACCGACACGGCCCGCGTGTCCGGGGCGGCCGCGGCCTTCGCCCGCACCGGCGCGAGCGAGCCCACCGGACGCACCCGGCCCGCGGCCTCGAAGCCCCAGTCGAGCAGCGACCGCGCCTCCTCGTACACGGCGAACCCGCCGCCCTCCTGAGGGTTCATCACCGAGACGACGAGCGTCCGGTCACCGCGCCGGGCCGCCGAGATCAGGGTGTTGCCCGCGTGGCTCGTGTAGCCGTTCTTGATCCCGAGGAGCCCCGGGTAGCGGCCCACCCCGTCCGCGCCCGTCAGGAGCCGGTTGGTGTTGGCGATGCCGTACGACCAGGAGCCCGCCGGGAAGTCCGCGTACGCCGTCGAGCAGTACCGGGCGAAGTCCGGGTCCTGGAGCCCGGCCCGGCCGAACACCGCCAGGTCGTACGCGGAGGACACCTGGCCGGGGGCGTCGTACCCGTCGGGGGAGACCACGTGGGTGTCCTCGGCGCCCAGGGAGCGGGCCTTCTCCTGCATCTGCCGGGTCATCGACTCCCAGCCGCCGTTCATCGCCGCCAGGACGTGCACGGCGTCGTTCCCCGAGCTGAGGAAGACGCCGTTCCACAGGTCCGCGACCTTGTACGTGTACCCCTCCTTCACCCCGACCAGGCTGCTGCCGGCCCCGATCCCGGTCAGCTCGGCATCGGCCACGGTGTGCCGCTCGGACGGCCCGTGGTGGGGGAGCGCGGTGAGCGCGAACAGCGCCTTGAGGGTGCTGGCCGGAGGCAGCTTCCGGTGCGCGTTCCGCGCGGCGAGCACCTCGCCCGAGGAGGCGTCCGCCACGACCCACGACAGCGCGGAGACCGACGGCACGGAAGGCGCTCCCGGCAACCGCTGCACCTGCGTGCCCTGCCGGTCGAGGCGCGCCGGGTCGACGTGCCGGCGCGCGGGCGGCGTGGGCTCCCCGACGGAGGCGGTGAGCGTGACGGGAGAGGCGGCGGCCGCGGGAACGGGCAGCACGAACAGCAGCGCCGCGGAACCGGCGGCGGCATGACGGACAGCTGACGTGACGATCATTCAGTCACCGTAGGAAGGCGGTGCGGACCGCGCAGATCGGAGTGCGCCGACCGGCGTACCAGGTGTGGCGTACGGCGGCGCGTCGTGCACCCGCCCGAGTGGCGGACGCCGCCCCGATCCCCGTTGCGTGACCCGCGCCCGACGGGGCGGTGCCCTTCCCGCACCTCCGTGGGGGCAATCGTCCCGCTGGGCGAGGGGGCCCCCGGCGGAACGACTGCCCACAACGGAACCCGGAGGGGCGGCGCCCCGGTGGAGCGACCGGTCACCACGAGGGGTGGCAACTCCATACGGATGACGCGGCGTTGACCGTAGGATCTGACCGCTCACGCGCCGAGACGGCCCCCCGCAGTCAGGAGCCCTTCCTTGAACACACCGCCCACCACCCCGCCCGCCGGCCGCCCCCCGTACCGCATGGACCCGGCCGGTGGCTGCCCCCACGCGGCGAACGCCCGGCTGCTCGCCGAGGGCGCCGTGGCCCCCGTGGTGCTGCCCGGCGGGATCGAGGGCATGGCGGTGCTCGGCCACGACGCGCTGCGCGACTTCCTCTCCCACCCCGACGTCGCCAAGGGCCCCCAGCACTTCACCGCCCTCGCCGAGGGCCGCATACCCGACGGCTGGCCGCTGCGGACCTTCGCCACCGTGCCCGGCATGGCCACCGCCGACGGAGCCGACCACCGCCGGCTGCGGACCCTCGTCAGCAGCGCCTTCACCGCCCGCCGGGTGGAGGAGCTCCGCCCCCGCGTCGAGGCCGTCACCGCCGGCCTCCTCGACGGACTCGCGGAAGCCGCCCGCGCCGGCGACGGCGTCGCCGATCTGCGCCGCCACTACGCGCTGCCCCTGCCGCTCGGCGTCATCTGCGAACTCCTCGGCGTCGACCCGGTCCACCAGGACCGGCTGCACCACCTCTCCAGCCTGGTCGTCGCCACCGACACCGAGCCCGCGCGGGCCGTCGCCGCCAACCGCGAGCTCGTCGAGCTCCTGGGCGCCATCGCCGCCGACAAGGCCGCCGCGCCCGGCGACGACCTCACCAGCGCCCTGATCGCCGCCCGGGACGAGGGCGGCGACCGGCTCGGCCAGCCCGAGCTCATCGGCACGCTGCTCCTGATGATCATCGCGGGCCACGAGACCACCCTGAACCTCGTCACCAACGCGGTCCGCGCGCTCTGCGCCCACCGCGAGCAGCTCGTCCTCGTCCTCGAAGGCCGCGCCGACTGGGCCGCCGTGGTGGAGGAGACCCTCCGCTGGGACAGCCCGGTCAGCTACTTCCCGTTCCGCTACCCCACCCGTGACCTCACCGTGGACGGCACGCTCGTCCCGCGGGGCACCCCGGTCCTCGCCGGATACTCGGCGGCGGGCCGCGACACGAAGGCGCACGGCCCGGACGCCGACCGCTTCGACATCACCCGCGCCGGGGCGGTGAAGCACCTCTCGCTCGGCCACGGCCCCCACTACTGCCTGGGCGCCCCGCTCGCCCGGATGGAGGCCGCGATCGCCCTGGAAGCGCTCTTCACCCGTTTCCCCGGCCTGGACCTGGCGGTCCCGGAGGCGGAGCTGACCCGCCACTCCGGCTTCGTCGGCAACAGCGTCCGGGCCCTCCCGGTCCGTCCGGGCGTCTGAGCGCGCGGCTCCGGGGCCGGAGCCGCGCCGTCCTCAGCCGGTCCGCCCCCAGGCACTCGCGGGAGAGGCCCGCAGGGAGGAGACGAGGCGCAGCAGCCGGTCCTCGTTCCCGGCGAGGCCCGCGGCGCGGAGCGCCTCGTCCGCCTCCGCCATCGGGTGGGTGAGCATCATCCCCGCGTACGGCGCGAGCTGCGGGTCGCTCAGCACGGCCTGCGTGGATTCGAGCAGCCGCAGGTACGCCTGGGCGGCCGCGCGCTCGCTGGCGGTGATCGTGGTCATGTCGGGCTCCCTCTCGACAGTTCGGCGCTCACACCCTCTCGTACGGGTCTGACAGTGAGGATGTCCCTGGCGTCGTTCGGGGGTCTGACTCCGGGTCTGACCGACGTTTCGGCCGTCCGTCTCACCCCGCCCGGCGGCCGTCCGCGTCAGCCGGGGTCGAGCGACTCGGACGCGGTCAGCCGCTCGACGAACGTGCGGAAGTCCGCCGCCGGCGGAAGCTCCGTGCCCTCGTCCACGTCGAACCACGTCACGGACGGCTCCCCGCGCTCCCCGCACACCCGGTGGTCGAGGGCGATCCAGCAGTGACCGTCACCGGACGGCAGGACCACAGGAGACGGACCGAGCCACGAACGCGTCCTACGGGTCCCCCCCCACGGCCCTGACGGGCCGGAGGAGCCTCCACGGGGCTCAGGCCCGTCCGTCGAGGTGGGCCGCCAGCCGCTCCAGGAACACCCGTTGCCCGGAGACGAGCAGCGGAGCGGCGGCCTCCGGCGCGAACCAGCCCACCCGGTCGATCTCCGGGAACTCCTCCCGGACGCCCGACCGGGGCGGCCACTCCATGACGAAGGTCCCCGGCACCACCCCGGCCGGGTCGAGGTCGCCCTCGACGGCCCACACGGTGACGAGCTTCCCGTTCCGCTGGCGGGCCTCGCCGAGGTCGACCCACTCGCCGTCGGGAGCGGGGAGGCCCAGCTCCTCCAGGAACTCACGGCGCGCCGCGGCCTCGGGAGCCTCGTCGGGCCCGTACTCCCCCTTGGGGATCGACCAGGCCGACTCCTCGCGGGCCGCCCAGAAGGGTCCGCCCATGTGACCGATGAGGACCTCGACGCCCCCGCCCGCCGTACGGCGGAAGACCAGGAGACCCGCACTGCGCTTGTCCGGCATGCGCCCCAGTCTGACCGAAGGGTGCGGCCGCCGCAGCCCCCCGCGGTCGTGCCCCCGTCCCCCCGTTCCTCCTGCTCCCTACTCTTCCTGCTCCTCCGCGTCGACCGTCACCGGGCCGCCCGCGAGGTCCACGCCGCTCGTCCACCGAGCCCCGAGCCGCACCGAACGCCAGGGGACGAGCGACCCGCCCAGCCGCTCCCGCCGCAGCGGGGCGCCGTCCTGGGCGACGGTCAGGACCGGGCGCGCGAGCCGCCGGTCCGTCCGCACGAGCAGGGGTGCGGCCGCCGGGCCCAGCAGACCGGGCGCCACCCACCGCAGCGGGCCCGTCGCCACCACGGGAACCCCGGTGACGGGCCAGGGGCGGCCGCCGAGTCGTTCGAGCACCGCCCCGGCCACCGCACGTCCCTCGGCGGCGGCCACGAGGGCCGGTTCCACCCCGCGCAGGAGGTTGCCGACGGCGAAGACCCCGGGCTCGGCGGTGCGGAAGCCATGGTCCGTCACGGGGCCCCGGGTGCCCGGCGCGAGCGGCAGCCCACGGGCGCGGACGAGCTCGTGGTCCGGGATCCAGTCGCCGGTGAAGACCACCGTGTCGCACCGCAGCACGGCCGTCCGGCCGTCCCCGCCCCGCACCGCGACCCCCGTCAGCCGACCGCGTCCGAGGAGCTCCGTCACGACCGCGTCGGCGAGGACCGGCGCTCCCGCGAACGCCACGGCACGGCAGGCGCGTTCGGCGACGACGGCCGCCACCTCCACCCCGGCCGCGCGCAGCGTGCGCACCGCGCCCCGGGCCACCGGATCGCCGCCGACGACCACCGCCCTGCGCCCGATGCGCTCCCGTCGCGGGCCGAAGCGCAGGACCGTCCGCTGGAGCTCGCCCGTGGTCAGCACCCCCGCGGGCCGGGTGCCCGGGACGAGCCGGGCGCTGCGGGGCCGTTCGCGGGCCCCGGTGGCGAGGACCACCGCGGCCGCCCGGACGCGTTCGAGTCCGGTCGGGGCGGTGACGTCCAGGGTGAGGGGCCCGGCCCAGCCGGTGGCCGAGACGCCGGTCCGGACCGTCGCCCCCGCCCGCAGCGCCTTCCGCACCGCGCGCCGCGCGTACGCCGGGCCGTCCAGGGCGCGCCCCAGGGCGTCCGCGCCGAACCCCGGCCGGGAGCAGTGGCGCGGCACTCCGCCGGCCGTCGCCTCCCGCTCCAGGACCTCGACCCGGCCCGCGCCCGCCGCCGCGAGCCGTGCGGCCGCGGCGAGCCCGGCGGGTCCCGCGCCCACGACGAGGACGTCGACCGCCCGGGTCACGACGCCCCCTCCCCGTACCGCCCCGCCCGGGTCACGACGCCCCCTCCCTGCACCGCCCCGCCCGGGTCACGACGCCCCCTCCCTGCACCGCCCCGCCCGGGTCACGACGCCCCCTCCCCGTACCGCCCCGCCCGGGTCACGACGCCCCCTCCCCGTACCGCCCACCCGGCTCACCGCGCCCCTTCCCCGGACCGCGCCGCGCCGTCCTCTTCTCGTGCCCGCGCCCGCGCCCGCTCCTCGAACAGCGCCCGCACCTCCGCGCCGCAGTGGTGGCCCTGACAGCGGCCGCCCCGGGCCCGCGTCCTGCGGCGCAGCCCGTCCAGGCCGCCGGGCGGGATCGTCGAGGCGAGCGCGGCCCGGATCTCGCCCCGGGTGACCCGCTCGCAGTGGCAGACGATCGCCCCGAACTCCGGTTCGCGGGCGATGAGTCCGGCGTCCCGGTACGGGCGGGGGAAGGCCTCGCCGAGGTTCGGCATCCGGACCGGGGCGAGCGGACGGACCGGTCCCGGGTCGAGGCCGCAGTCCGCGAGGAGGCCGAGCACGTGCTCGGCGATGGCCAGGGACGCGGTGAGTCCGGTGGAACGGATCCCGCCCACCGTCACGTACCCCAGCCCGGGGTGGGCGGCGATCCGGTAGTCCTCCTGTCCGGTGGCGGCCCGCAGCCCCGCGTAGACGGCGGTGACCTCCTCGTCGAGGAGCGCGGGAAGGATCCGGCCGCCCTGTTCGCGCAGCCCGGCGAGCCCCTCCGCCGTCGTGCCCGTGGCGGTCTTGTCGTCCAGGTCCTCGGCGGTGGGCCCGAGCATGACGTTCCCGTACACCGTCGGCGAGACGAGCACGCCCTTGCCGAGCGGTCCGGGCACCGGCAGCAGGATGTGGCGGACCAGGTCGCGGGCGAACTTGTCGAAGACGAGCAGCTGGCCCCGGCGCGGGGTGACGGTGAAGTCCTCCCGGCCGACCAGCGCGTCGAACGCGTCGGCGTGGAGACCGCAGGCGTTCACGAGGAGGCGCGCCCGCAGCACCCCGCGCCGGGTGACGAGCCGGTGGTACGGATCGCCCGGACGCACCTTCTCCACCCGGCAGTTCAGATGCAGGTCCACCCCGGAGCGGACGGCCTGCGTGGCATACGCGAGGGTGGTCGTCCACGGGCAGATCACGGACTCGCCCGGCACCTCGAGGGCACCCAGCGCACCGCGGCCCAGGTGCGGCTCGCGGGCGGCGAGCTCGTCGGCCGCGAGCAGCCGCGTGGTGCGGTGGCCGTTGCGCTCCGCCTTCTCCGCGAGCCGGGGGAGCGCCGCCCGCTGCTGCTCGTCCCAGGCGACGAGCAGCGCTCCCAGCGGCTCCACCGGGATGCCCGCCTCCCGCGCGTACGCGCCGAGCAGGCGGTGTCCCTCGCGCACCAGGCGGGCCTCCAGGGTGCCGGGCACGGCGTCAAAACCGGTGTGCAGGATGGCGGTGTTGGCCTTCGAGGTGCCGTCGCCGACGTCGTTCGCCGCCTCCACGAGCGCGATCCGCAGCGGATGGCGGGCCAGGGTGCGGGCGATCGCGGAACCGACGACGCCCGCGCCGACGACCACGACGTCGTACTCCGCGGCCTCGCCGGCGGGCAGCGGCCCGCTCCGCGTCACGCTCATACGCCCCCGCCGCCGGAGCCGTCACTCGCGAGGCTCCCGCCGCCGGAGCCGACACCCGTGCCGCCCCCGCCGCCGAAGCCGTCACTCGCGACGGCCACCCCGCCGACGCCGACACCCGCGCCCGCCGACCGCTCCACCAGTGCCGACACCTCCGCGCGGAAGCGCGCCAGGCGTGCCGCCGCCTCGTCGGCCGGGATCCGGGGCTCGTACACGGCCGAGGGCTTCCACTCCGGCACGGCCTCGCGGAGCGTGAGCCCCGGCTGGTGCCCGAGCCGGGCGACCGCGCCGACCCCCAGCGCCGTGGCGTCGGGCAGCGAGGAGACCTCGACGGGGAGTTGCAGCAGATCGGCCTGGGTCTGCATGAGCAGCGCCGACCGGGTCAGACCGCCGTCGGCGCGCAGCGAGGTCAGCGGCGCGCCCCGGTCCGAGGCGGCGGCCGAGGCGAGCTCCACGACCTGGGCGGCGATGCCCTCGCACAGGGCGCGCACCAGATGGCCCGGCCCGGTGTCCAGGCCGAGGCCGGTGAGCGAGCCGCGCACGTCCCCCCGCCACCAGGGCGCGGCGAGCCCCGCGAACGCGGGGACGAAGGTGACGCCGCCGGCGTCCGGGACGCCGGCGCCGACCGCGTCCAGCTCCCCGGCACCGGCGATCACGCCCAGGTCGGTGAGCCAGCGCACGGCCGAGGCGACCGTGTACACCTGCCCGTCGAGGCAGTGGGTGACGCGCCCGCCGAGCCGCCAGGCCACGCAGCTCACCAGACCGGAGGCGGTGCGCCGGGGTTCGGGGCCGGTCTGCGCGAGGAGGAAGGCCCCGGTGCCGTAGGTGCACTTGGCGGCGGCGGGGTCGTCCGCGCTCTGCGTGAGCAGCGCCGCCTGCTGGTCCACCAGGAGGCCGGTGAGCGGCAGCGCGGGGCCGAAGGCGGTCGTGGTGCCGACCGGGGCGTCGCAGTCCACGACCCGGGGGAGCGCCTCGCCGCCGAGTCCGTACAGGTCGAGGGCGGTCTCCGACCAGGCGACCGCGTCGAGGTCGAGGAGACCGGTCCGGCCCGCGGTCGCGGCGTCCGTGACGAACGCGCCCGTGAGCCGGTGGACGAGCCAGGCGTCGCTGGTGGTGACCACTCCGGCGCCGGTGGCGTGGCGGCGGATCCAGGCCATCTTGGGCGCGGCGAAGTAGGGGTCGACCGGAAGCCCGGTGAGGCGGCGCAGCTCCTCGGCGCGGTCGTCGAGGCCGGCGCAGACCGAGGCGGCCCTGCGGTCCTGCCAGACGAGGGCGTCGGTGAGCGGTTCCCCGGTGGCGGGGTCCCAGGCGAGCACGGTCTCGCCCTGGTTGGCGAGGCCCACGGCGACGACCGGCACGCCCGCCTCGGCGAGCGCCGCCCGCCCGGCGGCGACCACGGAGTCGTACAGCTCACGCGGGTCGACCTCGACCAGACCGCCGGGGAGGTGGCGGGGCAGGACGGGCGCCGTCCCGGTGCCGACGACACCGCGCTCGGGGCAGAGGACGAGGGCCTTCGTGCCCGACGTGCCCTGGTCGACGGCGAGTACCGCTCCGCCCGTCATCCCGCTGCCCCCTCGCTCGAATCCGCTCGGTGATCGTCCGGTCACCGAAAAGGGTCAGCGTGCCGCCGCGCGAGGGCTCCGTCAAGGCTCGGCGGGCGACCACGTCAGGTCGCGCGTTCCTGCTGACGGAAAGTCAAATCAAGTCGTTGGCTCAATAATTACTGTCGAAAAAGAAAGTGGACCGGTCGCGTCCAGAGCCCTCTATAGTGATCGCCGATCAACGGCCGGGACGCCCGCCGGGGGACTGACCACCCCCTCCATCCACCGAGGACCCATGTCACCCACACCACGCCCCACCCCCTGATGGCCGGACACGGATTCCGGCCCGTCTACCACCCCGCGGGCCACGACCACGCCCTGCGCAACGCCGTCCAGGACTTACGCACCGGCCGCTGGGTGTCCATGGCGCGTCTCCTCGACGAGACCTCCGACTGGGAGGCCTGGACCCGGCGCACCCAGGTCCTCGCCGCCGTCGCCGCGGGCAGCGACGTCGTCCCCGCCTGGCGCGCCGAGCAGCCCGAGAGCCCCGCCGCGGCCGTGATGCACAGCCGGGTCGCCGTCGAGCGCGCCGTCCGCGCCCACCGGGCCGGCCACTCCCGCACCCGGGAGCTCTGGCAGGAGGCCCTGACCGCATGCCACCAGGCCTCCGACCGGTCGCCCGCCGACCCCGTGCCCTGGATCGGCCTGATCGCCCTCGCCGTCCTCGACGGCCGCCAGCGCATGGCCGAGCACCGGCTCACCCCGCCGGCGCCCATGCTGCCGCCCGGGCCCTGGGGCCTGCTCGCCGAGGTCGAGAAGCGCGACCCGCACAACCGCGAGGCCCACCACCGCATGCTGCAGTTCGTCTACGCCCGACGGTCCGGCCCCCTCTCCGAGGCCGTCAACTACGCTCACTGGTCGGCAAGTTCGGCGCCCGTGGGCTCCGCCCTGCACGCCCTCCCGCTCTACGTGCGCGTCGAGCGCTACCGGCGCGAGCGCGGCCACGAGCGGGCCCTCGACCTCCACTGGGTCGCCGAGGACGCCGTCCGCGACGCCCAGCGCGCCCTGGACACCTGGTTCCTCTTCTGCGCCACCGACGAGGCCTCGCTGCTCGACCTCAACCACCTGGCGCACGCCCTCTTCGGAGCCCTCCGCTTCGCCGACGCGGCCCGGGTCTTCGAGGCGCTCGGCCCGTACTACACGACCCTCCCGTGGGGCTACCGCACCGCCCACCCGGACGACCGCGCCCTCGCCGAGGAGGTCTTCCTGCGCGCCCGCGCCCGTTGTCTCGGCGGCTGACGCGCCCCGCGCCTCCTCCCGCTTCCTCCCCACCCCCGCTCCCCCCGTCCCCGGAGGTCCCCATGTCCCGCACCGACGCGCCCATCGACGCGATACGCAAGCCACCGCCGCCCCAGGACGAGGAGGCGAGACTCAGAGAGCTCGGCTACCAGCCCGTCCTCGCCCGCCGCATGGACGGCTTCGGCAACTTCGCGATCAGCTTCTCGGTCATCTCCGTCCTCTCCGGCTGCATGACCCTCTACGGCTTCGGTCTGGGCACCGGCGGCCCCTCCGTCATGCTGTGGGGCTGGGCCGGCGTCGGCCTCTTCGTCCTCTGCGTGGGCCTCGCCCTCGCCGAGGTCACCAGCGCCTATCCCACCTCCGGCGCCCTCTACTACATGGCCGACCGGCTCGGCGGGCGCCGCTGGGGCTGGTACACCGGCTGGCTGAACCTGCTCGGCCTGCTCGGCGCCATCGCCGGCATCGACTACGGCGCCGCCCTCTTCACCGGAGCCTTCCTCAACCTCCAGTGGGGCTTCGTGCCCACCGCGGGCTCCACCTTCCTGATCTTCCTCGCGATCCTGCTGCTCCACGCCGGACTCAACCTCTTCGGCGTCCGCCTCGTCAGCGTCCTCAACTCGGTCAGCGTCTGGTGGCACCTGATCGGCGTCGCGGTCATCGTCGGCGCGCTCGCCTTCGTCCCCGACCGGCACCAGTCCGTCGAGTTCGTCTTCACCGAGTTCGTCAACGACACCGGCTGGGCCAACCCGTTCTACGTCGCCGCGATCGGCCTGCTCCTCGCCCAGTACACCTTCTCGGGCTACGACGCCTCGGCCCACCTCTCCGAGGAGACGTCCAACGCCTCCGTCACCGCCGCCAAGGGCATCGTCCGGGCCATCTGGGTCTCCTGGCTCGCCGGTTTCGCGCTCCTCGCCGGACTCACCTTCGCGATCCAGGACTACGCGGCCACGCAGAACAGCGCCACCGGCGTCCCGCCCGCCCAGATCTTCCTGGACGCGCTCGGTTCCGGCGGCGCCGCCGCCCTGCTGCTCGTGGTGATCGTCGCCCAGCTCTTCTGCGGCAACGCCGAGGTGGCCGCCGCCAGCCGCATGGTCTTCGCCTTCAGCCGGGACAACGCCCTTCCCGGCTCGGCGCTCTGGCGCAAGGTCAGCGGCAGCACCCAGACGCCCGTCCCCGCCGTCTGGCTCGCGGTCGCCGTGGCCGCACTGCTCGCCGTCCCCTCGCTGTACTCGGCCACGGCCTACGGCGCCGTCACCGCGATCAACGTCATCGGCATCACCCCCGCGTACGCCATCCCCATCTACCTGCGGCTGCGCGCCGGAAAGCGCTTCGTCCCCGGCCCGTGGAGCCTCGGTCGATGGAGCAGGCCCATCGGCTGGATCGCCGTCGTCTGGGTGGCGTTCGTGACCGTCCTCTTCTGCCTGCCGCAGAAGTCCCCGGTGAACGTCGACACCATGAACTACGCCGCGATCGCGCTCGCCGTCGTCCTCGTCCTCGCCAGCGTCTGGTGGTACGTCGCCCGCCGCTCGTACGGCACGCCGACCGCGTACGGAACCGCCCGCGAGGAGGCCGAGATCGCCGAGGGCATCGTCTGACGACGGAGCCCGGCCCCCGGGGCGTGTCCGATCGGATCGGACACGCCCCTTCACGTGCCGTGGACCGGCCTGACGGGCAGGGCACTTCCCGGGTCAGGCGCTGAACTCGTAGGTCCAGGGGGCCGACCGGGCCGAGAAGTCGATGTCCGTGATCTCCAGGGCGTGTCCGTGCTGGTCGCTGACGACCCGGTGGACGAGCAGCCGGGCGGCGCCGCCGACCGTCGTCGTGGCCGGCCCGGGCGGGACGCCGACCGACTCGCGGTGGGTGATCCGCAGCCCCGCCTGGTGCATCCAGTGGTAGAGGAGGCGCAGGTCGGGCTGCTGGCGGCAGTCCCTGTCCCGGCGGTACCGGGAGAGCTGGGGGATTTCGGCGAGGGCCGGCCGGGAGAACCACGACACGGCCCGCTGGAGCGCCGACCCGTGGGGTCCGAGGACGGTGTGCCGGTGGACGAGGGTCGGTTCCCCGGGGGTGAGCAGGAGCCGTGAGGCCAGGGGGGTGGGCGGCGGCTCCCAGGTGAGCGAGGCCCGGACGAGTGCCTCGGCCGCCCGCGGTCCGCCGGGGAAGGTCGGCCGACGGGCCGCGACGACGGGGGCGGCCGGCCCGGGCCCGGTCCCGTCGACGGCGGCGAAGGTGCCGCGCCGGTCGGTGACCACGAGCCTTTCGTCCCTGAGGAGTTGCAGCGCGCTGCGGACGGTCTGCCGGTTGACGCGGTAGCGCTGGGACAGCGTTCGCTCCGACGGGAGCCGGCTGCCGGGGGATATGCGCCGCCGGGCGAGGTCCTCGCGCAGGGCGGCGGCGACCCGGAGGTAGAGCGGCGTCTCCGACGCCCCGGAATCGGGCTCGACCATGATCAACCCTCTCTTTGCTCAGCGTGACGGCATGGGCCGTTTGGGTGATCAATTCCTATCATTGGTCTAAACCATTTGGCCAGGCCGGTCCGGCAGAGTGGCCGAAACGAGCGAGGCGCCTTGTAATGAGGTTCCAGGCGACAGGCCGGTCGCCCGGCGGCGGGAGAAGGCGGGTGAGGCCGGATGACGACACCGTCGGAGCGCGCCGCGCGGGGCAGGGCGGCCCGCAAACACGTCCCGCGCGCCTCCCACGGCCGCTGGATACCCAGCTCACAGCGCCCGGATCCGCTGGACGTCCTGGAGCGCCAGGCCCTGGACCGGCTCCCCGACCTCGTCCCCCTCCGCTACGGCAGGATGGCGGTCTCCCCCTTCGCCTTCCTGCGCGGCGCCGCCGCCGTCATGGCCGCCGACCTCGGCGCCGCCCCCCACACCGGGCTCACCGTCCAGCTGTGCGGCGACGCCCACCTCCTCAACTTCGGGGTGTACGCCTCACCCGAACGGACGCTCCTCTTCGACGTGAACGACTTCGACGAGACCCTCCCCGGCCCCTTCGAGTGGGACGTGAAGAGGCTCGCCGCCAGCGTCGCCGTCGCCGCCCTCCAGAACGGCAGCGCCAAGCCCAAGGCCCACCGCGCCGCGCTCGTCGCCGTCGAGTCGTACCGCACCCACATGCGCCGCCTCGCCGGACTCGGGGAACTCGCCGTCTGGTACGAGCGGATCGCCGCCGACGACCTGCTGTCCCTCGTCCGCGCCGCCGAGCGTCCCCGCCTCGTCCGCCGGCTCGAACGGGCCCGCCGCCGCACCAGCCTCCAGGCCCTCGCCGGGCTCACCGAGACCGACGAGACCGGGAACCGGCACCTCGTGAACGACCCGCCGCTGCTCGAACGGGCCACGGACGTCGACCGGGTCACCCTCGGCAAGGTCTTCAGCGACTACCGCAGCTCCCTCGCCGAGGAGCGCCGCGTCCTCCTCGACCGCTACCGCTTCCTCGACGCGGCCCGCAAGGTCGTCGGAGTCGGCAGCGTCGGCACCCGCTGCTTCGTCCTCCTCCTCGAAGGGCGTGACGACACCGATCCGCTCATCCTCCAGGTCAAGGAGGCCGGCCGCTCCGTCCTGGAGCCGTACCTGGCGCCGACCGCCTACCCCCACCAGGGCCGCCGGGTCGTCTGCGGCCAGCGGCTGACCCAGGCCGCGAGCGACATCTTCCTCGGCTGGATGACCGGACCCGAGCAGCGCCACTTCTACTGGCGCCAGCTGCGCGACATGAAGGGCTCCGCCGAGGTGGAGACCATGTCCCCGGCCGCCCTGCGGGACTACGCCCGGCTCTGCGGCCGGGCCCTGGCCCGCGCCCACGCCCGCTCGGGCGACCGCATCGCCATCGCCGCCTACCTCGGGGGCTCGGACGCCTTCGACCGGGCCGTGGCCGACTTCGCGCTCGCCTACGCCCGGCAGAACGCCGACGACTACGCGGCCCTCGGCGCGGCCATCGCCGCGGGCATGGTGGCGGCGGCCCCGGGTGCCTGAACTGCTCCGAGTGGAGTCCACGAGTGGTGGGCCCCCCACCACGACCGCAGGCTGATGAGCGCAGTGCCCGCCCGGACCACGCCGTGGCGGGCCGAGCCACGCGGTGTCGCCCCGGTCGGGACGACCGTGGTCCACAGGGAGACCCGATCACATGACGGAACAGGACACCGTACGAGCGCGTGCCCGGCGCCCGTACGGCCGACGGCGCTCCCGGGGCGCGCGCACCGGTCTCGCGCTCGCGGCGGCCGGACTCACCCTTCTGGGCGCTGCGGGTCCGACCGCGGCGAACACCCCTGGGACGGGGCGCGGTTCGACACCGGACCACCCGGTGTCACCACCCGTCCAGGGGCCCCGTCCCGGAGGCCCCGCGCGGTTCGTGCCCGCCGCCTGCCCGCAGACGCCCGATCCGGTCCCCGGCCGGTGCGGTTTCCTGGAGGTGCCCGAGAACCGCTCCCACCACGGCCGGAGCCGGACCGTCCGGCTGGCCGTCGCGATCATCCCGGCCACCTCCACCCGGCCGGCCGCCGAGCCGGTCGTCTTCATGGAAGGGGGACCCGGCGGTGACGCCTTCGACAGCATCCCCTTCCTCATCGGCTCCGGGGTGAACCGGAACAACGACCTGATCGTCATGGCCCAGCGCGGCGCGCGGTACTCGCAGCCGAACCTCGCCTGCCCGGAGGTCGACCGCTTCGGCGTGAAGGCCGTGGGGCTGCGCTACGACGCGCCCTCGACCGGTCGGCGACTGGTGCGCGCGGTCAAGGAGTGCCGGGACCGGCTCACGGCAGACGGGATCCGGCTGAGCTCCTACAACACCACCGAGAACGCGGCGGACTTCGCCGACCTGCGCAAGGCGCTGGGCATCGACCGGTGGAACGTCTACGGATACTCGTACGGCACCGACCTCGCCCTCACCTACATGCGTCTGCACCCCCAGGGGATCCGCTCGGTGGCGATCGACTCGCTCGCGCCCCCCAAGGCGGTGAACCTGCCCTGGACCTGGGACAGCGCCGCCGAGGGGATCGGCGAGATCTTCGCGGCGTGCGAGGCCCAGCCGCGCTGCAAGAGCCGCTACCCGCACCTCCGGCGCACGCTCGACCAGCAGGTCCGCCGCCTGGAGGCGCACCCCCTCACGCTGACGGCGCAGCCGCCGGGGGGCGGGAACCCCGTGAAGGTCGACCTCGACGGGGGCGCGCTGGTCAACATCCTGGTCGCCAACACCGTCAAGGCCGTCGACGTCCCCGCCGCACTCGACGAACTCGCCCGCGGCAACCCCGAGCGCTTCGCACGGGCCCGTGCCGTCGACGTGGGGACCGCCATCGGCGCGTTCGCCCACGGCCTGACGCAGTCGGTGGCCTGCGCCGAATGGGCCCCCGGCTACTCGGAGCACGACGTGCTGGAGGCAGGGCGCCGGAACTTCCCCGGCTGGCCGGACTCGGTCCTGGCGCAGCCGCCGCAGCTGCCCTTCGAGTACGACGTGTGCCGGGCGTGGAACGTCCCCGACCGCACCGCGATCCAGCGGGTGGCCACCTTCAGCAGGATCCCGACGCTCCTCCTCTCCGGAACCTTCGACCTGAAGACCGGCGCGAGCTGGGCGCACGTCGCGGCCGCCACGCTGCCCGGCTCGACCTCCGTACGGATCCCCGGCGTCGGCCACTGGGTGGTGCCCCGGTCACCCTGCGCGGCGAGCGTCCTCGCCTCCTTCCTCGCCCGTCCGACCGCGCCCGACACCGGCTGCGTGGCAGGACTCCGGCCCCGACCGTTCACCGTCACCCCCTGACACGGAGACCCCATGACGTCCCTTCGACCACCCCACCGCCGGCGCACCGCGCTACGGCTCCCGGCCGTGCTCGCCGGGGCGACCGCAGGCGTCCTCGCCGCCGGCCTCGTCACGGCACCCGCCCACGCCGAGTCCGGCCCGGCCGCGCCGCTCGGCACCGTCGCCCGGACGGCGGGTCACGCCCGCTTCGTCCCGGGGCCCTGCCCGAGGACGGCGGACCCGATCCCCGCCCTGAAGGACGCCCACTGCGGAACGCTCACCGTCCCCGAGAAGCGCCACGGGCACGACAAGGGCCGGGGGCGCAGGATCACCCTCGCCGTGGCGATCGTCCCGGCGGCCACGAAAAGGCACGCCGGCGACCCGATCGTGTGGCTCGCGGGCGGCCCCGGCGACGACGCGGTCTCCGAGATCCCGATGGCGCTCGACGGCGGCCTGAACCGCGACCGGGACCTGATCTTCATGTCCCAGCGGGGCACCTACTCGGCCGACCCGGAGCTCACCTGCCTCACCATCGACCGGTTCAACGCGCGCGCCCTCGGCCTCGTCTCCGACGCCCCGTCCACCGGACGCCTGCACGTCCGCGAGACGCGGGAGTGCCGTGACCGGGTGGTGGCGCGCAGGGCCGACCCCAGCGCCTACGACGACACGGAGAGCGCCGCCGACTACGCGGACCTGCGCAAGGCGCTCGGTGTCCCGCGGTGGAACGTGTTCGGCATCTCGTACGGCACCGATCTGGCGCTCCAGTACATGCGGCTGCACCCGGAGGGCATCCGATCGGTCGGCATCGACGGCATCCTGCCGCCGTCCCTGGCCGGCGGGGCCGTGACCTGGAAGGCCGCGCGAGAGGGCTTCGACGGCATCTTCGAGGCGTGCGCGGAGCAGCCCGCCTGCAACACCCGCTATCCGCACCTGAAGACCACCTTCGAGCGCCTCGTCGTCGCCCTCGAAGCCCGGCCGGTCTCCACCACCGTCCCGGTGCCCGGTCAGCCGGCGCCGGTGAAGGTCGTGATCGACGGCGGAACCCTGGTGAACTGGCTGACCTCCGCCTCCCACCTGGCGGAGGGCGTGCCCCGCTCCATCGACGAACTGGCCCACGGGAACCCGCGGCGGATCGCCGCGCAGCTGGCGGGCGGCAAGTACAGCCCGGCGGCCCTGGGGCGGATCTCCCACGGGCTCGTCTACGGCGTCTTCTGCAGGGAGTGGACCCCGTACGAGAGCCAGGAGGACATCATCCGGGGAGGGCGGCGCGCGTTCCCGTCGTTCCCCCGCTCGCTCCTCGCCAACGCCCCGCAGCTCGCCTGGCTCCACGACGACTGCCGTGCCTGGGACGTCCCCCCTGCGGACCCCTCGGTCAGGAGCAGGACGTACAGCGACATCCCGACCCTCGTCCTGTCCGGCGGCTTCGACGCCCAGACCGCGCCGAGCAACGGAGCCTACGTCGGCCGCACGCTGAGCCGGTCCACCGTCGTCACGGTGCCCTACGTCGCCCACGTGGTCTTCGCCGACTCGACGTGCGCGCAGACGATGACCGTCTCCTTCTTCGACCGCCCGACCGCACCGGACACCAGCTGTCTCGCGGGCCTCCGGCCGCCCGCGTTCGAGATCGGCACGTGAGTCGAGCCGGGACGAGCCGGGCCGAGGGGCGGCGGTGCCGGGTCCGCCACCGCCGCCCCCCGTTCCGCTAGCCGCCCGTACGGCGCAGCGGCGGTTCGGCCGGTGTTCCGTGGACCGGGCCGAAGAGCACCGCCCGTGCCACGGCGGGGGCGAACAGGACCGTCGTCGGGGCGGTGAGGCCGATCGCCCTGCGGAAGGCCGCACCGACGACCGGGTCGCCCGCCGCACGCTCCTGCACCCGGCTCAGGTACCAGCCGACCGCCTTGTCCAGCGGGCCGGGCCGCGCCGCGTCACCGGTGGCGCCGGGCATCTTCTTGTCGGCGCCCGTCGAGATGTCCCAGGCCTGCTTCGAGGCGTCGAGCAGGGCCCGCTGCACCTGGAGGGTGGTCGGGGTGCGCTTGGGGTCGGACAGCGCCCGCCGCAGCGCGAGCGCCGTGAGCGCGGCGACGGCCATGCCCTGCCCGTAGATCGGGTTGAAGGCGCACAAGGCGTCGCCGGTGGCGAGAAAACCGGCCGGACGGCGGCCCGGACGGTCGTACCAGCGCCGGATGTTGGCGGTCCTGCGGAAGCCGTGGACCGGGGACTCGGGCTCCGCCCGGGCCAGCCAGTCGCTGACCACCGGGTGCGGCAGCCGCTTGGCGTACTCCTCGAACGCGCCCTCCTCGGTGGGCGGTTCGTCGCCGCGCAGCCCGGAGAGGGTGACCAGGTGCCGTCCGTCGCCGAGGGGCAGCACGACACCGGCGTACACCTGGGCGGGGTTGGGCACGATGTAGTAGCCGAGCGCGTCGGACTCCGGGCCCCCGGCCGGGGCGCGGTAGACGCGGGTGGCGTAGGCGAGGCCCGTGTCGAGGGTCTCCTCGTGCGGGGCCTCCGCGCCGATCGCCGCGAGCCAGTCCGGGGCCTTCGTGGACCGCCCGGAGGCGTCCACCACCAGATCGGCCGCCAGGACGCGGGGCTCCTTGTCGGCCCCCGCGCCGCGCTCGCGCAGCCGGACGCCCCGGACGCGCGAGGAGTCGCCGGTCAGCCCCACCGTCTCGGTGCCCTCGACCAGTTCGATCCGGGGGTCGGCGAGGACCCGCTGCCGCACCAGCCACTCCAGCTGGGGGCGCGGACCGGTGTAGAAGTGCGCGGTCGCGCTGCTGCGGCGGAACCACCTGCCGTTCTGCCACTGGACCATGTCCTCCGGGATGCCCACCTTGGGCGCGCCGAGCTCCCGCAGCTCCTCGACGAACCCCGGGAGCAGTTCGTCGTACGCGTCCTGCCCGCCCGCGATGAGCACGTGCAGGTGTCGGCCCTGCGGGACGCCCGGCCGGGCTTCGGGTCCCTCCGGGTAGCGGTCGCGCTCGACGACCGTCACCTTCTCGGCGTGCTCGGCGAGCACCCGGGCGGCAAGCAGTCCAGCGAGACTTCCCCCGATGACCACCGCGTGTCGTGTCGCGCGGTGTCCCAAGTCGTCGGCCATACCCGCCCCTTCGCGTCGTGGAAGTACAACCGACCAGTATCCACGTCGGGACGGGCGCCGTCGCGCGCCCACACGGAGGTGGCGGGGAGGCGCCGCCCCGCCGGGCGCGGCCTACTCCTCCGGTCCCAGCTCCGCCAGCGCGTTCGTCAGCCATTCCACCCAGAACCGCTCCAGGTCCACCCCGCCCCGCAGGACGACGTGGCGCAGCCGGTCCGGTTCGGTGCGGCGGCGCTCCGCCGGGAAGTCCCGCGCCTCGATCGCGAGGTACTCGTCCAACTGCTCCTGGTGCAGGGCGAGGTGGCGCTCCAGCTCGGCCCGGAGGCCCGCCGCCCCGACCATCGCCGCGGCCCGCATCCGCAGCAGCAGGGCGGACCGGAACGGCTTCGGGTCCTCGGACCGCGCGACCCAGTCGCTCAGTTCCGCCCGCCCGGCGGGCAGCACCTCGTACTCCTTCCTCTGCCCCCGCGCGGGCACCGGAGCGGGCAGGGCGCGGATGTGCCCCGCCTGCTCCAGTTTCCCGAGCTCGCGGTAGATCTGCTGGTGCGTGGCCGACCAGAAGTAGCCGATCGACTTGTCGAAGCGGCGCGTCAGTTCGAGGCCGGAGGACGGCTTTTCGAGCAGCGCGGTGAGAATCGCGTGCGGGAGGGACATGCTCGCATCCTAGGTTCGGCCGGCCGCGGTGATCACGGAGCGGCCGTCACAGGGCGGCGGCGAGCCGGGTGCCCTGGTCGATGGCCCGCTTCGCGTCCAGCTCGGCGGCGACGTCCGCGCCGCCGATGAGGTGCGCCGGGCGGCCCGCGGCGACCAGCTCCTCGTACAGGTCGCGGCGCGGCTCCTGCCCCGCGCAGAGCACGACCGTGTCGACGGGCAGGACCTGTGCCTCGCCGTCGATCGTGACGTGCAGGCCGGCGTCGTCGATCCGCTCGTAGGAGACGCCCGCCACCATGGTGACCCCGCGGTGCTTGAGCTCGGTGCGGTGGATCCAGCCGGTCGTCTTGCCGAGGCCGGCGCCGACCTTGGTGGTCTTGCGCTGGAGCAGGTGCACCTGGCGCGGCGGCGCGTTCCGCTCGGGCGCGCGCAGTCCGCCCCGGTTCTCGTAGGAGGTGTCGACGCCCCACTGCCGGAAGTACGTCTCGGGGTCCCGGCTCGCGCCCTCGCCGCCGTCCGTGAGGAACTCGGCGACGTCGAAGCCGATGCCGCCGGCGCCGATGATCGCGACCCGCTCGCCGACCGGGGCGCCGTCCCGCAGCACGTCGAGGTAGCTGAGGACGCTCGGGTGGTCCTCACCCGCGATGCCGGGCGTGCGGGGGGTGACGCCGGTGGCGACGACGACCTCGTCGTACCCCTCCAGGTCGGCCGCCGACACGTACGTGTTCAGGCGGACGTCGATGCCGTGCTCGGCGAGCTGGACGCGGAAGTACCGCAGCGTCTCGTCGAACTCCTCCTTGCCCGGCACCCGCTTGGCGACGTTCAGCTGGCCGCCGATCTCGGCGGCCCCGTCGAAGAGGGTGACGGAGTGGCCGCGCCCGGCCGCCGCCACCGCGCAGGAGAGCCCGGCCGGGCCCGCGCCGACGACCGCGACGCGCTTGGCGAGGCGGGTGGGGGAGAGGACCAGCTCGGTCTCGTGGCAGGCGCGCGGGTTGACCAGGCAGGAGGTGATCTTCAGGTTGAAGGTGTGGTCCAGGCAGGCCTGGTTGCAGCCGATGCAGGTGTTGATGGTGTCGGCGCGGCCGGCCGTCGCCTTGGCGACGAAGGCGGGGTCGGCGAGGAACGGCCGGGCCATCGAGACCAGGTCGGCGCGGCCGTCGGCGAGGATCTCCTCTGCGACCTCGGGGGTGTTGATGCGGTTGGAGGTGACGAGCGGCACGGAGACCGCGCCCATCAGCTTCTTCGTCACCCAGGTGTAGGCGCCGCGCGGCACGGAGGTGGCGATGGTGGGGATGCGCGCCTCGTGCCAGCCGATGCCGGTGTTGATGATGGTCGCGCCCGCGGCCTCGATCTCCTCGGCGAGCCGGACGACCTCCTCCAGGGTGGAGCCGCCGGGGACGAGGTCCAGCATGGAGAGGCGGTAGACGAGGATGAAGTCCTCGCCGACGCGCTCGCGGATCCGGCGGACGATCTCCAGCGGGAAGCGGACCCGGTTCTCGTACGAGCCGCCCCAGCGGTCGGTGCGCCGGTTGGTGGCGGCGGCGATGAACTCGTTGACGAGGTAGCCCTCGGAGCCCATCACCTCGACGCCGTCGTACCCGGCCTCCTTGGCCAGCTCGGCGCAGCGCGCGTAGTCCTCGACGGTCTGCTCGACCTCGGCGTCGGTCAGCTCGTTCGGCACGAAGGGGCTGATGGGCGCCTTGATCGGGCTGGGGCCGACGAGCCCGGCGTGGTAGGCGTAGCGGCCGAAGTGCAGGATCTGCATCGCGATCCGGCCGCCCTCGGCGTGCACGGCGTCGGTGATCAGCCGGTGCTCGGCGACCTCCTCGGCGGTGGTCAGCTTGGCCCCGCCGTCCCAGGGGCGGCCGGCCTCGTTGGGCGCGATGCCGCCGGTGACGATGAGCCCCACGCCGCCCCGGGCGCGCTCGGCGTAGAAGGCGGCCATGCGCTCGAAGCCGTGCTCGGTCTCCTCCAGGCCGACGTGCATCGACCCCATGATCACCCGGTTGGGCAGGGTGGTGAACCCGAGGTCGAGCGGGCTCAGCAGGTGCGGGTACGGGGTCATGGGGGGCGCCTCCTCGCGCAGGGGTCGTCGACCCCAGTTCTAGGCGACCCCGCACGCCTTCTGCAACTAGTTGCAGAAGAATCCGGGAGTGATGTCCACTACTCGGTGGCGAAGACCCGGGCGGGCGCCTCAGGAGGAACGGCGGGGCCCGGCCACCCCGGCCGCGAGCCACGCGTCCAGGTCCTCCGGCGTCCGGGGCTCCCCCGCGTCCGCGCCCAGCAGGCCGTGGGCCCGCAGGACACGGGCCACCGACGTGCCCCAGGGCCGGCGCAGCCGGGCCGCGGCCAGCAGGTCGTCGTCCGCGAGGAGCGCGGCGACCGGACCGGTGCGCAGACCGGCGGGGGAGAGCACCGCCGCCTCGTCGGCCCAGCGCAGGGCCAGATCCACGTCGTGCGTCGCCATCACCACCGTCGTCCCCGCCTCCCGCAGCCGCGCGAGGGCGTCGAGCAGCCGCTCCTGCCCGTGCGGGTCGAGCCCGGCCGTCGGCTCGTCCATGATCAGCACCCGGGGCCGCATCGCCACGGCGCCCGCGATCGCGGCCCGCTTCCGCTGCCCGTACGACAGCAGATGCGTCGGCCGGTCCTCCAGGGCCACGATGTCCAGTGCCTCCAGGGCCTCCCGCACCCGGAGCCGCACCTCCTCCTCCGGCAGCCCCAGGTTCGTCGGACCGAACGACACGTCCTGGCCGACCGAGGCCGCGAACAGCTGGTCGTCCGGATCCTGCACGACCAGCTGCACGGTGGTCCGCAGCCGGGTCAGCCCCTTCCGGTCGTACGCCACCTCGGCCCCGTCCAGGAGCAGCGCCCCGCTCCCGCACCGCAGCCCCCCGCTGAGGAGCCGCAGCAGCGTCGTCTTGCCGCTGCCGTTGCGGCCGAGGAGCGCGATCGCGCGCCCCTCCGCCACCGCGAAGTCCACCCCCGAAAGGACCGCTGGCCCGTCCTCGTAGGCGAAACCCGCCTTCACCAGCTCCACGACGGGGTTCGTCGGCCTCGGAGACGTCACGGAAGGGACCTTTCCAGTACGAGGGTGAGGGCGACGAGCCCCGTGAGGAGCACGCCCGTCGCCGCGAGGAACCGCCGGGAGACCGCGCAGGCCGGCACCAGGGCCCGCAGCGTCCCGTCGTAACCGCGCCCGGCGAGCCCGGACTGCAGGCGCTGCGCCCGGTCGAAGGCCCGCACGAACGTCGTCGCGCCGAGCCCGGCGAGCGAACGCCAGGTCGCGGCCCGGGTGGTGTGCCCGAGCCGGGCCGCCTGGGCCTGCCGGATCTTCGTCAGCGAGTCGAGCAGCAGGAAGATGATCCGGTACATCACGAGCGCCACGTCCACCACGGGCGCCGGGACGCCCGCCCGGACGAGCCGGGGCAGCACGTCGGACACCGGCGTGGTGAAGGCGAAGAGCAGCACCCCCAGCGAGGCCGAGGCGGTCCGCAGCAGCAGCTCGCCCGCGTGCGCGGGACCGTCGGGCGCGAGCGCCACGAGCCCGCGCGCGCCGCCCACCTCGAAGAGCAGCGGAACCGCCCCCGTCACACAGAAGCCGAGCGGGATGCGGAACGCCCGCCACAGCTGACGGCCCGGCACGCCGGCCGGACCGAGCAGCACCGCGAGCGTGGCCGCCGCCACGAGCGGGGCGCCCGGCCACGGCGGCAGACACACCGCGCACAGCGTCAGACCGAAGCCGAGGACGGCCTTCTCCACGGGATGGCGGCGGCGCCAGCGACTGCTGTGCGCCGCCGCGTCGATCGGCAGCATCGGCGCTACGCGCCCGCGTCCTCGGCACCCGACGGACCCGCACCCGAAGCACGGGCGGCGGGGGCCGCCCCGGGGCCCGGGGTTCCGCGGCCTGCTTCCGGCCCCGGGGTACCGGAGCCCGCGGTTCCGGTCCTTGCTCCCGCACCCGCGGTTCCGTGGTCTGCGGTTCCGACGCCCGCTCCCGGGCTCGCGGTACCCGCGACCGTCTCCGGGTCCGCGGTACCGGAGCCCGCGGCGGCGCTCGTGGTGCCGGACGGCGTCCCGGCGCTCGTGGCGCCCGGGGTCGTCCCGCCGCTGCCGGCGGGGCCGTCGGCCCCGCCCGCCCGGGCGTCGGCGCGGGCCAGGCTCCCGGCTCCGACGGCGCTCCCGGTCCCGACGGTGCTCCCGGCCCGGTCGGCGGCCTCGACCGGGCCGGCGGCCTCGGCCTCGGACGCGGCGCGGGCCGCGCCCTGGCGGCGACCGCGCCGCAGGCCGAAGTAGTACGCCAGGACACCGGCGCCGATCGCCGCCTGGAGGGCGAAGAGCGCCGACTCGATCTCGCCGGACGGCGGCTCGTACAGCGGGCTGAACCACGGCTCGTAGTCCGGCTGGAGCTCGGTGATCGCGGTCTCCGCCTCCCCGTCCGCCCCGGCGAACGGCTGCTCCTTGTGGTCGCCGAGGCCCAGCGCGAGCGGCAGGACCGCGAGCGCGGCGACGACGAGCAGCAGCAGGGTGTTGATCCTCGCGTTCCGGCTCATCGCGCGACCGCCTCCTCGCGCCGTTCGGTCCGTGCCGGGCCGAGGACGCCGAGCCGGGTCAGCTCGCCCTTGCTGGACTGCGTGAGCAGCCGCATCACGAGCACCGTGAGCAGGCCCTCGCTCACCGCCAGCGGAATCTGGGTCACGGCGAAGATCCCGCCGAACTTGGCCAGCGCGCCGGGCACACCGCTGCCGGGGTCGGGGAACGCCAGGGCCAGCTGCACGCTGGTGACGCAGTACGTGGACAGGTCGGCGACGAACGCGCCGAAGAAGACGGCCACCATCAGGGGCGTGCCGAACCGCCGGAGCAGCTGGTACGTCCCGTACCCCGCCCACGGCCCGACGATCGCCATGGAGAAGGCGTTCGCGCCGAGCGTCGTCAGCCCGCCGTGCGCGAGCAGCAGGGCCTGGAAGAGCAGGGTGATCGTTCCGAGGACCGCCACGATCGGCGGCCGGAACAGGATCGCGCCCAGGCCCGTACCGGTCGGGTGCGAACAACTGCCGGTGACCGAAGGCAACTTGAGTGCCGACAGGACGAAGGTGAAGGCGCCGGAGGCGCCGAGCAGCAGGGTGGATTCGGGGTTCGAGCGCACCTCGCGGGTCAGCGCGCGCACTCCGTGGACGACGAACGGAGCGGCCGCGACGCCCCAGGCGGCGGCGTGCACAGGGGGCAGATACCCCTCGGCTATATGCATGATCGGGAGACCCTCTCCAGCACCTCGTGGATGGACAGCGCACCCTGGCCGGTCTCCTGGCTGACGGTCATACGGCCCGACTCCGCCTTCCCACACCGTCGCGGTCTCCCACGACGGTCCAGTGGCTTCCCCGAGGTGTTCCCCCGGGGGTGGAGCCGGACCTCCCGATCACAGTGGCGAGGGCCGCACCGGTACCGCACCGGTTTCCCGTACACCAAGGCCCTGCGACATTAGTGTGTTGACCTGCTGGATCACAACACGGCCACCACGCGGCGCGTCCTCCCGGTCACCCGGCGCACTCGGCCCCGCGCTCACTGCTTGCGGTAGGCGTACGCCTCCGAGGCCGCCGCCGCCACCGCGTCGAGATCCCCGCCGGCGCTCGCCGTCACCAGCGCGGCGACCGCGCCCTCGACGAACGGCGCGTCCACCAGACGGGAGCCCCCGGGCAGTTCGTCGCCCTCGGCGAGCAGCGCCTTCACGGTGAGGACCGCGCTGCCCAGGTCGACGAGGAGCGCGACCCCGGCGCCCCGGTCGACGGCCTCGGCCGCCGTGCGGATCAGCTCGGAACTCGTCCCGAGGCCACCGTCCGGGGTCCCGCCCGCGGGCAGGACCGGCGCGAGGTCGCCGCCGCCCGCGAGGCCACGGGCCAGCTCGGCGACGGCCGTCGCGACCGCCGCGCTGTGCGAGACGAGCACGATGCCGACGGGCGCCGGGCCCTCCGGGCTCATCGTGCCCCCTCCGCCCGCGCGGTGGCAGCGAGGGCGGCGAAGAGCAGCGCCGACGACGTCGCCCCCGGATCCTGGTGCCCGACCGACCGCTCCCCGAGGTAACTGGCCCTGCCCTTGCGCGCCCGGAGGGGCACGGTCGAGAGGGCGCCCTCCTCGGCGGCGGCGCGGGCCGCCTCGTACGAGTTCCGCAGCCCTTCCACGCCCGGGACGAGCGCGTCCAGCATCGTCTTGTCGCCCACCTGGGCACCGCCCAGCTGCGACACGGCGGCCACACCGGCGCCGAGCGCCTCCGCCAACCGCTCCCGGGTGACCTCTCCGTCCTCGCCCAGGGACTTCCCGGCACGCCGCAGCAGCGTCCCGTACAGCGGTCCCGAAGCGCCGCCGACGGTGGAGATGAGCTGCCGTCCGGCGGCGGTGAGCACCGCACCCGGGCTCGCGGGCGGCTCCTTCGCCAGCGTCTCCGTCACGGCGGCGAACCCCCGCCTGAGATTGGCGCCGTGATCGGCGTCGCCGATGGCCGAGTCCAGCTCGGTGAGCCGGTCCGCCTCCCGGTCGACGTCCCCGGCCACCGCGGCCAGCCAGCGCACCAGGAACCCGGCGCCGAAGGTCTCCGTCATCCCGTTCCCCCTTCCCGTCCCGCGTCTCACCGGCCCCAGCGCAGCGCGGGCGTCCGCACCGGCGCGTCCCACAGGCGCAGCAGCTCCTCGTCGACCTCGCACAGGGTCACCGAGCACCCCGCCATGTCGAGCGAGGTCACGTAGTTCCCGACCAGGGTCCGGGCCACCGGCACCTTCCGCTCGGCGAGCACCCGCTGGACCTCGGCGTTGAACCCGTACAGCTCCAGGAGCGGCGTCCCGCCCATCCCGTTCACCAGGACGATGACCGGCCCGGACGGACTCAGGTCCTCCACGACGGCGTCGACGGCGAAGTCCGCGATCTCCCGCGAGGTCATCATGGGCCGCCGCTCCCGGCCGGGCTCGCCGTGGATGCCGATCCCCAACTCCAGCTCCCCCTCCGGGAGGTCGAAGGTCGGGCTGCCCTTGGCGGGGGTCGTGCAGGCGCTCAGGGCCACCCCGAAGGACCGGCACCGCTCGTTCACCCGGCGGGCGATCGCCTCCACCCGCTCCAGCGGGGCGCCCTCCTCGGCGGCGGCGCCCGCGATCTTCTCCACGAACAGCGTGCCGCCGGTGCCGCGCCGGCCCGCCGTGTACAGACTGTCCGTCACCGCCACGTCGTCGTCGACGAGGACCTTGGCGACCTGGATCCCCTCGTCCTCGGCGAGCTCCGCGGCCATCTCGAAGTTCAGCACGTCACCGGTGTAGTTCTTGACGACGAACAGCACCCCGGCGCCGCTGTCGACCGCGGCGGCGGCCCGCACCATCTGATCGGGCACGGGCGAGGTGAACACCTCGCCGGGACACGCGGCCGCCAGCATGCCGGGACCCACGAAACCCCCGTGCAGCGGCTCGTGCCCGGACCCCCCGCCGGACACCAGCGCCACCTGCCCCGCCACGGGCGCGTCCCGCCGCACCACCACGCGCCGCTCCACGTCCACGGTCAGCTCGGGATGCGCCGCGGCCATCCCCCGCAGAGCGTCGGCGACGACGGTCTCGGGAACGTTGATCAGCATCCTCACGGATACCTCCTGGTGAGACTGGCAGGCACGCTGCTGGATAGGGTCTTTGCAGGTCAGGGCGGGTAGGGCGAGTGATGGATCGTGGCGGTTCACGGTCTGGAGGGACGGTCCTGAGCGGTACTGGCGCCGCGTCGACGCCGACTTTCCTGACGATAAATCAGCCGAGGGTCAGGGGGACGTGTTCTGCATGTGCGCAGCACGGAGAGATTATCGACGCCCGATCGCGCACGCGCACGGGTGCGGACGTGGCCGGCGGCGTGTCGGGGTTCAACGGCACGGTCGGAAGGAGGCGGCGCCCGCCGGGCCGGCCGACGGTCGAGGAGTACGCGAAGCAGTGGCGGCCGCGGCAGCGCAGGATGACGGACCACTCCACGGGGGAGCACGTCGAGGGTTCGATCAACGTGCACATCGTCCCGCGCCTGGGAGCGCGGAAGCCGAACTCGGTCACACCGATGGTGGTCGAGCGGTTCCTGATGGAACGGCGCCGGGTGAGGAAGCTCTTCGCGGACCTCCCGCCGGAGGAAGGTGTCGGGATGTACGGCTTCCGGCACTGCTTCGCCTCGAACGCCCTCGGCAACGGCATCCCGATCACCGACGTGGTGGAGTGGACGGGGCACGAGTCCATCGAGGAGACGTACCGCACCTGACGGCACCTGATGCCGGGCAGCATCACCGAACAGGGCGTTCGCACTGCTGTGCCGCTTCCGTCGCCTGCGGATCCGTTGGGAGATCCGCGACGACATCCACGGGGCCTTCCCGTCCCTCGCGTATGCGCTCATCTGCGCCTTTCCGCGCGGCCGGGCCGCGCCGGCCGGCCGACCGGTCGTGCCTGCCGAGTTCTCCGGCACCGCCGCGATGCGCGACGTTCGCCCCCGTGCGGAAATGGAGGCGAGGTGTCGACCGGTCCGGCAGACGAGCGCTAGGGAGCCCGAGGCGATGGGAAGGTGGAAGGCGCTGGCCGTGCTGGGCACGGCCCAGTTTCTGATGGTCCTGGACACCGCCGTGATGAACGTGTCCATCAGCCGGTTGGTGGAGGACTTCCACACCACCGTCACTGCGATCCAGACCGTGATCGCCCTGTACGCGCTGGTGATGGCGGCGTTCATGATCACCGGGGGCAAGCTCGGCGACCTGCTCGGCCGCCGCCGCGCCTTCGGCCTCGGGCTCGTGGTCTACGGGGTCGGCTCGGCGATCACCGCGGCTGCGCCCGTGCTGTGGGTGCTGACGCTGGGCTGGTCGGTCATCGAGGGCCTGGGCGCCGCGATCGTCCTGCCCGCCCTGGCGGCGCTGGTCGCGGGGTCCTACCGAGGACGGGACCGGGCGCTGGCCTACGGGGTCATCGGCGGCCTCTCGGGCGTCGGCATCGCCGTCGGGCCGCTGCTGGGCGGATGGGTGACCACCTACCTCACCTGGCGGCTGGTCTTCGTGGGCGAGGTGGTCGTGGTCGTCGTGATTCTCGCGCTGCTGCGCTGGATCGAGGCCCCGCCGGAGGCCGCCCGGCGGGTGCGGCTCGACGTCGTCGGCGCGGTGCTGTGCGCGGCGGGTCTGGCGGGGATCGTGCTCGGCATCCTGCAGAGCAGTTCCTGGGGCTGGCTGCGGCCGAAGAACTCGCCGTTCACCGTGTTCGGGTTCTCCGCCACGCCGTTCGTCATCGCGGCGGGAGCCGTGGTGCTCGGCCTGTTCGTCAGCTGGGAGCGGCGGCGGGAGGCGCGCGGCGCGGACCCGCTGATCCGCCTGGAGCTGTTCCGGGTGCCGACGTTGCGGGCCGGGCTGTCCACGCTGCTGATCCAGAGCACCATCCTGCTGGGCCTGTTCTTCGTCATCCCGCTCTACCTCCAGGTGGTCCAGGGGTTCAGCGCCTTCCAGACCGGCCTGCGGCTGCTTCCGGCCTCGGTGACCATGCTGGTCGCCGCCATGAGCGGTTCCGCGCTGGCCCGCGTCGCTTCGCCCCGGACGGTGGTTCGCTGCGGCCTGCTGGTCATGCTCGGGGCCGTCGTCTGGCTGCTCGCCACCGTCAAGCCGGTGATCGACGACCTCTCCTTTGCTCTCGCCATGGCCCTGCTCGGGCTCGGCATGGGCCTGCTGGCCTCGCAACTGGGCAACGTCGTCCAGTCCAGCGTGGGGGAGGAGGCGCGCAGCGAGGCGGGCGGCCTGCAGAACACGGCCCAACAGTTCGGCTCGGCCCTCGGCACGGCCCTGATCGGCGCCATTCTGATCGCCGGCCTCGCCGGAGCCCTGACCAAGCAGATCGAGGCGGACCCGCGGATCTCCCAGGCGGTGCGTCAGCAGGTCGGCGTGGCGCTCGAGGCCGGGGTGCAGTTCGTGCCGACCGACCAGGTGTCCGCCGCGCTGAAGCAGGAGCAGGTACCCCCCGAACAGGCCCAGCACCTCGTCGACGCGTACGCCGCCGCGCAGCTCAACGGGCTGAAGGCCGCGATCCTCGCGGCGGGCGGCATCACCCTGTGCGGCTTCGGCTTCACCCGCCGTCTGCCCGCGCGGCGGCTCGCCGCGGAAGAGGACGTCCCGAGCGGCGAGAGGTGAGCTCCGGGCTTACGTTGAAGAGACGGAAGTCGGCGCGCAGGCGGGGTGATCGGGCCCGAACGCGCCGACGTGGAGGTGGGTTGCCCATGTCCGACCGCGCCGATTCCCCTTCCGGAACCTCCCGGGATCCGGGGGAGTTCCTCGGCGATCTCGCCATGTCCTGGGTGTGGTGGCTCGTCAGCGGGTTGCTCACCGTGATCGCGGGGATCATTCTGCTGAGCTGGCCCCATGCGACGGTTCGGGTCGTCGCCGTCGTCATGGGGCTGCAACTGCTGCTGTCGGGGGTCGTCCGCCTGGTCCGCGCCTTCGGGCGTCAGGATCCGGGGGACACCAGCCGCCCGCTGCAGGTGCTGGTGGCGCTGCTGGCGGTGCTGGCCGGTGTCCTGGTGCTGCGTCACCAGCTGGAGACGGTGGGCGTGATCACGATCCTGGTCGGCCTCTACTGGCTCGTCGGGGGCATCGTGACCATCTATCTGGCCGTCGACCGCCCGATCCGCCACCGCGGCTGGATCTTCGGCCTCGGGGCGCTCGGCGTCGCCGCGGGCGTGGTCCTGCTGAGCTCGCCGGTGGTCAGCGCCCTGACGCTCACCCGGCTCCTCGGTGTCTGGCTGATTCTCCTCGGCCTGCTCGACGTCGTGGTCTCGATCGTCGCGCGGATCGCCGTGGGACATCGCGCGCCCGGCTGACACCGCGCGCCGGTCAGTGCCGGTCGCCGTCGGCGTCGCCCCCGTCGGCCTGGCGGCCGCGGGCCGGTTCCTCGCGCACGGTGTGCCAGCGCTCCCGCATCTGGTCGACGACGTCGGCCCACTCCTGGCGGATCCCGTCGTCCTGCGGCGGCTGGTCCCCGGCGATCCTGACGAGCTCGACGTGCACCTCCCGCCCGATCGCGCAACAGCCCACGAGGGTGAGCATCCCCCCGAACAGCGCGGTGGTCAGCGCGAAGACGGCTCCGACCGTGCCGTGGCGCGTCGCGTAGGAGTCGAAGAGTCGCGGCAGGTACACCGCCGCCCCGAACCAGTACACGGCCGTGCATCCGGCCGCCGGCACGCCGAACGGGACCAGATCGGACCACGCGACGCGCTTCGCGCTCAGCACCCGGCCGCTCCAGACCAGGAACGCCACCGTCAGTGGCAGCTGCGCGAACGCCGACGCCAGGCCGAACCTGCCCCGGTCGAGCAGGGCGTGCAGCCGGCCACGATCGTGCAGCCGACGAGCGCGAGCAGCCGGCGCAGGCCGTTCAGCGTGTTGCGCACACTCAGCGGCGGCAGCTCCCAGGTCTGCTCGAAGAGCCGCTGGGCCGCGCGGGCGAAGCTCAGCGCGGAAACCCCCGCAACCACCTGGCCTTCCTCGGCCTCGCCGCAGCCATCTGCTGCTGCAAGCGACTCGTCCGCCTCAGCACATGGGACACGGTGCCATGCGGGCGACGCTTCGCCCGGCCGGTACGGAACCGGCCGGGCGGAGCGCCACGCGTCCTGCGTGTCCGGCGGGCGGCGCTACCTCTTGCGGGCCTTGCTCACCAGGAACGCCACCCCGACGATGACGACCAGGACGACGGCGATGATCCAGAAGGGCGGAGTGCCCTCCCCGGCGCCCTTGGCCAGGAACTGCCCGTACGACATGGTGTCCTCCCGCTGCTGTGTACCTGTTTCGATGCCTAATTCAGGGCGCTGCTTGCGGCCTTCTCGCCCAGTTCGCCCGCCCTGTATCCGATGCCGAAGCAGGTGGCGCCGACAGCCAGACCGCCCACGCCTGCGGTGGCTGCGCTGACGGCGGCGGCGACCGCGCCGCACCCGGCCTCGGCGGCGGCACCCGCCGCCGAGGCCGACCCCCGTGGCCAGGGCGTCCTTGTAGTTGCCCTCGTACACGTCCTTGGCCATGCTGCCGATGTCGTACATGTCGAAGCCCTTGCCGACCGCGTCGAAGAAAGCCAGCCCGGTCGGGTCGATGCGGTTGACGGGGTCGCCTTCGGCGTGGAGGTACGGGTTCTTCTCCTGGCCGGAGGGGTCGGTGCTGGTGAAGCGGCCGATGTTTGGGGTCGTAGTAGCGGGCGGCGAAGTGGCAGAGGCCCGTCGGGTCGTGATAGCCGCCGGCGAACTGGTAGGGCTGCGGGACCTGTTCGGAGGTCCCGGCGCGCTGGACTCCGCGGGGGCCGTAGGAGTACGAGTTGACCTTCGTGCCGGTCTCGTCGGCGAGCGCCACGACCGAACCGAGTGCGTCGGTGAGGTAGTAGTAGGTCTTGCCGCCGGTGGTCATGGAGTTCAGGGTGCCCCCGGGTTCACATTGAATCCCGTGTCGACGCCCTGGGAGGTGAGGTTGCCGGCCAGGTCGTAGCAGTACTGCCAGGACGAGTCGAGGGTGGTGCCCTTCTCCTCCTTGGCGTTTGTTGACCCGGTTCCAGGTGTAGTCGGTGACGCCCGCCGGGTCCTCGTAGGTGTCCACGTTGCCGGCCGGGGTATAGGTCAGGCGGGTCTGCGAGCCGTTCTGCAGGGTGCGGACGGTCTCGCGGGACAGCGGGTCGAAGGCGTAGGCGGTGACGCCGGTGCCGTCCGAGCGCTGGGTGAGGTTTCCGTCTCCGTCGTAGGAGTAGGTGACGGCGGCGTACCCGGAGGTGTCGACCTTGGTGACGCGGTCGCGGTGGTCGTAGGTGGAGAGGGTCGTGACGCCGCGGCCGTCCTTGGCGGAGGCGGGCCGCCCCAGGTCGTCACAGGCGTACGTCGTCACACCGAGGGGGGCGGGCGGGGTGACCTTGGTCAGATTGCCCTTCGCGTCGTACGTGAAGGACGTGGAGACCGACTTGGTCGACGACATCTTCGTCGTGACCTTGCAGCGCTGGCCTTCGAACCCACCGCAGGTGGCGGTGGCGGGGTTGTCGTCGAAGGACTGTGTCCCGCCGCCCGTGCCGGTCACGGCGACCGACTTGGTGTTGCCGGCGGTGTCGTAGGTGTAGTCCGTCTTCTCCCCGTCGACGGTCGTCATCGAGCCGGGCAGATCCGCGCCCGAGAGCGTCTGGTAACCGGCCACGGCGGCAGTGGCTCCGGTGGGCAGCTTCGCCGAGGTGAGATTGTCGCGTGTGTCCCAGCCGTAGGTGGTGACATTGCCACCGACACCCATCGCGTCCGTCGCGGTCTGCACGTTGTTGTTCCCGTCGAAGGTCTTCGAACGGGAGTGGCCGAGCGCGTCGGTCACCTTCGTGACCCTGCCCTCCGCGTCGTGCTCGTACTTCGTGGCGTTCTGCTCGGGGTCGGTGACGGTCGTCGTGCCCGCGTCGGAGGGGTAAGCGCCGGTGTAGGCGTAGGTGTACGTGGGGCCGGTGTGTCCGGAGCTGCCGGTCCGGGTGGCCCGCAGCATGGAGATCACCCGGTTCTGGGCGTCGTGGCTGAAGACCGTCACCCGCCCTTCCGGGGTCGTGACCTTGGTGATCCTTCCATCGGCGTCGAAGGCGTAAGAGGTGGCCGCCGGCGTCGAGATCGAAGACGGCGGTCCGGCCGGTGTGGTCCTTGGCCTGCCACTGGTCGGGATACGTCTTGAGCAGGTCGATCCAGCGGCCCGAACGGGTCTCGGTCAGCCTGAAGCCCTTGTGCTCGCCGGTCTCGTCGTGCTGGTCGACCGTGATCGTGCCCTTGTTGCGGTCGGTGACCTTCGTCAGGGCCCCTGCAGCGAGTCGTGGGTACGTGCCAGGCGCAGTTTCTGTCCCACTCCGGCGACCTCGAAGTCGGTCGCGGCCAGCATGAGGTTGCCGTTGGACAGGTTGATCCGCGCGACGAGGGAGTCGGTGATGCGGAAGTCCGAGATCTGGTGCCAGGGCACCGAGCCCTGTCCCTCGGGCACCCATACCAGGGTTCCGGCCTCGCCTGCCGTGGGGCCGGCCGTGACCCGCCCCCCGTTCGACGGGGCGCCGCCGGTGCGGGCGCGTTCTTTCTGTGCCGCCCGCCAGGCCGCCTCTTCCTTCGACGGCGCCGCCTCGGGCTTGCCGGGCAGGGGCTTGGTCGATCCCACCTTGACCGGCGGGATCTCCAGAGGCGCCGCCTTCTTGCCCCAGACCGAGCCGGGGCCCGGACCGGCCGCGGGTGAGGCGGCGAGCGCCGGCAGCGCCGACGCGCCCAGCGCGAGAACCGCGATCGCCGCGGTCAGTGAGTGTCTTGCCGTCATACGGGCACGCCGAGAAGGCGCGCCGGAAGCACGCGAAGCCATGCACTTCCCCCCACGGGAAGAGATGTCACAGCAGCCCCATCGGCCACTGGAGCCGCACACGCTGCCACAGCCGCTTTCCGACCGGCCGGTGCCTGCCCGCCATCCAGTCGCACGCACGGGCGAGAAGCGGACAAGTATGCGACTGACCTTTCCGCCTCAAACCATGTCTCAGGGCAACACTTGCCATGTCGCAAGGCGCTTTTCCTGAGAGGCGAGCTGACCGGAAAATGTTTTCCGCGAAAGCGGCCGATCGCTTCCCGTTCCCCCGATCGGCCGGCCTCGACGTCCCCTTCCCAGATCGAAAGCCACGGCCGTGCCATCGCCACGACCACTCCCGACGGCTTACCCGTCGGCGGAGCCGATGGTTCGGCTGTACAGCTCCTCGGCGACACGGTGCGCCGCGTGACTGTCGGGTCGGGCGCAGAGGCCCAGGACGGAACCGGTGCCGTGGGCCGTGCCGGTGTTGCCGTCCCTCGCCATGCTCGCGGGCGTGCGGGGTCAGCGGGCGATGGAGAGCGCGAACGGTGCGAATCCGTTGGAGCGGATCACGTGCGGCACGAACAGGACCGCGGCCTCCGTGGCGCGGGCGGTCCTGATCCCACCGAGGTCGGTGATCCACTCCTTCTGCCAGCCGAGGTCGGTGAGCAGTTCGTGGACGGTCCGCTTGGCCTGGGGGTCGTCGCCGGAGAGGAACGCGGTGGGCGGGTGGGTGAGGAGGGAGGGCGCGGTCATCACCGGGAAGAGCATGGTGTTGAGCGTCTTGACGACGCGGGTCTCGGGGAGCGCCTCCTGGAGCTGTTCGGCGAGGCTGGAGCCGGGGTGGAGCAGGTCGCCGGGCAGGCCGTCGGGGCCGTCGGTGGTGGCGTTGGACACGTCGACGAGGATCTTGCCCCGGAGCTCCTCGCGCAGCGCGGTGAGACGTTCCAGTGAGCCGGCGCCCGGGGTGGCGTTGATGACGACCCGGGCCGTGCGGGCGGCGTGCGCGGCGGCTCCCTGCGTGCGGTCCGCCACGGTGACCCGGTGTCCTGCTCGGGTGAGGGCGGTGGCCAGGTTGCCGCCGACGCGGCCGTTCCCGAGTACGGCGATCTCGTTCATGATGATTCGCTCCTCTTGGTCTTTCGGTTCTCGTCAGGGGTCAGCGGGAGAGCGTCGACACGGCTTCCGCGTGGACGCCGGGTGCGGCGGCCAGGAAGCTGTTGCTCTGCGGGGTCCAGGGACGGCCCTCGGCGTCGGAGATCCGCCCCCCGGCCTCGGTGACGAGGAGCGCCCCGGGGAGCAGGTCGGCGCGGGCTCCGGCGAACTGCCAGAAGACGTCGGTCCTGCCCGCTGCCACGTTCACCAGGTGCAGGGTCGCGGGCACGGAGGTGCGGACGACGAGCGCGTCGAAGAGCATCGCGGTGATCGAAGCGCCGACGCGGCGTACGACCCCCTCGTCCTCGTCCGGTCGGGCCTGGCTGGTGGCGACGATGCTCAGGTCGAGGTTCGCGGTCCGCGAGACGTGCAGGGGCCGGCCGTCGAGACGGGCGCCCGCTCCGGTGAGCGCGGTGTAGGTCTCGCCGGTCAACGGCAGGTGCACCACGGTGAGCACCGGCTGGTTCTCGCGTACGAGGGTGGCGGTGACCGCCCACTCCGGCAGGGCGTGAAGGTGGTTGACGTTGCCCTCGGCCGGATCCACGACCCACCATTCGCCGGGCGGCAGCGCTCCGCCGTCGAGTTCGTCCTCCACCCAGCCGGCGTTCGGACGCAGCTGGGTGAGGGAGGGGCGCAGGACGTCGAGAACCGTGTCGTCGTTGGCGGCGAGCGCGCGCATCAGCTCCTCGCGGGTCCCGTGGCCGACCACCGCGCCGAAGCGCTCGCGCAGCGCCGAACCGGCCGTACGGACAGCGATCTCGGTCTGGGCCAGCAGGTCGGCGTCGGAGGCGGTGACGGCCGCGGTCTGCAGGGTTTCGGACATGGCGGTGCTCCTGACGGAAAGGGGGTGGTGGGACGGAATCGGGCCCGGCCCGCGTTGCTTCGTCCGCTTGCACCTCAACGGTATGGAGCCCGGGAGTTAACTTCAACTGCATGTGAAGCACGCCTAGGATTACTCGCATGCAATTGGATTTGAACCTGCTGACCGCGCTCGACGCGCTGCTGGAGGAGGGGAGCGTGGCCGGGGCGGCCGCGCGCCTGCACGTCACCGCCCCCGCGATGAGCCGGAGCCTGGGCCGCATCCGCCGCACGACCGGGGACCAGATCCTGGTGCGCACCGGCCGCACGATGACCCCGACGCCGTACGCGACCGCCGTCCGGGCACAGGTGCACGAGCTGCTGCACCAGGTCCAGGGGGTACTGGCGCCGAGCCGCGAACTCGATCTGGCGGCGTTGGAGCGCACGTTCACGCTCCGCTGGCACGAGTCCCTGGTCGCCCTGGGCGGACCCGCGCTGCTCACGTCCGTGCGCGCCCAGGCGCCCGGCGTGCGATTGCGCTTCGTCGCGGAATCGAGCGACGACGCGCACGAGTTGCGGCGCGGCGAGGTCGACTTGGAGGCGAACGCCAACCGCCCGAGCGCGCCGGACGTCCGGAGCGAGAACGTGGGCGAGACCGGCCTGGTCGTCGTCGTGAGGCAGGGACACCCCCTCACCCGCGGCACGGCCCTCACCGCGCAGCGGTACGCCGCAGCCGACCACGTCACCGTCTCGCGACGCGGAAACCTCGACAACGCCCTCGACGACGCCCTCGCCCGGCTGGACCTGAGCCGCCGCGTGGTGGCGACCGCGCCCACGGAAGCGGCCGCGTTCGCGTTCGCGCGCGGCTCCGACCTGGTGATCAGCGTCCCCGAAGCCACCACGCGCTCCGCGGCTGCCGACCTCGGTCTGGTCGTCCTCCCCCTGCCCCTCGAACTGCCGTCGGCGCCGGTGTACCTGTCATGGCATCAGCGCTACGACACCGACAGCGCTCACGCCTGGCTGCGCGAACTGGCGCGAGAGGCACTGGCCTCGGTCGCCGCACCGAGCCGCCGTCCAGGACCGTGATGACGGCTTCTCGGGATCCTGGGGGCGCGGAAATCCGTGGACGGCCCACAGAAGATCACGTACCGTGTGGCTTCACGCCCTGAGACGGACGGAAGGAGGCGAGTGCCGTGCAGTTCACACCTTTCCAGCGCTCCCTCTTCCGTTGTCCCGGCGTGCTTCGTCAGTTCTGACCGGGAGCGCTCCAAGCAGCCTGTATCCCGGAGGAATCCATGACCGATCCGGTCATCCGCACGCTCTCCGCGAGCGACGCCCGTCTCTTCGACGCACTCCCCGACCCCCTGGGCGCCCGTGAAGGCCACCGGCGCACCCGGTTCCGCCCCGACTGGAAGCGCGTCGCCCTGCGCGACGGCGAGGTCGTCGCACGCGGCGCGTGGTGGGGCGGCCCCGACGACTCGGAGCCCGTCAACATCAACTGGTTCGACGTGGCCGAGGGCGAGGAGGAGGCGGGGGCCGAACTCCTGCGCTCCGCTCCCTGGCAGGTCGAACTCGAGATCAACCTGCCCGGCGGCTGGCGGGAGAAGACCGACCTGCGCGCCGCCGCCGAGGCGCGCTTCGCCGCCGCACGGGCCGCGGGGTACGAACTCCTGGCGGAACGCTTCCTGTACCGCTGGACCCCGGAGCGAGGTCTGCCCGAACGGCCCGGACGCCTGCGCTTCGGCGCCGAACCCGACGACGCCGTGTTCTTCGACGCGTTGCGCCGCATCCACTCCGCCACCCTCGACGCCCACGCGCTCAGGGCCGTCGAGGAGGGCGGCCTCGACCAGGCCGCCCAGGAGGAACTCGACTTCTTCCACTGGTGCCCCTCCCCACGGGAGTGGTGGCAGACCGCACACACGCCGGAGGGCGACCTGGCCGGCATCCACATCCCGGCCCACAACCCCTCCGGCCCGACCATCGGCTTCATCGGAGTCGTCCCGGAACAGCGCGGTCACGGCTACGCCCACGACCTCCTCGTGGAATGCACCCACCTCCTCGTCGAGCAGGGCGCGGAGTTCATCGGCGGAGCGACGGACCAGGCCAACTTCCCCATGGCCGCCAACTTCGCCAAGGCGGGTTTCCCCGTCATCCGTGAGCGCATCAACTTCCACCCGGTGGGCCGAGCGGCCTAGCGGGCCTCACCTCGCGCCGACCGGACCCGCCGGTCCGGGAGTCCCGGCGTACGTCTCGTTGAGGAGTCGTCGACGGCCGCGTAGCACCTGAGGACGATCTCGCGTCCGCAGGGAGGCGGACTTCTCGACCGAGAGGGAACCCCGTTCCGCGTCCACCGTCTTGCTCCTCGTGTCGACTTGATCGTCGAGTCGACACGAGGAGGGGTGTGATGGCAGGTCAGGCACGTGGGACGAGGCGGGCGAAGGCATCGGCGCCGGAGTACCAGGGCGCTCTCGAATCGTTGTCGGTGAACGCCTCGCTGCCCGAGGTGCTGGCCCGGGGCATGGAGGAGCTGCGGACGGCGGAACGGGCCGGGGACCGGCGGGAGGAGGCGCGCTGCGGGCTGGCAGTGGCGGAGGCCTGCCGCAGGCTCGGGCGCGTCGAGGAGGCCGACCGGGCGTGGAAGGCGAGCTACCGGGCGGCGCGCGCGGCCGGTCACGAGGGGGCCATGGCGTGGGCTCTGTGGAGCGGCGGCACGCTGGCCCGGCAACGCGGTGCGTTCAGGCTGGCGTACCGGTTGCTGGGGCTGGCCGCCGAGACGGGCGAGCGGGGCGGTGACGTCGTCGTGCGCGGCTACTCGCTGGCGGGGCTCGCCGAGACCGGGCGCATCCAGGGCGATTACGCGGCGGTGAGGAGGCTGCACGAGCAGCTGCTTGCCGAGGCCCGCCGCCGGGGCGAGGCCCGGCACACGGTGTGGGCACTGGAGGGCATCGCGCAGATGCACCGCAATACCGGCGAGTACGACGAGGCCCTGGCCCTGTTCGAGGAGGCGGCCGAGACGGCGCACCGAGCCGAGGACCGGCGCGGGTGGGCATGGGCGCTGCGCGGCATCGCGGACGTGGTGTCCGTGCGCGACGCCGACGTGGAGCGCGCCCTGTCGCTGCTGTCCCGGGCGGAGGAGGCCTGCCGGGAGATGCGGCTGTCCAGCGCGCTCGCCTACAACCACAAGATGCGCGGCAACGTGCTGTACCGGGCGGGCCGCTACGAGCAGGCCCGCGAGATGTACGCGCTGGCCCTTGAGGAGTTCCACGAGATGGACGAACCGCGCGGGACGGCGCTGTCGCGACTGGGGCTGGTGAAGGCCTCCGCCCACCTGGGCCGCGACGCCGCGCACACTGCCGCGGACCTGGCCGAACTGCGCTCGACGCTGGACCGCATCGGGCTGCGGCATGCCCGGGACATGGTGGACAAGGCAGTGGCCGAACTGGGGGTAGGGCCGCTGCCGGACCACGGCGGTGACGAGCGGGGCGCCGCGAGGCCCGTGCTGCCGGCGGTCGGGACCGAAGCGCTTCGGGCCGCCGATGTGGAGGGCCTGCGGTGAGCGGCGCCCCGACGCCGTTCTCGCCGGGCGCCGCAGCGGTGGCCACGGCACGTCCCTCTCGTGATCACGACATTGACCGCGAGAACGATCACGACGTCGATCACGACGTCGATCACGACGCGGCGCCGGCCCGCGTCCTGGAGCGTTGTCGTGAACTCGTCCGGCCTGCGCTGGTGGAGGCGGTGGGCAGCCTCCATCCGTGGACCGGTGAGATGGCGGCGTACGCGCTGGGCTGGTCCGACACGGCCGGCACTCCGGATTCCGGCGGGTCCGAGGGCAAGGGAGTGCGCCAGGCGCTCGCCGTGCTCGGGGCGGAGGCGGTCGGGGCCGAGGGTGCGGAGGCCGTTCCCGGCGCCGTGGCCGTCGAACTCGTGCACACCTTCTCGCTCCTCCACGACGACATCATGGACGGCGACGCCCTGCGCCGGCAGCGGCCCGCGGTGTGGAAGGCGTACGGGACCGGCCCCGCCGTCCTCGCCGGCGACGCGCTTCTCGCCCGGGCCGTGACCACCCTGGCCGAGGCCCCGGGCCGGCACGCGGCCGCCGCGGTCCGCTGCCTCTGCCGGACCCTGAACGCACTGGTGGCCGGCCAGGCGCAGGACCTGCGCTTCGAACACCGTCCGTGGCACGGCCCCGGCGCCGTCGGACCGGAGCAGTACCGGTCGATGGCCGAACACAAGACGGGCGCCCTGCTGGGCTGCGCCGTCGCGCTCGGTGCGGTCCTCGGCGGCGCCCCCGACCGGACCGTGACCGCGCTCGAACGGGCGGGCCGCCATCTCGGCCTCGCCTTCCAGGCGGTGGACGACATCCTCGGCATCTGGGGCGACCCGGCCGTGACCGGCAAACCCGTCCACGCCGACCTGCGCAGGGGGAAGAAGACCTACCCGATGCTCGCCGCACTGGCCGGCGGAGGCAGTGCCGCGCACGAACTGGCGGCGCTGCTCGACCCTCCCCGGCCGTTCGACCACGAGGCCGCCGCACACGTCGCGGCACTCGTGGAGGAGTCGGGCGGGCGGACCGCGACCCGCGACGAAGCGCGCCGGCACCTGGACGCCGCCCGCCGCGCGCTGCGCGACGCGTCCCTCACGCACACCGCCGCACAGCAACTGGACGGGCTGTTCACGTACGTGCTCGACCGGACCAGATGATCATCGTTCCACCCGGGCGATCACTCCGTCGGTGACGGCTCGACGACGGGGACCCGCGGCAGGGAGGTCGGTCCTCCGTCGGTCCGGGGCCGGCGGCGCGGCGCCCGGTCTTCGGCGCCGCGCCCCGGAAGGCCGCGCGGTCGGCCGACCGCGCGGAGAGGGAGGCCGCGCAGCGCGTGCTCGAACTGCTCACCGCCCGTCGCGCCCGTTCGCAAGGCTGAGGCCCGACGGGGAAGGTCTGGCGTCGGGGCGGCCGTGGGGGCGACGGTCGCCGCATCCCGGCGCGTGGCAGGGGGGCTTGAAGGTCGCGCACGTGGGGGAGGGGATCGTACGACCCGCGGTCCAAGCCGCCGCGGGGCGACGAGGGAGGACACACCCATGGCACAGGCCCACCGGCCGACTGACAGCGACTCCGGCGCCCGTTCCCCGGCGACCGTCCCGGTCACCCGGCGCGACCGGCTCCTCCGGCTGGGCGCGCCGTCCGTCGCGGCGACCGCGCTGACGGCGACCGTCGCGCTCTACACGACCCTGGTCGCCTTCGGGAACATCACGGACTTCGGGACCAACCAGCAGTTCGTCCAGCACGTCCTGAGCATGGACACCACCTTCAAGGACCCTGACCTGATGTGGCGTGCGGTCGAATCCCCCGCCCTCCAGAACGCCGCTTACGCCGCCGTCATCGTCTGGGAGACACTGACCGCGACGGTCCTCCTCGCCGCCACCTGGCTCTGGATCACGGGACTGCGCCGCGACGCGTACGACCGCGCCCGCGCGGTGAGCACGGTGGGGCTGGTGATGGTGCTGCTGCTCTTCGGGATGGGCTTCCTCGCGATCGGCGGCGAGTGGTTCGCCATGTGGCAGTCGTCCGACTGGAACGGTCTGGACGCCGCTGCCCGCAATGTCGCGCTGGCCGCCTTCACGCTCCTCGTGGTGCATCTGCCCGGCGTTCGCCGGTCAGGCGCCGAACGGACCTGACGCGCCGCGGCGGACGCTCCCGGCGCCCGGCTGTCAGCGCAGGGCGACCGCCGCGCCCGTTCGTTCGGTGGCGATCCTGACGGCGAAACCCGCCAGCGCGGTGCCCATCACATAGCGGTGCAGGCGCTGCCAGAGCGGGTGCCGGGCGAAGAACCCGGCGACGGAACCGGCCGTCACGATGAAGAAGGCGTTGCCCGCGACCCCCACCGCGATCTGGGTCAGCCCCAACAACAGGCCCTGCAGGGCGACGTGGCCGCGCTCCGGGTCGACGAACTGCGGCAGCAGCGAGATGTAGAGGATGGCCACCTTGGGGTTGAGCAGGCAGGTGAGGAGGCCCATCAGGAAGAGCTTGAGCGGCTTGTCGTGCGCCAACTCCTGTCCTGCGACAGCGGATCGGTCACCCGGCCGGACGGCCTTCCAGGCCAGCCAGAGCAGGTAGCCCGCCCCGACCAGCTTGACCGCCAGGTAGATCTCCGGCACCAGCGCGAAGACGGTGGCGATGCCGGCGGACACGGCGAGGAGGTAGACCAGGAAGCCGAGGGCGACCCCGGCCAGTGAGATCAGCCCCGCCCGGCGGCCCTGGGCGATCGAGCGGGAGACCAGGTAGATCATGTTCGGCCCCGGCGTCAGCACCATGCCGAGCTCCACCAGGGCGATTCCCGCTGTTGCTCCCAGCCCGATCACGGCATGACCCCCGTACACGTACACGCGTTCTCCTGAGCGCAACCTAGCAGCTCACAGCCATGCGCCCGGCCGGGTGCGCTGGGGTACGGGTCGAAGCACCACGGTCCTTGGCAGTTCCGCGGACGCCGTCAGGGGGGCGCTGACGAGCGGAACCGGACCCGTGCCGTCCGTTGTGCCGAACGAGCGGCTCGGCTGGAGGTCTGAAGTTTCTGCGGCTCGGAGAGCTGCTGCTGCGTGCCTTCGACTCCATGGCAGTGGGTCGTGCGACGGTCGTGACGGCGATTGCGTTTCGACCCCGGCGGATGGGCAGGTGGCGGCATGGCGGACACGGCGGCGGCGGGAGCCGGGGGAGGTGCGGCGGGGGCACGGCGTGTGCTGGCTCCGCTGGCGTTGGCGCAGTTCATCTGCAGCTTCGCCGGATCCAACATGAACGTGATGATCAACGACATCAGCGAGGACCTGGACACCACGGTGCAGGGCGTCCAGGTCGCGATCACGATCTTCCTGCTGGTGATGGCGGCGCTGATGATCCCGGGCGGGAAGCTGACCGACAAGTGGGGGCGCAAGCGCTGCCTGCTGGCCGGGCTCGTGGTCTACGGGGTCGGGGCCGTGCTCAGCGCGGTCGCGCCCGGGCTGGGCGTGCTGATCCTGGGGAACTCGATCCTGGAGGGCGTGGGCACGGCGCTGCTGATCCCGCCGGTCTACATCCTCACCACGCTGCTGTTCACCGACACGGCCTCCCGGGCGCGTGCGTTCGGCGCGATCATGGCGATGGGCGGGATCGGCGCGGCCGCAGGACCGCTGATCGGCGGGCTGATCACGAGTGCGATCAGCTGGCGGGCCGCGTTCGTGTTCCAGGCGCTGGTGATCGTGGCGATCGTGGTGCTCAGCCGCCGGCTCGACGATCCGCTCCCGCCCGACCCCGCCCGGCCCTTCGACACGGTCGGAGCGGTGCTGTCGGCCGCCGGCCTCGTGCTGCTGGTGACGGGCATCCTGGCCGTCGACAACAACGGCTGGCTGGCGCTCGGCCTGCTGCTGGGCGGCGCGGCGGTGCTGGCCGGCTTCTTCGCCTGGGTGCGCGGCCGCGAACGCGCCGGCCGGGAACCGCTGCTGTCGACGGCGCTGTTCCGCAACCGCACCTCCAACCTCGGTCTGGTCACCCAGAACGCGCAGTGGCTGATGCTGATGGGCGTCTCGTTCACCGTCGCCGCCTACCTGCAGGTGGTCCGCGGCTACGACGCGATCGAGACCGGCGTCATCTTCACCGCCGCCACCCTCGGCATCCTCGCCTCCTCGCTGGCCGCCGAGAAGCTGGCCCGGCGCCGTGCGCAGCGCACCCTCGTCATGGCGGGCTTCGTCGTGACGATCGCCGGTATCGCCGTGCTCCTCGCCCTGGTCGCCTGGAAGCCCGGTGCCTGGGCGTTCGCCCCCGGTCTGCTGCTGATCGGTCTGGGTCTGGGGGTGATGCTCACCCCGTCGGTGAACGTGGTCCAGTCGTGCTTCCCCGAGACGCAGCAGGGCGAGATCTCCGGCCTGTCGCGCAGCGTCTCCAACCTCGGCTCCTCACTCGGCACCGCCGTCGCGGGAACGATCCTGGTGTCGGGCCTCAGCAAGGGCGCGTACGCGGCGGCGATGGCGGCGCTCGCGGTCATCGGCCTGGGCGGGCTGATCGCCGCGGCCCTGCTGCCGCGCACCGGCCGGACCCCCGCCGCCGGAGCGGGAACGGAGGCTCCGCCGGACGCGCCGCGGCGGTGACCCCGCACGGCACGCACCGTCAGCCGGCCCTGCTCTCGGCGCGATCGAGTTCCTCGTCCAGGGCGAGGGCCGCGTCGATCAGGGCCAGGTGGGTGAACGCCTGCGGGAAGTTGCCGAGCTGTTCGCCGGAGGGGCCGATCTCCTCGGCGAACAGGCCGACGTGGTTGGCGTAGGTGAGCATCTTGGAGAAGGCGTAGCGGGCCTGGGTGAGGCGTCCGGCACGGGCGAGCGCCTCCACGTACAGGAAGCTGCACAGGTTGAAGGTGCCCTCCGAGCCGCGCAGGCCGTCGGGGGAGGCGGTGGGGTCGTAGCGGTAGACAAGGCTGTCGCTGACGAGTTCGGTGTCCATGGCGTCGAGGGTGGTGAGCCAGTCGGGGTCGGTGGGGGTGAGGAAGCCGACCTTGGGCATCAGCAGCAGGGACGCGTCGAGGACGTCGGTGTCGTAGTGCTGGACGAAGGCGCGCCGTTCGTCGTTCCAGCCGTTGTCGACGATCTGCCGCAGGACCGCGTCGCGTGCGTTCAGCCAGCGGGTCAGGTCGCCCGGGCGGGAGCGGGCGGCGGCGAGCTTGGCGGCGCGGTCGAAGGCGACCCAGGTCATCAGGCGGCTGTAGGTGAAGTTCTGGCGGCCTCCGCGGGTCTCCCAGATGCCCTCGTCGGGGCGGTCCCAGTGGTCGGTGAGCCAGTCGATGACACGAGCGAAGGCGTGCCAGCCGCGGATGCCGCCGATGTCCTCCGCCTGGGCGAGGGCGTAGGCGGCCTCGCCGTAGATGTCGAGCTGGATCTGGTCGGCGGCGGCGTTGCCGGCCCGTACCGGGGCGGAACGGCGGTAGCCCTCCAGGTGGTCCAGCACCTCCTCGGTCAGGTGCGGTTCGCCGTCGACGCGGTACATGATCTGCAGCGGTTCGCCGGAGGCGGTGCCCCCGGCGTCCAGGCGGTCGCGCAGCCAGCGGCGGAAGGCGTTCGCCTCCGTGGTGAAGCCGAGGTCGATCAGGGAGCGCACCGACAGGGAGGCGTCGCGGACCCAGGTGTAGCGGTAGTCCCAGTTGCGCTCGCCGCCGATCTGCTCGGGGAGGCCCAGGGTGGCGGCGGCGATCGGGGCGCCGGTGGGGGCGTAGGTGAGGAGCTTGAGGGTGATGGCGGAGCGGGTGACCATCTCGTGCCAGCGGCCGCGGTAGCGGGAGGCGCGCAGCCAGTTCAGCCAGAACGCGCTGCACGCCTCGAAGTCGGCGAGGATCGCGTCGGCGGACGGCGCCGCACCGCCGGGCCGGCCGCTGAGGCTGCCCGGAGCGCCGGTCTCGGCGGTGAGGACGACGGCGGCGCGTTCCCCGGCCCGGAGGGTGAAGCGGGCGGAGACGTCGGTGCCGTCCGGGTGAAGGGCGATCGGCGCGGTGACCTGGAGGTGCAGGTCCGTGCCGGGGCCCCGGAACAGCACGGATCCGTCGTCGAGGCGCGTGAGGTCGTGCGGTGCGCGGCCGTAGTCGAAGCGGGGCCGGCACGTCAGCTCGAACGGCATGCTGCCGCGCACCACCCGGGCGACCCGGATCAGCCGGTGCCGGGCGGACGGCGTCGTCGACGTGTCGGGGGGCATGAAGTCGACGACCTCGCCGACGCCGTCGGGCGTCATGAAGCGGGTGATGAGGATGGCCGTGTCGGGGAGGTAGAGCTGGCGGACGGTGGCCTCGCCGTCGACATCGGCGGCGAGGCGGCAGGATCCGCCGCGGTCGCTGTCGAGCAGCGAGGCGAACACGCTGGGGGAGTCGAACCGGGGGGTGCACCACCAGTCGAGGGTGCCGTCGGCGGCGATCAGCGCCGCCGTCTGCAGATCGCCGATGATGCCGTGGTCCGCGATCGGGGGGTAGTCGTTCACAGCGCCTCCTCGGTCCTCCGCACCGGCCGGAGGCCCACGGGGCCCTCGCGTCGGCGCGGTGCCGCCCGGTCACGTTCCGGTGCGACCGACGGCGTCGGCTCCACGGCCGGGTGCCGACCGGTCTGTCCATCATCGCGACGCCGGGCGCCCCCAGCCACTTCTGGCCGGAGCGGACGGGCCGACCGCGCGGTTCGTGGGAGGGCCGACGGCTCCGAAAGCCCGCGCACGGCCCCGGGGGCGCCCCTCGCCACCCGCGTCGCGGGAACGCCCCGGCCCTCCTAGCGTGGACACCGAACCCGATCCGGCGACGAAGGAGATCGAGGGCATGAGTCACCACGCGGCCATGGACAGGGTGAGGGGCAGGATAAAGGAGACCGTCGGCAGGCTCACCGGCAACGAACGTCTGGAGACCGAGGGCCGGACCGACCAGGCGAAGGCGAAGGTGCGCGAGGCCGCAGTGAACGTCCGCGAACGTGCTGCCGGCATCATGGACTCCCTCAAGCACCGCGACCACCGTCGCTAGGCGTAGGGACCTGCAGGGTTGTTGACACGGCCCATGGGTCGGGGAGATCCCACGGACGCGCAGGGGGCGGTGCCGGAGCCGTCGTCGCCGAAAGACACGAAGGCGCCTGCCCGGAGGCCCGCCCGTGCAGGAGCGGCCCGGTCCGGGACGCCGGCCGGCGGCGCGGGCGCAGGGGTACGGGGCGTGTGTCGGCCGACGTCTCGTGTCCGCCGAACGGGGGCTTCGGCCGCGGAGGGAGGGCAGATCCGCAGGCCGGTGCCGGTGTGATGAAGGGACTGATCCCGAACGCCCGTGTTGGGGCGGTCGCCGGGAACGGAGGGGGCCTATGGTCGCACCGCCCGCCCGCACCTTTTGAACCCCTCACGGAGTCCACATGGTCACTTCCACGGAACCACCCACCCTCGTACCCGTGAAGAAGAGGGGCCGGGGGCAGGTCGTCGTGGACTGGCTGACGACGACGGACCACAAGAAGATCGGCCACCTCTACCTGATCACGTCGTTCGTCTTCTTCCTGCTCGGTGGAATGCTCGCTCTGGTGATCCGTGCGGAACTGGCGCGGCCGGGTCTGCAGATCGTCTCTCCCGAGCAGTACAACCAGGCGTTCACCCTTCACGGCACGGTGATGCTGCTGCTTTTCGCCACGCCCACCTTCGCCGGCTTCGCCAACGCGATCATGCCGTTGCAGATCGGCTCGCCCGATGTCGCCTTCCCGCGGCTCAACATGCTGTCGTACTGGTTCTTCCTCTTCGGCGGCCTGATCGCCTTCTGCGGCATCTTCACCCCGCAGGGCACCGCGGACTTCGGATGGACCGCCTACACGCCGCTCAGCGGCGGGGAACGCACCCCCTACGTCGGCGGCGACATGTGGATCATGGGGCTCGCGCTCGCCGGCTTCGGGACGATCCTGGGCGCGGTCAACTTCATCACCACGATCATCTGCATGCGCGCTCCGGGCATGACGATGTTCCGGATGCCGATCTTCACGTGGAACGTGCTGCTGACCTCGGTGCTGGTGCTGTTCGCGTTCCCCGTGCTGGCGGCGGCGCTGTTCGCGCTCGAGGCGGACCGGCAGTTCGGGGCCCACGTCTACGATCCGGCCAACGGCGGAGCGCTGCTGTGGCAGCACCTGTTCTGGTTCTTCGGCCACCCCGAGGTCTACATCATCGCGCTGCCCTTCTTCGGCATCGTCACCGAGATCCTGCCGGTCTTCTCCCGCAAGCCGATCTTCGGCTACGTCGGCCTCATCGGCGCCACGATCGCCATCGCCGGCCTGTCCGTGACGGTGTGGGCGCACCACATGTTCGCCACCGGTGCGGTACTGCTGCCCTTCTTCTCCTTCATGACGTTCCTGATCGCGGTGCCGACGGGCGTGAAGTTCTTCAACTGGATCGGCACGATGTGGCACGGCTCGCTCTCGTTCGAGACCCCGATGCTGTGGTCCGTCGGATTCCTCGTCACCTTCCTGTTCGGCGGGCTCACCGGGATCATCCTCGCCTCGCCGCCCATGGACTTCCACGTCACCGACAGCTACTTCGTCGTCGCCCACTTCCACTACGTGGTCTTCGGGACGGTCGTCTTCGCGATGTTCGCCGGCTTCTACTTCTGGTGGCCCAAGATGACCGGCACCATGCTCGACGAAAGGCTCGGCAAGATCCATTTCTGGACGCTCTTCGTCGGCTTCCACACCACGTTCCTCGTCCAGCACTGGCTCGGGGCCGAGGGAATGCCCAGGCGGTACGCCGACTACCTCCAGGCCGACGGCTTCACCACCCTCAACACCATCTCCTCCATCGGGGCCTTCCTGCTGGGCATGTCGACCCTGCCGTTCTTCTACAACGTCTGGAAGACCGCCAGGACCGCCCCCCGGGTCACCGTGGACGACCCCTGGGGCTTCGGTCGTTCCCTGGAATGGGCCACCTCCTGCCCGCCGCCCCGCCACAACTTCCTCACCATTCCGCGCATCCGCTCCGAATCCCCGGCCTTCGACCTCAACTTCCCGGAGCTGGCGGCACTCGACTACGGCCGGGGGCACAAACGGGACGTCATCGACGACCCCGGTGCCGCGCAGGGTCCCGAAGGCGGCCGGGAGGGATGACCGCACCCGGCCGCCGTGAGCCACAAGGCGCCGTCGGCCCGCACACCGCCGCGGCGGAGGCGGCCACGGGCATCATGCGGCTGGAGGGCTACCTGCTCGCCCAGCGCGCCAGAACCGAGGCCGCCGAGGCCGGCGCCGCGTTCGCCCGCCGGTTCGCCTGGCTGGGGCCTCACGAGCAGGCGGAGGTCGCCCGCGCCTTCGCCCAGGAGCACCTGTCCGTGCGGCGCCGGATGCTCCGGGCCACCGTCGCCCGCGCGCACGAACTCCGCGAGGAGTACGGCCGGCGCTACGCCCTCCTGCGCCGCCGCCTGGTCGCCGCCGTTCTCGGCCTGGCCACCGCCGCCTCGGTCGTGCTGGCCGTCGTGGCGCGCGGCACCGTGTGATCGGGCGCGTCCGCCGCCCGGCCGCCACAGCGACATCGACACGATGCTCCGGACCACCGGAACGCCGCCGGCCACGAGGACGAGGACGCGGCCCGTCGTCTGCGCGGCGGTGTTCCGGGCGTCGAGGACGAACGGCGGGACGATCAGCCACACGCCGCCTCGTGCGGAGCCCTTCGGGTCGTGGGTCACCCGGTGACGAGGGCACCATGGAGAGGCCGGTCCTCGCACACCGCACGGAGGGAGGCGGGTGATGGAGCCGAACGGAGCCGACGGGGCGGATGGACACGCCCACGAGCCGGAGTCCCTTCCGCCGGGCGGTCTCCTCGACCTGCTGAGCGTGTCCGCGGTCGTGCTGGACAGCAGAGGGCGCATCGTCTTCTGGAGCCCGCAGGCCAACGACGTCTTCGGTTACACCGCCGAAGAGGCGCTGGGCCGGTACGCGGCCCGGTTGCTGGTCCACGAGGAGCACAGCGAAGTGGTGGGCCGGCTGTTCGCCGAGGTGATGAGCACCGGGGCGAGCTGGGCGGGAGCGTTCCCCATCCGGCACAAGGACGGCGGCACGCGACTGGTGGAGTTCCGCAACATGCGGCTGACGGACGACCTCGGTGATGTGTACGCCCTGGGCATCGCCGCCGATCAGGTCACCCTGGAGGGCATCGAGGCCCGGCTGGCGCTCTCGGACCGGCTGGTGTCCCAGGCCCCCATCGGCGTCGCCTTCCTGGACACCGACCTGCGGTACTCGATGGTCAACCCGGCGCTGGAGCGCATCAACGGCGTCCCCGCGGCCGACCACATCGGCCGCCGCCCGCGGGACGTCCATCCGTCCGCCGGCATCGACACGATCGAGTCCGCGCTGCGGCAGGTCCTGCTGACCGGCGCACCGCTGATCGACCAGTACGTCGTCGGCCGCACCCGGGCCGATCCGCATCACGATCACGCCTGGTCGGTGTCGTACTACCGGCTGGAAGGGGGCAACGGACGGGTGCTCGGCGTGGCGAACTCGGTGGTCGACGTCAGCGAGCGCCACCAGGCCACCCTCGAGGCCGACCGGGCCCGGCGCCGGCTGTCGCTGATCGCGGAGGCCTCCGCCCGCGTCGGCACCACCCTGGAGGTGGAACGGACCGCTCAGGAGCTGGCCGAGGTCGCCGTACCGGAGCTGGCCGACCTCGCGGCGGTCGACGTCCTCGACGCCGTCCTCGCCTTCCGGCGCGTCACCGGCCCCCGTGACGGACCGGAGCTGTTCAAGGCGCTCGCCGTCGCCTCCGCCTACCCCACCGACGCCATCTCCGCGGCGGACACGGTCGGGGACCTCGCCGCCTACGGCGCCGACCGGCTCATCACCCAGTGCGTCCACACCGGGCAGCCCGTCGTCGTCGCCCACGCGGGACCGGACGATCTGCTGCGCATCGCCCGCGACCGGGACTCCGCCCGCGCCTTCGCCCGGGCCGGCGTGCACTCCTACCTCGCGGTGCCGCTGATCGCCCACCACGAAGTCCTCGGGGCCTTCGACCTGATGCGCACCCGCAACCCCCTCCCCTTCGACGACGACGACGTGATCCTCGCCGGTGAACTGGCCGCCCGAGCCGCGATCGCGATCGACAACGCGCGCTGGTACCAGAGCGTGCGCAACTCCGCCGAGACCCTGCAACGCAGCCTGCTGCCCGGCCGTCCCCCGCGCCTCGCCGGGCTGGACGTGGCCTCGCACTACCAGCCGGCCCAGGCGTCCAGCGAGGTGGGAGGCGACTGGTACGACATCATCCCCCTGGCCGGCGACCGCACGGCCCTGGTGGTCGGCGACGTGATGGGCAGCGGCATCGACGCGGCCGCGGCGATGGGACGGCTGCGGACCGCCACCTGCGCGTACGCCGACCTCGACCTCGCCCCCGACGAGGTCCTGCGCCACCTCGACAAGATCACCAGCGGGCTCGAGCACTACATCGCCACCTGCCTCTACGCCGTCTACGATCCGCACCGAGGACGGTGCGACATCGCCAACGCCGGCCACCTCCCGCCCGCCCTCGTCCGTGCGGGGCGGCCCCCCGAACTCCTCGACCTCCCCAGCGGCGCGCCCCTGGGCGTCGGCGGGGTGCCGTTCCTCACGACCTCCTTCGACCTGGGGCCCGGCGACCGGCTCGTGCTGTACACCGACGGTCTCGTCGAGACCCGGCACCACCCGATCGACGAGCGCCTGGACACCCTGCTCGAAAGCCTCGACGCCCCGCACCGCCCCCTGCGGGACCTCTGCCCGTGGCTCGTCCGGGCCCTGCGGCACGCGGACGACCACGACGACGTCGCCCTCCTCATCGCCCAGCCCCGGCCGCTGACCTCCGCCGACCTCGACGTGACGTGACAGGACCTGGTCTGTGCCAGGGAATCGCCACAGGAGCATCACACGGGCTGCGCACGGTCTTTCGAAAGCTTCGTCAGCGTTGCAGGCTGCTCGAATCCGTTTGCCCACGTGACCGGGCCGCGGGCCCACCGGGGCCGGCGGCAGGCACGTCGACCCCGAAAGACGGAGAGGGACCACCGCTCGTCGTGCCGCCGGCATCTCAACGGTGCCCTGGTGTGCCCCGGATGAGGCGCCTACGCCCCGGACATCGCCCCGACCGCCATCGGCGGTCGCATCGTCCCCGCCCCGGTGGCCACGACGAGGGGGAAGCCGCCCTCGCCGGGCGCCCCCTCCTCGGACGCGCGGCACGACGGACGGCCTCTCGACGAGAACCCCGTCGGCGCCGTCCTGGAAGGAGCCGACGGGGAACGGCGCGTCGGCGGAGCTCGTGGGCGCGTCGGCATGCGCGGAGGGACGGGCCGCACGGCGCCGCCGGTCTCCGAGCCGCGTGTCGGCGCCCCGCTCCACCGTACGGAGCCGACGGCCCCGGAGCCGCAGCACGCCCCGCCCGCCTCGTCGGCCCCGGCCGCCGGAGGCGTCCGTCGTCGGCCGCCGCCCGGTTCCGCGCATGCTCCCGGGACGAGCGGGCAAAGGCCCGGGGAGCGAGTCGGTGGTGGCAGGGCCGGGACCGCCGGCTCCGCGGCGTGCCACCGGCCCCCGGGAGGCGTCATGGGTTTTCCGCTGCCCGACACCGTCGAAGAGCTCAAGGACCTCATCGGAGGCGAGGTCTCCGCCCTGCGCTCCGCCGTCCGACGCAACGCGGACCGGCCCGCCGCCCCCGCCCCCGGGGAGGAGGTCACCGCCCCCGTCCAGACGCTCGCCCCCGGCCCCACCCTGCCGACGCGCAACGACACCGGTACGAACTGCCTCTGCAGCACCCACGACCGCGGCGCCACCGGCACCTGCTCCGTCCTCGGCGCGATCCCCGCCTCCGCCGTCCTCCTCGAACCGGTCCGCGACGAGACCGGGGCGGTACGCGACTTCCGCATCGTCGCCGGCAACCGCATCCGCTCCGCCGAATGGCTGGAGGCCCCCGACCACCAGGTCGGGCAGCGGTTCCTGGAAGCCCGGCCCGGAGCGGTCACGAGCGGCCTCCTCGCGGCGCTCACCGACGTCGTCGCCGGTGGCGGCCCCCTGGAGGGCCGGGTCGTCGACTACACCGAGCAGCGCCTGGGCCGTCTCCACCGCGCCCCGCTCCTCTACTCGGCGGCGCTCTGCGGCGAACAGATCCTCGCGACCTGGCGGCCCGTGCAGAGCCAGACCGAACTCATGACGATCGACGCCCAGTACCTCGCCTCCCTCGGCTGGGGCAACTGGGACCTGCTGTCGGGGAAGGTGACCTGGTCGGAGGGGCTGAGCCGGATCTTCCACGCCGATGTCCAGATGCCCTGGCCGCTGGAGCAGCTCTGCGACGCGCTGCTCCCCGACGACCTCACCGCGTTCGCCGAGTTCCTCACCTCCGTCCTGGCCGGGGAGGAACCCGCCTGGACCCGCATTCGCTTCCTGGTCCTCGGGGAGGTGCGGACGCTCGATCTGCTCGGGCGGCCGGTCGTCGGCACCGACGGGCGGCCGTGGGCGGTGAACCTCGTCGCCCGTGACCTCACCCCGCAGATCCGCAGCCGCCGCAGGCTCGCCGAGACGGAACGCGAGTCCGACCGGCTCCGGCGCCAGACGCGGGCGGAGCGACGGGTGGCCGACGCGCTGCGCGAGGCCCTGCTGCCGACCCATTCCGAGGCGCTGGCGGCGGTCGGTCTGACCGTGGCGGCCTCGTACGGGCCGGCCGAACCGGACGCGGCCGTCGGAGGAGACTGGTACAAGTGCCGCCTCCTGCCCGACGGGCGGGTCCTGGTCGCCATCGGCGACGCCGCGGGGCACGGCCTGGACGCGGTGGCCCGCATGTCCCAGCAGCGCCACGCCCTGGCCGGTCTCGCCCAGACCGGAGCGTCCGCCGGCGAGATCATGACCTGGCTCAACGAACTGGTCTGCAGCGACCCCTCGGAACAGACCGCCACCGCCGTCGCCGGTCACATCGACGACGCCCGCAACCTCCACTGGGCCGACGCCGGCCATCCCGCGCCCCTCCTCCTCCGCGACGGGCACGCCGCCCCCCTCCACACGGGCAAACGCGGCCCGCTGCTCGGAGCGCTGCCCGGCTACGCGTACGAGACCACCACGACCCCCCTGCGCCCGGGCGACCTCCTGCTCCTCTACACCGACGGCATGGTCGAGCGCAGGGGAGAAGACGTCACCAAGGGCATCGACCGCCTCGCCGCCCTCGTCGACCGCGCGTCGGACGCGGCACCCGAGGACCTGATCGCCGCCGTCCTCGCCGACCCGGACCAGTCCGGCCACGAGGACGACGCCTGCATGCTCGCCATCCGCCTCGACTGACCCTTCCGGGGCGGCCGGGAGCCGTCTCCCGCACGGGGGTCGGTCCGACCGGTCGGGTCTTCCGGTGGGTCGCTCCGGGGCGCTCCGGGCGGAGCCGCAGCCTGAGGTGATGAGTGCGTCACCGCACCATCCATGAGCATCGACGGCCGGCTCTCCGTGCAGGGGAGGGGCTTCGGCATCCTCGACCCGGGCCCTCCGCCCTCGTTCGACAACGCGATCGCCGGCGGCACCGGTGAGTTCGACCGGGCCCGCGGCTCGATGCACGCCGACACGATCGGCATGGGCGTGAGGCGCTTCACGATCCACCTCCGGCACCGACCGACCGCGCCCCGACCCCGCCCCGGCCCCGGTCAGGTCCCGCCGAGCCCCGGCGCCCCCCAGACCGGGAACCACCGCTCCATGTCGGGCTCCAACGGGAGGTCGCCCGCCAGCAGCCCCCCGACCTCCAGTTCGAGGGCGTTGTCGCGGGCCTCGGCGTGGTCCGCGCGCGGGGCGAAGGGATAGAACGTGCCGCGCTTGTAGAGGTACACGAGGGCGAGGTCGCGGGTCCGGTACGGGCCGGGCACCGGGGACTCCGCCCCTCCGTCCTTCGCCCCTCCGTCCTCCGCCCCTCCGTCCTCCGCCCCCGGAGGACGGAACGCGGTCAGCGAGCAGAGCAGGTTCGGGCCGAAACCGGCCTCCTCCAGGAGCGCGTTGACCGCGTGCAGGTCGTTGACCAGCGTGATCAGGTCCTCGGCGGGACGCCGGACGGTGAGCCAGGTGTACCCGTACGCGTCCGAGGCGTACGTCACGGGGTACGCGCCCGGCCCGGCGTCCTCCGCCCCGCCCCGGTCGGCCCCGGCCGCCACCTCGATGTCGAGGAGGTCCCGTACGTCCCCCTTCAGGCGCGCGAACGCGCCGCCCTCCACCGCCGCGAAGCACACCGATCCGGTGCCGGTCGGCACGAAGCCCGTGCCCGCCCGGAGGGTGAGCGCGGCGGCCGGCAGTCCGAAGAGGCGGTCCAGGTCCGGCCGCACCGGCCGGTCGCGCCCGAGGATGGCGTCGAGGAATCCCATCGCCGTCACGCCTCGCCGAGCCGCGCCGAGATCCGCGCGAGCTGTTCGAGCCGCTGTTCCAGGGAGGGGTGGGTGGCGAGCAGCCGGCCCAGGCTCTCCCGGGAGGAGAAGGCGGGCGCGAACCAGAAGGCGTTGTACGGCTCCGCCTTGCGCAGGTCCTCCGTCGGGATCCGGGCCATCTCACCGCTCACCTTGGTGAGGGCGGAGGCCAGCGCCGAGGGGCGGCCGGTGAGGAGCGCGGCGGCACGGTCGGCGGCCAGCTCCCGGTAGCGGGACAGCACCCGGGTCAGCAGGAAGCTGACGACGTAGACGGCGGCGCTGACCACGGGGACGAGGATCAGGGCGATGCCCGCGGTGCTGTCCCGGCTGCGACCGAGGCCGCTGTAGAGCGCGACCCGCGTCATCATCCCGGCGAGGACGCCGAGGAAGGAGGCGACGGTCATGACGGCGACGTCCCGGTGCGCCACGTGCGACATCTCGTGTGCGAGGACCCCCTCCAGCTCCTCCGGCTCCAGGCGCCGCAGCAGGCCGGTCGTGACGCAGACGAGCGCGGTCCTCTCGCCGCGCCCGGTGGCGAACGCGTTCGGCACGTCGCTCTCGGCGATCGCCACCTTCGGCTTCGGCATGTCGGCCAGTGCGCAGATGCGGTCCACGGTGCCGTGCAGCTCGGGCGCCTGCTCGCGGGTCACCTCGCGGGCCCCCATTCCCAGCGCGGCGATCCGGTCGCTGAACCAGAACTGCCCGACGAACAGCGCGCCCGTGATCAGCAGGATGACGGGCCAGGACCCGCGCAGCAGCACCAGCAGGACGCCGACGAAGACCACGTACAACAGGCCGATCAGGAACATCGTCGTCGCCATGCGGGTCGTGAGCCCCCGGTCGGGGGCGTAGCGCGAGCGGGACGAGGACCGGGTTCTGGGCATCCGCGCACCCTCTTCCACCGGGGGCGGGACCGGCCGGACCCGGGGCGGGGCAGGCCTTCCGCCCCCTCCTGCCAGTGTGCTCCCGCGCGCGCCGGAACGGGGCGGGCGGAAGACCGGGCCGCGGGCCTCCACGACGTGTCGCTGCTCGAACCGCCCTGAAGGCCATGGGAAGGACATGCCGCTCGACCCGCCCCGAAGGACGGCCCGTCCCTCATCGGCGCGTCACGGTGCCGGGGTGCAGGCGGTCGCTCAGGAAGGCCAGGATCTCGTCCCGGGCCCGGACGGTGGGGTGCCCGGCCTCGTCGACGAGGTGGGCGGTGACGACGCTGTGCGGCGTACCGACCTGCTCGGCGAAGAACGGCGGGGGAGCGGGGTTCGCCGCGCAGTCCGGGAGGACCCGGCCGTCGAAGGCGTCCCCGAGCAGCGCACGGTACGCGGCGAAGCGGCGGCCCGTGCACCAGCGGTCGCCCTCGAAGCGGTAGGACAGGACGGTCAGCCCGTCGCGGGCCACCCGCTCCTGGACCGCGCGCGCGTCCGCCTCGTCGAGTTCGATCCCGCCGGGGTCGTCGAGGGGCAGGGAGGGGTGGTTGACCACGGGCGCGATCACGGCCGGCTCCAGGGCCATGGTGAGGGCGAAGTTGCCGGTGAAGCAGAGGCCGATCGCGCCGACGCCCGGGCCGCCGCACTCGGCGTGCGCCCGGCGCGCCAGACCGCGCAGCCACGCCGTGACCGGGCTCGTGCCGCCTCCGGCGAACGCCCGGAACTCCGCGCTGACGCACGCCCGCCGGACCACCTCCATGCCCCCTTCGAGCGTGGGGAAGGCGCCGTCGGTCCCGAAGAGGGAGGGCACGTGGACGGTGAAGCCGGCGTCCCGCACCCAGCGGGCGAGGCGCAGCACGTCGGGACTGATGCCGGGCATCTCGGGCAGGACGACGACGGCGGGCCCGGAACCGGCCGTGTGGACCGTCTTCACCACGCCGTCCACGTCGACGGGGCGGTGGTCGAAGTCGTCGATCGGATCGTCGGCGGGAGCCGGAGCGTCGGCGGGAGGAGTCATGGACACAGCGTGGCCCGCCGACCGGGCTCCGGGTGAGGGGCGAGATCGCCGAGTCCACCGGTAATCTCGCCACCATGAGCGCACTGCGTGTCGGTGTCCTGGCCTATCCGGGCTGCTTCGCCTCCGAAGTCTTCGGCGTACCGGACCTGTTGACGATGGCCGGGCACGTCGCGGGGCCCGCCGGGCCCGGCTACCGGGTCTCGATCGTCTCGCCGCGCCGCCGGGTCACCGCCTCCGGCGGCGCCCGCCTCGACGTCGGCCCGCTGCGCGAGGTCGACGTCCTCGTCGTGCCGGGCTTCGAGCTGCTCCTCGGCGCGGACCTCGACGGGCGGCTCGCCGCCCTCGCCCCCGAGGTCGCGGCGGTCCGCGCGCACTTCGCCGCCGGAACCGCCGTCGTGTCCCTCTGCGTCGGCGCGTTCCTGCTGGCCGACGCCGGACTGCTGGACGGGCGCCGCGCCACGACCTCCTGGCTCCACGCGGACGCCCTGGCCCGCCGTCGCCCGGCCGCCGACGTCCGGCCCGAGGAGCTCGTCGTCACCGACACGGGAGTGACGACCACGGCCGCCTTCAGCGCCATGTACGACTTCGCGCTGGACCTGATCCGCCGGCACGGCGGGCCCCGGGTGGCCCGCGCCACCGCGCGCCTCGCCCTCGTCGACGACGCCCGCACCTCCCAGACCCCGTACGTGGACGCCCGGCTCCTTCCGCAGCCCGGCCACGGGTTCTCCGAGCGGGTCATGCGCCACCTCGACCAGCACCTCGCCGTCCGCTACGACCTCGGCGCCCTCGCCGCCGCCTTCGGCGTCAGCACCCGGACCCTGCTGCGCCGCTTCGCCGCCGAGACCGGCCGCACCCCCCTCGCCCACCTCCAGGCCTCCCGCGTCCGTCGCGCCCGCCACCTCCTGGAGACCACCGACCGCACCGTCGCCGCCGTCGCCGCCTCCGTCGGCTACCGCGACCCCGGCACCTTCACCGCCCTCTTCACCCGCCACACGGGCCATCCGCCGAGCGCCCACCGCGCGGCCTTCCGCCCCCACCGAAAACCGGCCACGTGAACAACAGTGGTCAAAGGGGCGTCCGCGCAAGGGAGTTGCCGGGGCGCTGCGATACGTTGACGGCGTGACCGACATCGAAACGCGCATCGACACCTCCCGGCCGCACACCGCCCGGATATGGAACTACTGGACCGGTGGCAAGGACAACTACCCGGTCGACCGGGAGGCCGGCGACCGGATCCGCGAGCTGCACCCCGGCATCGGGGAGTACGCGAAGGCGGACCGGCTCTTCCTGGGGCGGGCGGTGCGGCACCTGGCCGAGCGGGAGGGCGTCCGGCAGTTCCTGGACATCGGCACGGGGCTGCCGAGCGCCGACAACACGCACGAGGTCGCCCAGCGCGTCGCCCCCGACGCGCGGGTCGTGTACGTCGACAACGACCCGCTCGTGCTCGCGCACGCCCGCGCCCTGCTGGTCGGCACGCCCGAGGGCCGCACCGACTACCTGGACGCCGACCTGCGGGACGTCGACACGATCCTGGCCGCCGCGGCGAAGACCCTCGACCTCTCGCAGCCGGTCGCCCTGATGCTGCTCGGGGTCGTCATCTTCGTCGAGGACGACGAGGAGTCGTACGGAATCGTCCGCCGGCTCATGGACGCGCTCGCCCCCGGCAGCCACCTCGTCCTGTCCCACACGGTCGCCCACCCCGACATGCCGGACGTGGACGCGGCGGTGGCGTTCTGGAACGAGCACGGCACCCCGAGGCTCACCCAGCGCACCCCCGGGGCGATCGCGCGCTACTTCGACGGCCTGGAGCTGCTGGAGCCCGGAGTGGTGTCCTGCTCCGCCTGGCGGCCCGAGGCACCGACGCCGGACGTCGCGATGTACGCGGGCGTCGGCCGCAAGTAGGGGTCGGGGCTACGGGGTCAGCCAGCCGCGCAGGAGCCTGCTCACGGCGGGCATCGCCACGTAGGTCATCAGCACGTTGAAGACGCAGGCGACGACCGCGCTGCTCAGCAGGAGGGGGAGCGCGGTGAGGCGGGGGACGAGGAAGAGGCCGCCGAACACGGAGATGGGGTAGATCGCCAGGGTCGCGCTGATCGCCATCTTCCACCGGGGCGGCGCGGGCCGGGTCGATCCCGGCTCGGCGAACCAGGTCTCCATGCCGGTGAGTTCGCGCCGCGCGATCTCGGTGTGGTGGTGGCCCGTGCAGTCGGCGAACCAGGCGGCCCGCTCGGGGGACTCCTGCCAGGCCCGACAGGCCTCCGCGTCCCGGAAGCGGTGGACGAGGAACCAGGGCGCGTCGCCGCCGGAGGAGCGGAAGAGTCCGTGTCCGAGGTGGCCGGGGAAGGTGGCCGCCGTGTCGAGGATGCCCTTCGCCCACCGTTCGAAGGCCGCTTCGTGACCGGGCTCCACCCGGCGGGCTATCAACAGGGTCACTTCGCCGGTGTCGGCGGGGACGGCGGTGTGTTCCAGGCCGGTCACGGTCATGGATGCTCCTCGTGATCACGCCGCGCCCGCGCCCACTCTACGCGGGGTCCGCGGGAGCGGTGCGGAGGGGCGGTCGCCCCTTCAGGGCATTCGGCGCCCGGGCCGCCGCGCGGCGTCGGAGCGGGCCCCCGGGTTCGGGATATCAGTGGTCGCAGGCGGCGGTCGGCGGTGACCGCCACTGTCCGGAAAGGCGGGAGCCCCGTGACCGTCGAGGCCGTCCCCGAGGGATATCCGCGCGTCACTCCGTACCTCTGCGTCGACGGGGCCGCGGAGGCGATCGACTTCTACGTCGCCGTGCTCGGAGCGACCGAGCGGATGAGGATGCCGGCGCCCGACGGCACGATCGGCCATGCCGAGCTGGAGCTCGGGAACGCGCTCATCATGCTCGCGGACGAGTTCCCGAGCATGGGCTTCCGCTCGCCGGGGACGGTGGGCGGCACGCCCGTCACCCTGCACGTGTACGTCGAGGACGTCGACGCGGTCTTCGCCGAGGCCCTCGCCCGGGGCGCCACGGAGCTGTCACCGGTGAGGAACGAGTTCTACGGCGACCGGACCGGACAGTTCGAGGACCCCTTCGGACACCGCTGGAACCTCTCCACGCACGTCGAGGACGTCTCTCCGGAGGAGATGGAGAAGCGGGCCGGGGAGGCCGTGAGGGCCATGGAGTTCTCCCGGGACGCCGACTGAGGGACCCGCTCCGGGCGCCGGATCACCGGACCCGGAAAGTGGCCATCATGCCCATGGCCGAGTGGTCGAGCATGTGGCAGTGGTACACGTAGTTCCCGCGGAAACCGTCGAACGTCATGTGCAGCTTCACCGTCTCGCCCGGCATGACCCGCACCGTGTCCTTCAGGCCCGCCTCGGTCGGGCCCGCGGGCCGTCCGCCGCGTTCGAGGACCCGGAACTGGACCAGGTGCACGTGGAAGTTGTGCGCGGCGCGCTTGTTGGCGTTGGTGACGTTCCAGATCTCGGAGGACCCGAACGCCACGGTGGCGTCGACGCGGTCGGGGTCGAACATCCGCCCGTCGAGGAACCCCCGGGGGGCGGGGCGCCCGTCCTCGTCCATGCTGAGCTCGATGTGGCGGGTGACGGCGGCCTCGGGCAGCGCGGCGGCGGGCGGCAGCGTCCGCAGGACCCCGGGGACGCGGCTGGGGTCGTCGGCGGTGCGCACGACGTCGAAGCGGAGCACCTTGCCGACCTGCTCGGGCCGGCCCGGTCCGGTGTTGGCGAGGACCAGCCGGGTGCCGACGGGATGGCGGGAGAAGTCGACGACCACGTCGGCGCGTTCGCCGGGCGAGAGCGTGAGGACGGGCACGGCGACGGGGCGTTCGAGCAGGCCGCCGTCCGAGGCGATCTGGGTGAGCGGGGTGCCGTCGGACAGGCTCAGCGAGAAGAGCCGCAGGTTGGATCCGTTGAGCAGCCGGAAGCGGTACTTGCGGGCCGCGACCTGGAAGTACGGGGTGGGCTTGCCGTTGGCGAGGACGGTGGTGCGGTTCCGGTCGTCCATCGTGTACGCCAGCTGCCCGCGCTCGTCGAAGCGGGCGTCGCGGATCGTGATGGGCACGTCGTACCGGCCCCTGGGCAGCGGAAGGCCCTGTTCGAGGTCGTCCGTGAGCAGATAGGTGCCGGTCAGGCCGCGGTAGACGTGCTCGGCCTCCATGTGGTGGGCGTGGTCGTGGAACCAGAGCGAGGCGTGGGGCTGCCGGTTGGTGTACGTGTACGTCCGCGCGGTGCCGGGGGCGAAGACGTCCATGGGGTTGCCGTCGGAGGGGGGCGGGACGCTCCCGCCGTGCAGGTGGACGGAGATCGGCACGTGGAGGCCGTTGTGGTGGCGGACGAGGACGCGCCGCCCGGAGCGGGCGTGGATGACCGGGCCGGGGAAGTGCCCGTCGTAGGTCAGGACGTCGGTGGCGATGCCGGGGAGGATCTGGGCCGTGGCCTGGCGGGCGGTCAGCTCGTAGACGTCCGCGTCGCCCGTCGAGGAGAGGGGGCGCAGCACGGGCGGGACCGGCATGGCCGTGGTGAAGGCGGGCGGCACGGGGTCGGGCGCACGGCCCGGGCCGGCCGGCGGCAGGGAGTCCGCCGCGTACGCCTCGCCCCCGGCGGGGGCGCCGGGGGCGAGGAGCGGCAGGCCTGCGGCGGCGAGGGCCCCGCCGAGCACGCTGCGACGGGTGATCATCGGCTTCCTCCCGGGACGTGGGCGGCGCGTGACGCCGGACGAGTGGCTTCCGGCGACCCGGCCGACACCCTGTGGTCCAGGTCTAACCGAGAGGGGGGAGAACCGCACACGGCGACCGCGCCCACGCGGCCCGCCGCACGCCGTCACGGGTCGGCCCGGGCGGCGTGGCGTCCGGCGCGGGGGCCGTCCGGCCCCGCGCCGGACCGGGTACTCCGTGTGGGGAGGGCGCGGGGCGTGCCGGGGAGGTCGGGGAGGCCCGGGTCAGCCGGTCCTCGTCAGGCCCGTCGCCCGGCCGTCCGCGTCCCGGACGACCTCCAGGACCTCGTCGACGGCGGCGCGGTCGATCGGCCCGAACACGTGCGGGAAGAGGGTCCCCTCGGGGACGCCGGGCGGCGGGGCCGGCGCGGCGGCCTCCCACTCCGTCCCGGCGGTGAGCCGGCTCTCGTCCAGGAGGAGGACCAGGAGCGGCCCGGGGACGCCGCCGAAGAAGGCGTTGACGACGGCGAGCGTGGTCGGTTCGTCGGGGGAGCAGTGGACGAAGCCCTCCTCCGCGAGGGAGGCGGGGGCGTACGGCTCCTCCGGCCGGGCGGACCATTCGGCGGGCGTCACCACGTGGTAGATCATGTTCCGGTTATAGCAGGGGGTCCGCGCCCTCCGAAGGGCCGCGGCCGCCGGGATCACCAGGTGGGCCCGGCCTCGATCAGCAGGTCCCGGACCCGGGCGACGTCGGGGTTTCCGGGGCGGCCCGGGCGCTGGACGAGGTAGCCGGTGTTGAGGGGCGGGTCCTCCGGTTCGTGCAGGGCGACCAGGGCGCCGGAGGCCAGTTCGGCGTCGCAGAGGTAGCGCGGCAGGACGCTGAAGCCCGCTCCGGCGACGACGGCGGCGAGCACGCCGCGCAGGTCGGGGACGGTCACGTCGGCGGAGCGGGACAGCCGCGCCCCGAACACATGGCGCCAGTAGCGGCGGGCGATGGGCAGGTCCTCGGCGTACGCGACCAGGGGGACGGGGTGCAGCGCCGCCGGCCCCTCCAGGGCCGGCCGCTCCTTGACGCGGTCGGCCCACCCGGGGGCCGCGACGAGGACGAACTCCTCGTCGGTGAGCGGTACGGCGGTCAGCGCCCGCCCGCGCGGCCGGAAGGTGGCGATCACCAGGTCGTGCCGGCCCGCGCGCAGCTCGTCGAGGAGCGGCTCGGTCAGCCCCTGACTCACCCTCAGCCGTACGCCTTCGGCGGCCAGCGGGGCGAGGGCGGGCAGGACGCGCGCGCAGAGCAGTTCGGCGGGGCCCGCCAGGTGGACGGGAGCGGCCCGCTCGTGGGGCGCTGCCTCGCGCCCGGCCACCGCGGCCAGCGCGTCGAGGGGCCCGGCGACCCGGGCGGCGAGGTCGTCGGCGACGGCGGTCGGGGCGACACCGCGCGGCAGCCGCTCGAAGAGTTCGCGGCCCGTCTGCCGTTCCAGGGCGCGGATCTGGGTGGTCACCGTCGGCTGCGACAGACCGAGCAACCCCGCGGCCGCGGTGAAGGAACCGGAGCGGTGGACGGCGAGGAACGTCCGCAGCAGGTTCAGGTCGGTCACCGGCTGCACCGCGCCGTCGGAATCCCCGTGTCTCACCCGCCCCAGCCTATCGACCGGACCGGGGAAGGGCGGCCCCGCCCCGGAACGCGCGCCGGTACGCGAGCGGGGAGACGCCGATCACCGCCCGGAGGTGCCGGCGCAGCGAGGTGCCGGTCGTGAAGTCCGCCCGGCCGCGACGTCGGCCACGGCGAGGTCCCTGGACTCCGGCAACCGCCGGGCCCGGGCCGCCCGTTGCGGATCGGCCGGTGGCCGGGGCTCATTCCGGCCTCCTCGCCGGACCGGCGGGCGAAGGCCCGCGGCCCGTCCGGGCGTGGTCGGCGAGCTCGCTCGGCGTGAGCGGCTCGTGCGGGTTCTCCAGCGCCCGCTGCCGGGTCGCCGAGGTCCCGTTCGCGCCGGTCCCGGGCACGGGCTGCCCGGTGCACCGCGCCCGCCGTCCCGCCGGGGCGGTACGACGCACACGCGCGCCACGGGGGCGGCGACGGCGGCGCCGTGGTCCTTCCGTACGAGGTGCAGGCGCACGGCCGTGCCCGACGCGGCGCCCGCCGAGGTCGGCACGTCGCCGTCGTCCTCCGGGCCGAGCGGGCGCGCCCCGCCCCGGCGGCGTCCGGGGCCTTCCCGACGCCCTCGGTGCCGGAAGTCCTACTCGCTGGTACGGTCCCTGACCTACCGGTGCTCCACGGGGAGCGGCCGGAGCCGGGAGGGGCGGAGCCATGACGCGACGGACGGGCGGGGTGCTCCCCGGAGGGCTGGCCGAGGCGATACGGGACACCGCCGACGACATCGCGGCGGTCCTGCGCACCCCGGCACCGGACGGTTCCGGAGACGTCGCGCGGCTTCCCGTCCCCCGCTCCACCTGGACGGTCGGCGAGGCCGCCGCCCACCTGGCCCAGGCCAACGCCCTCATGGCCGACCTGGCCGCCGGGCGCGAGCGCCCCTACGGCGACGGCACCCCCGGCAGTCTGGCCGAGGCCAACGAACGCGCCCTCGCCGGATTCGCCGAGCGGTCGCCCGGCCCGCTCGCCGGGATGATCACGGCGCGGGCCGCCGCGTTCCTCGCGGACGTCGAGGAGCGCGACCCCGACGAGCAGCTCTCCACACCGCTCGGCCCCATGAGTCCGGCCGTCCTCGGCTCGTACCTGCTGACCCACATGCTCGGCCACGGCTACGACCTCGCCCTGGCCGTGCACCGGCCCCACATGCTCGACGCGCGGCGGGTCGAGCTCACCCTGCCGTTCATGGTCGAGGCGATGCCCCGGGTCGCCGACCCGGCCGCCGTCGCGGGCCTGACCGCGAGCTTCGCCGTACGGCTCCGGAACGGCCCGGGCTTCGGCGTCACCGTCACGGACGGCGCGGTCCGGACCGACCACGAGGCACCGGCACGTCCCGACTGCACGATCCTCACGGAGCCGGTCGCCTTCCTCCTCCTCGGCCTCGGGCGGGTCGACCCCTGGCCGGTGATCGCGCGGGGCAAGGCGCTCGGCTGGGGCCGCAGGCCGTGGCTGGCGCCCCGCTTCCCCCGCCTCTTCCGCGCGCCCTGACCGGTCCCCGCGCGTTCCCGTCCCGGCCGGTGGATCCTGGAGGTGTCGGAAGGGGCCGCACCTCGATTCCGCGCGGCCCGGCGATGCGAGGAGGCGGACCATGAGCCGCACGCTGGAATGGACGGTCGGCCTGGAGCTGACCGAGGAGAGCGGCAGGACGAAGGCCGAGGCCCGGCTGAGCACCGGCACCTCGACCCTCACGGGCCACGGCTCCGCGCGGTGCAACCCGGCGGACGTGGACGTGCCGGCGATCGGCGACGAACTCGCCGCGAGCCGGGCGATGAAGGACCTGGCGGGCAAGCTCATGCGGGAGGCCAACCGGGAGATGGAGGCGGTGGGCGCCGGGACCGTGCCGCAGCACACCGGCCCCGGGTACGGCTGGCCGGAGGCGGTCTCCTGACGGAGCCGCCGCCCGCACCGGGAACCCGACGGAGCCGGGAGCGGCCCCGCCGGGCCCCGGGCCGGTTTCTAGGGCCTGTCCCCGCCCTCCTCGTACGCCATCCGGTCCACGACCTCCACCACCCCGTCGACCGTCTCGCACAGGCGGACCAGGATCGGGCCGAGGCCCGGGCGTTCCAGGATGCCGCTGAGCGTCACCCGGCCCTCGTCGACGTCGATGTGCACGGCCGAGGGGGAGAGGCGCAGGATGCGGACGATCACGTCCTCGCGGATCTCCTCCTGGATCGAGCGGTCCCTCCGCAGGAACAGCTGGAGCAGATCGCTGCGGCTGAGCACCCCGATCAGCCGGCCGTCCGCGTCCACGACGGGGAGCCGCTTCACCCGGTGCCGCTCCATCAGACGGGCCGCCTCGACCGCCGTCCAGGAGGGCCGGGCCGTCACGGCCGGACTCGACATCATGGCCTCGGCCGTGCTCGGCCCGTCCTTGGCCGTGTGCCGCCGCAGCAGGTCCGCCTCGGAGACGACGCCCACCGGCCGGTTCTCCTCGTCGACCACCGGGACCGCGGTGACGCCGTACTCGTCGAGGAGCCGCGCGATCTCCTTGAACGACGTCCCGCGCTGCACCGCGACCGCGGTGGGCGTCATCAGGTCCGCGACACTGCGGTGCCTCATCGTCCGTTCCGTCCCTTCTGCGTTCCGGATTCCATGATCCCGCACCGCGGGGCCTCCCGGCGCGAAGGGGGCGGGGAGGGAGCCGGGGCGTGGCGGGAAACGGGGTGCGACAGGGGCTTGTGAGCATGGCACGACCGTGGTTACCTCCGGTAAGTCGTCGTCGCGCCACGGAAGAAGGACCCCCATGCCCTCTCCCCGCACGTCCGGGACCCGCCGCTTCCTCGGAGCCCTCGCGGCCTCCCTCGCCCTCGTCGCCGCGTCCGCGGCCACCGGATCGGCGTCCGTCGGAACCGCGTCGGTCCCGGGACCGGCCGCCGTCCCCGCCGGGCTCGAGGAGGTGATGTTCGTCGGCAACAACTGGGACGGCACCGCCGACGTCATCGCCTCCCGGGGCGACTTCCACCGCCTCGGCCGCGTGAACGTGATCCCCGACAAGGAGGAGCGCCTCCGCGAGATCTATCTGAACCCCGTCAAGCTCGCCTTCTTCCTCGGCGTCCGCAGCGGACCGGGCGAGGGCCACGACCAGTTCGTCGACGACATGTACGCGACCCCCGACGGCTCCGCCATGGTCGTCTCCCGCCCCAGCTTCGCCGACGTCGTCTCCCTCGACCTGCGCACCGGACGGATCAACTGGCGCTTCCCCGTGGCCGGTCACCGCGCCGACCACATGGCCGTCTCGCCCGACGGCACCCGCGTCGCGGTCTCCGCCTCCACCGCGAACACCGTGCACGTCCTGGACGTCGTCACCGGGCGCCAGGTCGGCTCCTTCAAGACCGGCGACAAGCCCCACGAGAACGTCTTCACCTCCGACGGCCTGCTCTGGAACATGTCCATCGGCGAGGTCACCACCGCGCTCGACGCCCCCTGGCTCGACTGGACCAAGGGCGACCGGAAGATCACCGTCGTCGACGCCGACACCTTCGAGACCGTCCGCGTCATCGACATGCGCGCCCGCCTGGACGCCTTCGGGCGCGGCGACCTCTCCGACGCCGTCCGCCCGCTCGTCTTCACGCCGGACGAGAAGAAGGTCTACTTCCAGGTCTCCTTCTTCAACGGCTTCCTGGAGTACGACGTCGACTCCGACCGCGTCACCCGCCTCAAGAACCTCCCCGGCAACCCGGCGACCGACCCCGACCGCACCACCTGGGTCAACGACTCGCGCCACCACGGCCTCTCGATCAGCCCGGACGGCGGCAAGCTCTGCGTCGCCGGGACGATGGACGACTACGCCACCGTCGTCGACCGCGACACCCTCCGGGAAGGCCCGCTCGTCCCGGTCTCCAAGCCCTACTGGGCGACCGTGAGCGGCGACGGCCGGTCCTGCGTCGTCTCCGAGAGCGGCGCCGACCGGGTCACCGCGATCGACTTCGCCACCGGACGGCGGGTGGCGAGCGTGGACGTCGGCGACCACCCCCAGCGCGTGCGCCTCGCCCGCGTCCCCGCCGACTGGACCGGCCCCACCGCCGGCTGACCGCCGCCGGACCCCTCACACCCCGAAGGACATCGTGAAGAGAACCCTCCTGGGGGCCGCGCTCGCCGCGGCCCTCCTGGCCGCCGGAACACCGGCAGCGGCACCCGCCTCCGCGACCGGAACCGCCCCGGCGGGAGCGACCGGACCCGCTCCGGCGGGACCCGCCCTCGCCGCCGGCTGGCAGCCCCCGCTCCACACCCAGGGCCGCTACGTCGTCGACGCGGCCGGCGACCGCTTCAAGCTCAAGTCCGCCAACTGGCACGGCGCACAGGGCTCGTGGACCGGCTCGGGCGACCGGGCCGACCCCGCGAACCACAACGCCGGCGAGAAGTCCGACCAGATGCCCCTCGGCCTCGACCGCGCGCCGGTCGCGACGGTCCTCGCCGACTTCCACGCCCTCGGCATCAACAGCGTCCGCCTGCCGTTCTCCAACGAGATGCTCCACGACCAGCGGCCCGTCCCCGACGCAGCCGTCGCCGCCAACCCGCAGCTGCGCGGCAAGACCCCGCTCCAGGTCCTCGACGCGGTGATCGCCGCCACCACCGCCGAGGGTTTCGCCGTCGTCCTGAACAACCACACCACCACCTCCCGCTGGTGCTGCGGCCTCGACGGCAACGAGCGCTGGAACACCAGCCAGACCACCGCGCGGTGGGAGGACGACTGGCTCTTCATGGCCAGGCGCTACCGGGAGAACAAGCGGGTCGTCGGCGCCGACCTCTACAACGAGGTCCGGCGCACGATCACCGACGACGCCAACTGGGGCTGGGGCGACTCCCACGACTGGTGGACGGCCACCCAGCGCCTCGGCGACCGGATCCTCACCGAGGCGAACCCCGACCTCCTCGTCATCGTCGAGGGCATCAACTGGCAGGGCATCCCCGCCGACGGACTCTTCCACTGGCGGCCGACCCTGGAGCCGGCCCGTACCCTCTCCCACACCCTCGTCGCCTCGGACAAACTCGTCTACTCGGCCCACTTCTACGGCTACACGGGCCCGAACCACACCGGCGCGACCGGCACCGGCGAGACCCACGACTGGCGCTACCAGGAACTCTCCCGCGACGAACTCTTCGCCACCCTGCGCCGCCAGGCCTTCTTCGTCGCCGCCGACACCGGCAGGCACTACACCGCGCCCGTGTGGATCAGCGAGTTCGGCATCGGCGCCGACGAGACGAACCCCCAGGCCCGCGCCTGGTTCGGGAACTTCGTCGACTACCTGATCGCGCACGACGCCGACTTCGCCTACTGGCCGCTCGTCGGCTTCACCGGCCACGGACGGTGGAAGCTCCTCGACTACGACACCGAGGGCCACCGCTCCGGCATCCTCGACGGCGACGACTGGCGCGCGGCCGACTGGCGGCGCCTCGTCACCGCCCCCGGCCTCACGGGACCCGTGCCGGCCGCCGAGACCTGGGACATGCTGAACCTCGACCACGCCGACGCCGTGCAGTCCCTCCGCACCCGCGCCGGGGGCGACTGGGACCCGGGCGCCCGCAAGGGCGTCTGCCCCGACGGGCAGCGGCTCGTCGGCCTCGCCCACCGCGACGGACGCGGCCTGTGCACGGACGCGGGAGCCGCCCGGCTCGCCGACCCGGCGGGCGGATCCACCGTCGTGACCGACGAACGGTACGTCAAGGAGGGCGACTGGGCGGGCGGCTACACCAAACTCCAGTGCCCGCGCGACCGGTTCATGACCGGCTACAGCGTCCGCGGCCAGGCCGTCTCCGCGGTCCTGTGCGCCGCCGCCTCCCGCGCCCTGCCGACGACGGGCCGCACGGTCTGGTTCGACCGCGGCGACGACCGCCCCGCCGGGGACCCCGGCGGGGAGTTCGCCCAGGGCGAGTACAAGGGCCAGTGCGCCACCGGGGAGTACGCGGCCGGGATCGCCTTCACCGGCGCCTGGGCCAAGGGGAAGACCCCCGACGCCCTGCTCTGCCGCGCCCTGTAGGCCCCGGGGCGAGCGGGAGGGGGCCTGCCGGATCCGGTCCGGCAGGCCCCCTCCTCCGTACGCTCAGGACCTGTTGACGGCCACCTCGTAGAGCGAGTAGCCCCAGTCCGTGGCCCGCCTCACCCCGTGGACCCGCACGTAGCGGGCCGGTTGCGAGGCGAACTCCGCCGTGTCGTAGCCGCCGTCACCCGCGTCCGTGGACCACACGCTCCGCCAGGCCGTGCCGTCGTCCGACAGCTCGATCCGGTACGCGCGCGCGTACGCCCGCTCCCAGTCGAGCGTGACCCGTCCGACCCGGCGCACCGAGCCCAGGTCCACCTGGAGCCATTGGTCGTCCGACCACTCGCTGGCCCAGCGGGTCCCCGTGTCCCCGTCGACCGTGAGCCCCGGCGAGAAGTTCACGAAGGGGTTCCACCACTGGGTGGTGGAGGCCGACACCGGCCGCCCGGCCGCGAGGTTCACACCCGGCTCGTGGTCCTCGGTCCGCTTCCAGGTGGTCAGGTACGACTCCGCTCCCCGCGACAGCTCGTCCACGACGCCCTGACCGCCGGGGGTGAGCCGGATCTGCTCGACCCAGTCCGGCACGAGACCGTTGTGCGCGGCGCCGTCCGTGTTGAGGTCCCAGGTGCGCTCACCGGTGACCTGACGGTCCAGGACCGAGCCCCCGTCGAAGCTGCGGAACGGGTACTTCACCGCGTTCGGCGCGTCCGCACCGACCGGGCCCGGCCAGCCGCCGACCCCGTTCATGTCCGTGCCGTAGCCGAACCCGACCCCGTACTTCTTCCGCAGCCCCGCCTTCTGGGCCGCCTCGCCGACGAAGCCCTCGGCGCCGTGCATGTACGAGGCGGCGAAACCGCCGAGACGGTAGAGCCGCTCGGTCCAGTCCAGGTCCATCCAACTGTGGCTGGACAGGACGCCGGGGTACTCCTCGGCCTCCAGGATGTCCAGCGCCCGCCCGGCGGCCTTGACGCTCATGTGGTCGAGCTCCAGCATCATGCCGCGCCGGACCATGCCCTTCAGGGCGTACTCCCCGAGCCGTGTGAGCCCGCGGGTGTTGCACTTGGCGTCCGAGGCGTACGAGGGGACGCTCACCCCGGCCGGGAGCTTCTCGGCCATCGCGGCCGGCGCGGCGGCGAGCCCGATCGGATTGTCGTGCTGGGGCCCCGCGCACTTCTCGGTGGCCCAGAAGGTGCCCGTGGACAGGAACTGGCCGATGTTGACCGCCACCCCCGTCGTCCCGCTGTCGAAGCGGACGCCGCAGAGCGCGTTGTCGAACTTGTGGCAGAGGAACATGCTGCGCACGCCGAGCGCGTACAGCTCGTCGAGCCCCTTGTCGATGTCCGCCTGGCCGCACTGGGCGACGTCGAGGATCTGCTTGCAGCCGAAGGGCTCCGAGGTCTCCACCCCGAGGACGACGGCGAGCTTCCCCTGCTCGATCACCGAACGGGCCTGGTCGGCGCTGGTGACGATCCGGAACCAGCCCTTGCCGGGGCCGCCGTGCATCGCGTCGACGTAGTCCTGCAGTTCGTACGTCCTGCGGGCCTCCAGCCGGATCGCGGTCATCTCGTCACAGGTGCGGTCCCGGGGCAGGAGCGAGCAGATCAGCCCGTTGGTCACCAGGTCGTTGACGAGAACCCGCTGGCCGCCGCGCCAGGCGCGCTCGACCCAGGCGTAGTAGTTCTGCTGGTGGCTGAGCGAGTTGTTGGCGGGCCAGTCCTTGAACGTGGGCCAGCCGACCGGGTCGTGCTTCCCGTTGTCACCGCCCGTGAGGTGCTCGAAGAGAGCCCCCGAGCCGTCCGGGTAGTGCTCGGGACAGTCCTTGAGGGCGTCGGCGACACCCGCCTGCGAGAACGTCGCCCCGCAGATCATCCGGCCGCCGAAGCCCTCGTTGGACATCAGGTGGTTGTGCGCGTCGACGAATCCGCGCACCTTCCCCTGCGCGTCCGTTCCCTTGAACGGTTCGCCCGTGACGTTGATCTGCGAGTCGGGTGCGGGCCGGGAGGCGGCCTCCCACCACGCGCCACCGGCGGCGGCGGGGACCGGAGCGGAGCCGAACAGCACCGCGGCGAGGGCGAGGAACAGCGCCAGGAGGGCGGATCCGCCGCCGGCCTTGCGCGAGAAGGGTCGAGTCATGTTCTGCGATGCCTCCGGACGGTGGGGGTGTACCGGGCGCCCCGAGGATCGCGTTACCGGAGGTACGAGTCAAGGGTCCGGGTCAAATGACCTGTTGACGAGTTCCCCGGCCCCACCGGGGGTATCAACCCTCGATCAGGCGCACGAGTTGATCGGCCGTCAGGTCCAGGTGGTCGGCGGCGGCCCGTTCGTCGCCGAGGACCAGGAACTGCAGGGTGAGCCCGTCGATCGCCGCCGCCAGGTACCGCGCCAGCACCTCCACCGGCATCCGGGCCTCCAGCCCCCGCACCTCGCGGACCTGCTCGACGAGCGCCGCCGCCGACGCCACGTACTGCTCGTACTGGGCGCGCGCCAGATGCTCGAACCCGGGCTCCCGCAGGGCGTACTGGGTGAGGTCGTACGTCAGCATGTGCTCGCCCGGGTGGGCCGTGACGTGGTCCCAGTACGTCTGCAGGGCGCCCCGGACGGTCTCGCGCAGCGTCGCACCCGGCTCGACCGCCGACATCACGCGCGCCACGTAATTGCCGGTGATCGTCTCGATCGCGGCTTCGAGGAGCGCCTGCTTGGAGTCGAAGCAGTAGTGGAAGACGCTCAGCGAGACACCCGCCTCGGCGCAGATCGACCGGGTCGTGGTCCGGGCGACACCGTCCCTGGTCATCGCCCTGATCGCCGCCTCGACCAGCTGTCTGCGTCGTTCGGCCGACGGCATCCGCGCCATGGTTCCTCCTCGCGTCCGGCGCAAGGGTAACCGCAGCCCCCGAACGCCGTGCGGGGGCTGCGAACACCGGGGGCGCCGGCCGGGAACCGTCGAACCGCCGGTCCGCGACCGTGAGGTCCCCGGCCCGGGACCGTCAGGCCGCCGAGCTCCGCGTCGCCGCCGGCTCCGCCCGCAGGGCGACGAAAGTCGGGTCGCCGCGCAGGGAGGCCACGTCCGTGCCCGGATCCTTGCTCCGGCGACGGTCACTTACAAGGGGCGTCCGCGATGCGGACGTAGCGGTCTCGCCGATCGGAACGGCGCGCGGGCGGCGGGCCCGACGCCTCCGGGTGAGTCCCGTGGGTTCGGGGCCCGGGGCCCTGGGGCAGGGGGCTGAGGGACGGGGACCTGAGGAAAGGGACCCGGGCCTGGAGGTCTGAGGGTCAGTCGCCTTCCGGGGCTCTCGCGTCGAGGACCTCGCGCAGTGCGGCCACCGCGTGGGCCCGGTGCTCGTCGAGCCGGCGGACGGCGGCCTCCTCGTCGCCGCGGCGGAGCGCGGAGATCACGGCCCGGTGCTCCCGTACCGCCTGCTTCCGGTGCGGCGACTCGGTGTAGTACAGCGAGCGGTACGCGTCGGTGGCGTCCCACAGGGTCGCGATGAGGCGGACGAGGCGCGGCATCCCGGACGCCTCGATCAGGGTGAAGTGGAAGAGCCGGTTCGCCGCCGCCATCGCGGCCACGTCCCCCTCCTCGGCGGTCCGTTCCACCTCCCGCTGGATCCGTTCGAGCGCGGCGACCGTGCCGTCGGGCATCCACCGGACGGCCATGCGGACCGCCTCGGTCTCCAGGAGTTCGCGGATGCGGTAGATCTCCTCCAGGTCGTCCAGGGACAACTCGGCGACGAAGTACCCCCGGTGGACGTGATGGACCACCAGGCCCTCCGCCTCCAGCGCCTTCAGGGCCTCCCGGAGCGGCACCCGGCTCACCCCGAACCGCGCCGCCAGGGCCTCCTGGCGGATCGGCCCGCCGGGCCCGAGCTCCCCGGTGGTGATGGCACGCCGCAGTTCCTCCAGGACGAACTGCTGAGCGGTCTGCGGCCGCCGCTTCCGCGCCGTGCTGCTCATCTCCCGTGACCCTCCGTTCCCTCACGTCGCCGCCGGTGGACCCCGCCACCTGCGGCGACCATCTTCCTACGCGTCGCCGTCCGCCGCCGACGCCCTGTGGACGACTCGTCCCAGCTCCGACAGCACGTCGTCCGTGTGCTCGCCCAGGCGCGGGGGAGGGGTGCGGTAGGAGGGCGGCGTGGCGCCGAGCCGGATCGGGTGGGCGACCTGACCGGGACCCGCCGCGGACTCGGGGACGCGCGGCGCGAGCCCGAGCCGGTCGGCGAGGTCGAAGGCGGCCGCCAGGTCGTTGATCGGGCCACAGGGCACGCCGGCCGCGGTGAGCTCCTCGAACCAGCCGTCGGCGGTACGGGTGCCGAGCGGGCCGGCCAGGGCCTCGACCAGCTCCTCCCGGTGGGCGACCCGGGCCGTGTTCGTCGCGAAGCGGGGGTCTCCGGCGAGCTCCGGCAGGCCGAGCCGTTCGCACAGCACGCCGAACTGCCGGTCGTTTCCCACGGCGAGGACCAGCGGCCGGTCCTTCGCCTCGAACACCTCGTACGGGGCGATGCTCGGGTGCCTGTTGCCCATCGCGCGCGGCACGACCCCCGCCCCGAGGTGGGCCGAGGCCTGGTGGGTGAGCGCCGAGAGGAGGGAGCCGAGCAGGGAGACCTCGATCCGCTGGCCCTCGCCGGTGCGCTCCCGGTGGCGCAGGGCGGCGAGCACGCCGAGGCCGGCGTGGAGGCCGGTGACGACGTCGACCAGGGCGACCCCCGCCTTCGTGCCCTGCCCGCCCGGTTCGCCCGTCACGCTCATGAGGCCGCCCATGGCCTGGACGAGCAGGTCGTAGCCCGGCAGCCGGGCGCCCTCGGCGGTGCCGAAGCCGGTCACCGAGCAGTAGACGAGGCCCGGATTGCCCGCGCGCACCTCCTCGTACCCGAGGCCGAGCCTCTCCATCGTGCCGGGACGGAAGTTCTCGACGAGGACGTCCGCGCGGTCCACGATCGCGCGTGCCGTGGCCAGGTCCTCGGGGTCCGTGAGGTCGAGCGAGACGGAACGCTTGTTCCGGTTGACGCCGAGGAAGTACGTGGCCTCTCCCGCGGCGAACGGCGGGCCCCACGCGCGCGTGTCGTCCCCCGAGCCCGGCCGCTCGATCTTGATCACGTCCGCACCCAGGTCGGCGAGGAGCATCGTCATGTACGGCCCGGCGAGCACCCGGCCGAAATCGGCGACGACGATCCCGGACAGGGCGCCACCCGTCGGTGGCGTCCCCGGGGCGTCCGGCTGGTCTGCGCGCATGCGGTTTCCCTCGCTCCCGCTGGAGGAACCGGAGGCCGGAGGTCGGATCCGGGCGACCGGGGACGGGATCCGTGCGACTGGAACCCGGACCCGACGACTGGAGATCGGATCCAGGTGACTGGAGATTGGATCCAATCGGACCGTACGGCTCGGATGTGGGATTTTCAATACTGGATCCAATATCCGATCGAGGGCTACGCTTCGGCTCGCCGAGTCGCCACAGTCGCCAGGAGGCCGTCCGTGAAGTCGCCGTCCACCCCCGTCCACCCCTTCGACCTGCTCGCCGTCGACGGACTCCTGACCGACGAGGAGCGGGAGATCCGGAACACCGTCCGAGCCGTCGCCGACCGCGAGCTGCGACCGCACGTCGCCGGCTGGTTCGAGAAGGGCGAGATCCCGGCCCGCGAGCTCGCCCGCACCCTCGGCGGCATCGGCGTGCTCGGCATGCACCTGGAGGGCTACGGCTGCGCGGGCACCAACTCCGTCGCGTACGGCCTGGCCTGTCTGGAACTGGAGGCCGTCGACTCCGGACTGCGCTCCCTCGTCTCCGTACAGGGCTCCCTCGCCATGTACGCGATCTGGAAGCACGGCTCCGAGGAGCAGAAGCGGCGCTGGCTGCCGAAGATGGCGGCCGGCGAGTACATCGGCTGCTTCGGACTCACCGAGCCGGACGCCGGATCCGACCCCGGAGCCATGCGGACCAACGCCAAGCGGGACGGCTCCGACTGGGTGCTGAACGGCACCAAGATGTGGATCACCAACGGTTCGGTGGCCGACGTCGCCGTCGTCTGGGCGCGCACCGAGGACGGCGTCCGCGGCTTCCTCGTCCCGGCCGGCACCCCCGGCTTCAGCGCCCCCGAGATCACGATGAAGCTCTCGCTGCGCGCGAGCGTCACCAGCGAACTCGTCCTCGAGGACGTGCGACTGCCCGCCGACGCCGTGCTGCCGGAGGCCCGCGGCCTCTCCGGCCCGCTCGGCTGCCTCAACGAGGCCCGCTTCGGCATCGTCTTCGGCGCGCTCGGCGCCGCCCGCGACTGCCTGGAGACCGCGATCTCCTACGCCAGGGACCGGGTGGTCTTCGCCCGCTCCCTCGCCTCCTACCAGCTGACGCAGCAGAAGCTCGCCGACATGTCCGTCGAGCTCGGCAAGGGCATGCTCCTCGCCCTCCACCTCGGCCGCCTCAAGGACGCGGGCGCGCTCACCGCCGAGCAGGTCAGCGTGGGCAAGCTGAACAACGTCCGCGAGGCGATCGCGATCGCCCGCGAGTGCCGCACGATCCTGGGCGCCAACGGCATCACCCTCGAATACCCCGTGCTGCGCCACGCCAACAACCTGGAGTCGGTGCTCACCTACGAGGGCACGAGCGAGGTCCACTCGCTGGTCATCGGCAAGGCGCTGACCGGCGAGCAGGCCTTCCGCTGAGCCGTCGGGACACCGTCCCGACCCCTCAGCCCGCCGTCACCCGGTCCAGGAACGCGTCCAGGTTGCCCGTCAGACGGGCGACCTGCTCGTCGAGGGTGAGGGACTCCTCGTGGCGCCGGTGGCGCAGCTTCGGCTGCCGCCGGCCCCGGACGTAGAGGGAGCAGGCGAGGTCGGCGCAGAGGTAGATCCCGACCGTGTTCCCCTCGCGGCCGCGGCTGCCGGCCAGCGGGGCCACCAGGAGCGTGACGCCCGAGGACGCGTGCGCGGTCAGGCAGACCTGGCACATGCTCGACTTCACGGCGCTGGTCCGGCCGGTGGCGGGGACCCGGAGGGTCACGCCCAGCGGCCCGTCCTCACGGGGCACGACCAGGTGCGCCCGCAGGGGCGCGCCCGGGTCGACCCAGCCGAGGAAGTCCAGGTCGTCCCAGGGGAGTTCGGCGAAGTCGAGGGGCAGCTTGAGCCGCGCCGCCTCGCCCTTGGTGCAGTTCACGAAGGACGAGCGGATCTGTTTGTCGGTCAGTGGTTCCACTCGGTGGACCGTACACGGACCCCCGGCCGCGGGCATCCGAATATGGGCCCGCGCGGGGCGCGCTCAGGCGATGGGCGCCCGCCCGGGGGCCGGTGCCGGGGCGGGGCCCGGAGCCGAGGGGGACAGCGACGCGACCGACGGGACCGTCCCCGCCGACCGGTCCGTCTGCTGGTCCGCCGACTGGCTCGTGAGGCCCGCCGACTGGTCCGAGGCCGGTGCCGGTGCCGACGCCGGGTTCGACGGCTCCGCGGGCGGCTCCGTGGACGACTCCGTCGACGGAGGCGAGTCGCTCGGGCCGGAGGAGTCGGACGGCGGCGAGGAGGGTGCCGACGTCGAGGGGGAGAGCCCCGAGGGACACGGCTTCGGGGCCTCCGCGCCCGTCACGCAGGGCACCGGTGACAGCGAGGAGGTCGACGGCGACGAACTGGACAGGGAGGTCGAGGGGGACGCCGACGGGGAGGCCGAGAGCGGGGCGGGCGGCGGCGTCGGCCTGTCGTGCTCGCCGGTGTCGCCCTGCTTCCGCGCGAACCAGCCGTCGTCCTGGGGGTCGTACACCACGAAGACGTTCACGACCGTCACCGAGGGCGCCACCACGACGACCCGCTGGGAGCTGTACCCCTTCCAGGGGGTGCCGGTCGTGCGCGGCGCCTTCTGCGCCACGGGGTCGGTCAGCGGATTGCCGCAGGCGCAGCGGACCCGGGGCACGCCGTGGCTGTCGACCATGACCGCCGTGCCGGCCTGGAGCACCGACTGGTAGGCGGTGGCGGCGCCGTTCCGGAAGCCGTGGTTGGTCACCCGGGTGTCGACCCGGAGCTGGAGCGGGGTCAGGGAGCGGAGATACGCCGGCACGTCGTTCGCCTGGATGCCGATGACCGAGGCGAAGGCCGTGTTCTTCGCGGGCGCGGCGGAGAGGTAGCGGACCTGCTGCTCGACGTCGCAGCTGGAGACCGACCGCGTCCCGCCGTAGAGGCCGGGCGTCGACCCCGACATCTCGGGTACGGCCGAGGCGGTGCGGGGCGGCAGCGAGGCCGGCGGGACGGAGCTGCCGCCGGTGCGGGCCGTCGACGGGGTGAACGGGTCCGGGCCGGTCGCGGCGGCGTTCTGCAGGAAGACCTCGCCGCCGCCGGACCCCGCCGTGTCGCCCTTGCCGTCGGGACGGTTGGTGAGGACGACCGCGAGCGCCGCGGCCGCCACGAGCACGGCGGTGACCGAGGCGACCTTCGGGACGGAGCGCCACCAGGGGCCGCGCCCCGAGCCTCCGGCGCGGGACGAACCGCCGCCCGACGGGGTTCCGCCGTCGCCTCCCGACCCTCCGCCGCCCGACGAACCGCCGCCGCCCGCGCCGCCCCCCGAACCGTCGTGGGGCGGTCCGGGCGGCGGTGGGGGACCGGCGCTTCCCGGGCGTGTGCTCGGACCCGAGAGGGGGCCCGAGGGGGGACCTGCGGGGGGAACCGACGGGGGGCCGGACGGCGGGTGGGAAGTCACGTTTTTCCCTTTCTTCCGTTCCGCGCCCATTGTGTGCGCCGCACAGTGCCCTCCCGCAAGCGGAAGGCCTCCCGCAAGCGGACCCCCGGCCCCGGCACTAGCGTGGGCAGGGTGACGAGCAGTCGGCTCCCCGCCTCCGCGCGGTCGTCCGCGCCCCCGACCGGGCCCTATGCCCGCGTCGTCCTCCAGGCCCTGGCCGCCGTGGTCGCCGGGTTCGTCGCGATGGGCGTCGTCGCCGGGCTCGGCCTGTGGGCCGCCGGCGCCGCCGACCTCCCCGGCGGCTTCACCGCCGTCCTCGCCGCGGTCGTCGTCATGGCGTCGGGCGGCAAGGTCGAACTCTCCGGCGACGCGGGCGCCCTCGCCGGCACCCAGGCCGAACTGACCGCCATGCCGCTCACCGTCACCCTGGTGGGCGCACTGGTCACCGGTTTCTGCTTCCTGCGCCCCCTGCGCCACCACGCGGTGGCCGGCGCCCGTGAACTCCTGCTCCGCGCGGCGAGCGTCGTCGTGCTCTGGCTGGTCGCCCTCGCGGGGGTCTCGGCCCTCGCCCGCCACGACTTCCCCCTCACCCTCGGCGGCGGCGACACGCAGGACTCGCTCACGGACCTCTTCGGAGAGCTCCTGGACGCCGTGAACCCGACCGTCGGCTTCCGCACCGACCTCGGGCCCACCCTCTTCTACGGCCTCCTGTGGATCCTGGGCGTGCTCGCCGTCGCCCTCCTCGTCTCCCGCAGGACCCCGCTGCCGCCCCGACTCGTCCGCTACCAGGAACCCGTCCGGCCCGCGGCCTTCGCGATGCTCCTGCTGCTCCTCGCGTACGTCGTCGTGGGCCTGGTCATCGGGATCGTCGTCGCGGCGACGAAGGGCCACCCCGCGGAGACCTTCGCCGTCCTCCTCCTGGGGCTGCCCAACGTCGCCTGGATCGCGCTCGGGGTGGGCATCGGCGGCTCCTGGCAGGGCAGGGCGGAAGGCCCCTTCGGCCTGCCCATGCCGCAGGTCCTCGACGCCGTCCTGCGGGGCGGCGGCGACAGCCCGGACCTCTCGACCGTCGACCTGTCGTCCCTCGCCGCCCAGGACGCGCGCGCGTGGTGGCTGCTGCCGATCGCCGCCGTCCTGGTGCTGGCCGTGGCCTTCGTGGCGGCCGTCCGCTCCCCGGCCCGGACCACGCTCCGGCAGCACGCCCTGCACCTGGGCGTCGCCTTCGCGCTCACCATGCTGGTCGCCGCGCCGGTCACCCTGGTCGAGGCCCGCTTCGGCCTCTCGGTCCTCGGCATCGGCGACCTCGCCTCGCTCGGCGGCGAGGTCGTGCTCCGCCCGGACGTCTGGAAGACGGCCGGCTTCGCACTCCTCTGGGGCCTGGCCTTCGGCTTCCTCGGCGGACTCCTCGCCTCCCGCGTCCACCGCAGGGGCGAGGTCGACGAGACCCCCGCCAAGGGCGGCCCCTAGTCGAGGTCCCGCCCGCTCCCGTCCGGTTCCCGTTCGCGGAAGACCGGGCGCGCCCACGCGGGCGGGGCGGGCGGGGCGCCGGGGGGCCGGGTGCCGCGGGGCGCCGCGGGGCCGCCGACGACGTGCGCGCCGGTCAGGACGGCGCGCAGCTCGGCGACGAACTCCAGGCACGTCCCGTACCGCTCCTCGGGGGTCTTCGCCAACGCCCTGGCGAAGACCGCGTCCGCGGCCTCCGGCAGTCCCGCCCGCAGCTCGGAGAGCGGGGGCGGCGGATCGTACTGCTGCGCCCACAGCACCGCCCAGTCGGTGTCCCGGCGGAACGGCGGCGCCCCCACGAGGGTCTCGAAGACCACGCACGCCAGGCTGTAGACGTCGCACCGGCCGTCCACCGGCTTGCCGGAGATCTGCTCGGGCGCCACGTAGTCCAGCGTCCCGACGAACTCACCCACCGTGGTGAAGCCGGTGAGGGACAGCGACTTCTTCGTCAGGCCGAAGTCGGTCAGGTAGACGTGTTCCGGGTGGTCGCGGTCGGTGCCCTCGGCGACCAGGATGTTGCCCGGCTTCACGTCCCGGTGCACCAGGTCGTGCGCGTGCGCCGCGTCCAGGGCCGAGGCCACTTGCACCGCGATCCGGCCCGCCTTCACCGGCGGCAGCGGCCCCTCGCGGTCGAGCAGGGCCACCAGGTCCTGCCCCGCCACGTACCGCATGGCGATGTACAGCACGCCCTCCGTCTCGCCCGCCTCGAAGACCGGCACGATGTGCGGGTGGTCGATCGAGGCGGCGACCCGCGACTCGTGCGCGAAGCGCTTGCGGAAGGTGTCGTTGCGGGCCAGCTCCGGGGCGAGCAGCTTCAGCGCCACCGTACGGTCGAGGCGCAGGTCCCGAGCCCGGTACACGACCGCCATGCCGCCGCGCCCGATCTCGCCCTCCACCCGGTAGCCCGCGATCTCCCTGCCGACCAGACCCGAGGGCCGGCCCGCCGGGATCTCCGGGTCCCCGTGCGCCCCGCCGGCCATCAGCCCTCACCGTCCGGGCCCGGGGGCCGCTCCACCACCTGGGTCGGTGGCGGCGCGGCGGCGACGGCGGGATCGCCGCGCAGCACCACCTGGGTCGGCTCGTGCGCCGGGGGCGCGGTGTCCGCCCGTTCGCCGCCGGGGCCGGGGCCGCCGGGGCCGGGGCCCGAGGGGGCGGCCGACGGTGCCGCCGAAGCCGCGTACGTACCGAGCCCGACGCCGTCGCAGTACACCCAGCGCTCGTGCTCCGCGTCGTACAGCCACACCGACTCGCCGTCGACGACCATGCCGACCCGCAGGCCGCGGGTCCGCAGCCGGAAGCCCTCGCCGTCGAGGCGGCCCGCGCCCAGCTCCTCCGCCGCCCGCCGGTAGCGGCCCAGCGCGTCCTCGGCGCGCGCGATGAGCGGCCGGGGGTCCGCGGTCCTGGTGAGGGGCCCGCCCGCCGCCGGAGGGTCGTCGGGCACGCTCACGAGGAGCCGCGCGTCGACCCACGCGGTCCAGCCGTTGGAGCACAGCACCCGCCCCCAGTCGCCGGCCCGCTCCACCAGCCGTACCGGCAGGAAGGCGTCGAGGGGCGTCGTGGGCAGCGCCGGGTCCGGCGCCTCCCAGGCGGAGAGCCCGGAGCGCGGCACCACATGGGTGGGCCGGAAGTCCGGCACGCCGTACTCGGACACGGGGACGCTCACGGCCTCACCTCCACCACGGGAAAGCCCACGGGCCTACCTCCGCATCACGACCGGCTCGTGGCGGCGCAGCAGCCGCGCCACGAGCAGGCCGAGGACGAGACAGAGCACCACCAGGACGCCCATGTCGAGCAGCCAGGCCTCCACCGTGTGCCGCATCAGCGGATCGGCGGTCTTCTCGCTCGGCGCGGTCCTCCCGATGTCGATCGTCGCCCCCATCGCCGCGAACGCCCACCGCGAGGGCACGAGCCAGGCCAGCTGCTCCAGGACGATCGTGCCGCGCACCTTCAGGAGCGCCCCGCAGAACACCACCTGCACGATCGCGAGGAGGACGAGCAGCGGCATCGTCACCTCCTCCTTGCGGACCAGCGCCGAGACCAGCAGGCCGAGCATCATCGCCGTGAAGGCGAGCAGCGCGACGGCGAGGGTGATCTCCACCAGGGGCGGCATCAGGACGCCCTTGCCGCCGGGCACGTTCAGCGGTACGCCGACCAGCGCCACCAGCGTCAGGACCACCGCCTGCACGACCGTGATCAGGCCGAGGACCACCACCTTCGAGGCGAGGTAGGCGGAACGGGAGAGGCCGACGGCTCTCTCGCGCCGGTAGATCGAGCGCTCCTTGACCAGCTCGCGCACGGCGTTCGCCGCGCCCGTGAGGACACCGCCCACACAGAGGATGAGCAGCACGTTCATCGTCGACTCGGGGTTGAGGCTGCCCTCGGACAGCGCCCGGGCCATCGCGCCCATCACGAACGGCAGCGCGATCATGATGGCGAGGAAGGTCCGGTCGGCGGAGAGCGCCGCCGCGTACCGGCGCACGAGCGTCCGCAGCTGGGAACCCCAGCTCTGCGGCTTCGGCGGAGGAGCGGGCTCCCCGGCCGCGACCCCGCCCGCCGAAGCGGAAGCGGAGGCGCCGGGGACGGGGACGTCGGGGCGGGCCGTCGCGTCCGCGATGTACCGGCGGTGGAAGCGGGAGGCACGGTACTGCTCCGCCCAGTCGCGGTCCCGGTCGTTCTCGAAGGCCTCGAAGGCCTCCGGCCACTGCTCGAAGCCGAAGAAGCCGAGCGTGTCGCCGGGCGGTCCGTAGTACGCGACCCGGCCGCCCGGCGCGAGCACGAGCAGCCGGTCGCACACGTCGAGGCTGAGCACGCTGTGCGTGACCACGACGACCGTGCGCCCGTCGTCCGCGAGCCCGCGCAGCATGTGCATCACGGAGCGGTCCATGCCCGGGTCGAGCCCGGAGGTCGGCTCGTCCAGGAAGAGCAGGGAGGGCTTGGTGAGCAGTTCGAGGGCGACGCTCACCCGCTTGCGCTGGCCGCCGGAGAGGCTGTGGATCGGCTGGTCGGCGCGCTCCACGAGCCCGAGCTCCCGGATCACCTCGTCGACCCGGGCCCGCCGTTCGGCCGCCACGGTGTCCTCGGGGAAGCGCAGTTCGGCGGCGTACCCGAGGGCCCGGCGGACGGTGAGCTGGAGGTGCAGGATGTCGTCCTGCGGGACGAGCCCGATGCGCTGGCGCAACTCGGCGTAGTCCCGGTAGAGGTCACGGCCGTCGTAGAGCACCGTGCCCCGGTCGGCCGGACGCTGGCCGGTGAGGGCGTTCAGGAGCGTGGACTTCCCGGCGCCGGACGGACCGACGACCGCGAGCAGGCACTTCTCGCCCACCGGGAACGACACCTCGTCGAGGAGGGTCTTGTGCCCGTGGTCGACGGTGACGGCGAGCGACCGCACGTCGAGGGAGACCTCGCCGGTGTCGGTGAACTCGACGAGCTGCCCGCCGAGCAGACAGAACGCGGACCGGCCGATGCCGACGATGTCCTCCGCCGTCACGCGGGCGTCCACGACGGGGGCGCCGTTGAGGAAGGTGCCGTTGTGGCTGCCGAGGTCGTGGATCCAGTAGGTGCCGTCGGGATGGGCGCGGAGCTCGGCGTGCTGCCGGGAGACGACCAGGTCGGCGACGACCACGTCGTTGTCGGGGGCGCGCCCGATCCGGACGCTGTGGGCCGGCAGCGGACGCACGGAGGTGGGCTGCCGGAAGGTGCCGGTCGCGGCGGGACGGGAGACGGAGGGCGGCCGGAGGACCTCGGGCCGGAGCACGGGGTCGGGGGCGGGAGCCGATGCGGGAGCCGGCGCGGGCGGAGCCTCGGTCCGGTGCTCCGGTACGGCCTCCGGTGGGGTCTCCCGTGCAGCCTCCGGCGGGGTCTCCCGTGCAGCCTCCGGCGGGGACGGGGGCGGGGGCGCGTCCTCCCCCCGTACGTCCTCCGGTGGGGCCTCTGGCGGCACCTCCGGAGGGGCCTCCGGCACGTCGCGCGGGCCCGCCGGCCCGGCCGGGGCACCGGTCGAGAGCACCGCGCGCGGTCCGTCGGCCGGATGCCCGAACCGTACGACCGTCCCGGGACCGACCTCCCGCACCCGGGCGACCCGCAGGCCGTCCGCGAACGTGCCGTTCGTACTGCCCTCGTCCGCCAGGGTCCAGTGGCCGCCCGCGGCGCTGAGCACCGCGTGGTGCCAGGACGCCCGGGCGTCCGCGAGCACGATGTCGCTGGTGGGGTCGCGCCCGATGCGATAGACGCGACTCGGGTTCATGAGCGTCGCGTCCCCGTCGATCTCGAGGACCAGATCGGGCGCCGCGGGCACGACGGGCCGCTCTGCCATGCATGAATTTTATCCGCCACGGCCGGTCGTCGCCCGGGAAGGAACCGGAGGGAGACGCCGGTAAGGTGGGCGTCCGCCGCGAGAGCGGCCCGACCGAGGAGGACGCACCCGTGCCGAAAGGTGTCACCAGGAGGCGGCCCCGCACCCGCGCGGCGCTCCTGAAGGCCGCCCTGGAGACCTTCGCCGAGCACGGCTTCCACGCGACGACGATCGAGCAGGTCTGCGAGCGCGCCGGTTACACGCGGGGGGCGTACTACTCGAACTTCGCGAGCAAGGAAGAGCTCTTCCTCGCCCTCTTCGACGAGCACAGCGAGCGGACCGTGCGGCGCCTCGCCGAGTCCATCGACGCGCTCGCGCCCGAGGAGTACACCCTGACCCGGCTCGCGGAGCTCGCCGCCCGCGTCGAACCGGACGAGCGGGAGTGGTACCTCGTCACCACCGAGTTCACCCTGCACGCCATCCGCGACCCGCAGGCCGCCTGGGTGCTCGCGCGCCACGACGAGCGGCTGCGGGCCGAGATCGCCCGCGGCCTCACCCTCGTGCTGCGCCGTGCCGGACGCGAACTGACCGTGACCGCCGACCGGTTCGCCCGGCTCCTCATCGCCCTGCGCGAGGGCGGTCTCGCGCAGAGCTACGTGGAGCCGTCGGAGCTGCCGCCCGGCACCTTGGAACGGCAGTTCCTCGTCCCGCTCCTGGAGGCGACGACGCGCGAGATCCCCGGCCGGTCCGGGAGTCAGTCGAAGAGGTCGGGGTCGGACGCGGTGATCTGATCCCACAGGGGACGCGCCTGGAACCATCCGGCCAGGTGTCCGCCGATCTGCCCCCGGGTGAGGAGGGCCGTCTCGCGGTCGATGAGGTGCGGGGTGCCCGCCGCCATCGCGAGGAGCTGTGCCTGGCAGGAGCGCTCCATGGTGACGAACCACCACACGGCCTCGGCGACGGAGTGGCCGACGGTGAGCAGCCCGTGGTTCTTGAGGATGACCGCCTTGTGGTCGCCGAGGGCCTTGGCGACCCGCTCGCCCTCCTCGGTCTCGTTCACGACGCCCCGGTAGTCGTCGTGGATCCCGTGGTCCTCGAAGAACGCGCAGGCGTCCTGGGTGATCGGGGCGAGCGGGATGCCGAGGCTGGAGAAGGCCTTGCCGTGCAGGGAGTGCGAGTGCGCGGCGGCGATCGCGTCGGGGCGGGCGGCGTGGACCCGGGAGTGGATGACGAAAGCGGCCCGGTTCACGGGCCGGCGTCCTTCGAGGACGTTCCCCTCGTGGTCGACCAGGATCAGGTCCGAGGCCTTGATCTGGGTGAAGCTCATGCCGAACGGGTTGACCCAGAAGGCGTTCGGGTCGCCCGGGTCGCGGACGGTGATGTGCCCGGCGACGCCCTCGGAGAAGCCGAACCTCCCGAAGATCCGGAATCCGGCGGCGAGCTGTTCCTTTCGGTACGCGCGCTCCTCCTCGACGGTCGCGAAGGCGGGCGGCAGCGGAACGACGGCCCCCTCGGGCAGGGGCCCGACGGCGGCGGCGATAGCGGGCGGCACGGTGCTCATGGCGGCTCCTCGGTGAACGGGACGCGGAGGTGGTGCACGGGTGACGCGCGAGTGGTGCACGGACGACGCGCGAGTGGTGCACGGCGCGCCAAAAGATACAGATCTGTATCCGATACGCCAATGCATCGGAACTCGGTGTGGCGCACGGCTCAGTCGACGGAGGCGTGGAAGCCCCGTGCCGCTCCACCCGGCGCGGCGGCTTCCGTGCCGCCTCCTGCACCTCCGTGCCCCGGTGGCTAGGGGCCGGAAAAGGGGGCATCGGGGCAGTGCGGAAGAGGGGGAGGGGTTGCGACCCGGGGTTTTCGATGGCTACGGTCGTGGGATGGAGAAAGCGCTTTCTCCTTCGCTGCAGGGCCCGTTCCCCCTCCCTCCTCACCCGCCCAGGAGCCCCCGCGTGACCACCGCCGACGTCCTCGTGCACACCCGTACGGCGGGGTACCGCCACGACTCGATCCCCGCCGGAGCCGCCGCTCTCGTCGAGCTGGCGGCGGAGCTCGGCCGGACGGCCGAGGTCACCGAGGACCCGGCGGCCTTCGCGCCGGAGCGCCTGGCGAGGTGCGCCGCCGTCGTCCTCCTCTCCACGACGGGGAACGTCCTGACGCCCGAGGGGCGCACCGCCTTCGAGGCGTACCTCCGCGGCGGCGGTTCCCTCCTCGCCGTCCACGCGGCCGCCAACGCCGAACCCGACTGGCCCTTCTACGGCGAACTGCTCGGCACCCGCTTCGACGGGCACCCGGAGATCCAGCCGGGCACGGTGCTCGTCGACGACCGGGAGCACCCGGCGACCGCCCCGCTCCCGGAGCGCTGGGACCGGACGGACGAGTGGTACAACTTCCGCTCCGACCCCCGGACTTCCGGGGCGTCCGTACGGGTCCTGGCCCGGGCCGACGAGACCACCTACCGGGGCGGCACCCACGGCGCCGACCATCCGCTGGTCTGGTGCCGGGAGATCGGCCGGGGGCGCGTCTTCTTCACCGCCCTGGGGCACGCGCCGGAGACCTACGGCGATCCCGCCTTCCGGGCCCACCTCAGGGGGGCCCTGGCCTGGCTGACGGCCGACCGCGCTCCGGCGGTCCCTTCGGCGTGAGGCGACGACGGCCGAGCGCCTGGGCGCTCGGCCGTCGCGACATCCCCGGGGCTCCGGTCTCCGCGTCTCCGACCGGCACCACCCGGAGCGGACCGCCGGGCCGGACGCGCGCGACGCGAGCCCGGCCCGGCGGCCCGGGCTTACTTCAGGTGCCGGGCGAAGAACCGGGCCGCGTCGTCGCCCGCGAACTGCGGGACGCCGGTGTGCCCGCCCATGTTGGCCTGGAGGGTCTTCTCCGCGGAGCCGAAGGCGTCGAAGAGGTCCAGGGCCGCCTGACGGTCGTTCCCCTCGTCGTCCCACTGCAGGAGGACGTGCAGCGGAACGGTGACCCGGCGGGCCTCCTCGAACACGGCGCGCGGCACGAGGCTCCCGGCGAAGAGCCCGGCGGCCGCGATGCGCGGCTCGACCACCGCGAGGCGGACGCCGATGGAGATCACGCCCCCGGAGTACCCGACCGGGCCGCCGATCCCGGGCAGTGACAGAAGGGCGTCCAGGGCGGTCCGCCATTCCGGGACCGCCCGGTCGACGAGCGGGAGGACGAGGGCGTCGACGAGCTCGTCGCCGACCGGTTCGCCGGCCTCCATGGTCCGGCGCAGGTCGGCGCGGGCCTGATCGAGGGCGGCCCAACGGGGCCGGTCGCCGCTTCCGGGGAGCTCGATGGTGGCCGCGGCGAAGCCGTCCGCCACGGCCTGCCGGGCCCGGGCCGCCAGCCGGGGGTACATCCTGCCCAGTCCGAGCGGGGGGTGGCCGAGCAGGATCAGCGGCGCCGGTGCGGACGCGGACGGCGATGCGGACGTCCACAGGATGCCGGGGATCTCGCCGAGGGTGAACGCGCGCTCGAGGACGCCGCCGTCGAGGTGCTGTTCGGAAGTGAAGTGCACGGTCGTGCCTTTCGGGAGTGCTCTGAACGGCGCTCCCGGACGAACTATCGCCCGACCGTGGCCCGGGGAGGGAGCACCCATGTCGATACTGCGTTCACGGGTACCACCTCCTCGTTCTCTCGTACGGCCTCCGGCAAGGTAGCAGCGGCCGCCGCGCCCCGCCAACCGGTTTTCGCACCAGCCCCCGCCGGGCGCGGGCCCGTCAGCCGGCGAACCCGCCCCTGGGCTCGATGATCTCCAGGTTGGTGCCGTCGGGGTCGTTGAAGTAGGCGACCCTGGTGCCGAGGGCCGCGTCCGGGGTGACCTCGCCCGCGAGGAACGTGTAGTCGTCGCCCAGGAAGGCGTAGCCGGCCTCCTTCATGCGCCGGTGGACGGCGTCGAAGTCGTCGACCCTGAAGCACAGGTGCATGGATCCGGGGCGGTTCGCCGCCCCGTTCGTCCGCCAGCCCACCGGGTCCTCGAACTCGATGAGGTCGATGCCGAGGCCGTCGATGTTGATCGTGGCGTACCGCAGGTTCGCGTCGGGCAGCCCCTGCGACCTGCCGAGGGACGCACTGTGCATGGTCCCCCGCGCGACGGGCGGCCGACCCGTCAGGGCCTGGTAGAAATCGATCGCCACGTCCAGGTCCGAGACCGAGATCCCGACGTGCGCGCCCCGGGTGAGCCCGATCGGAGTGCTGGAAACAGCCATGACGAATGCCTCTCGTTCGTGAGCTCCGTGTGGATGCTTCTGTGTTCATCCTCCCGAATAGTCCGGATCGTGCATCCTTGGAGACGGGCCCGCTCCGGCCGACCGGGCGGGAGGTCACCCCACCGCCCCGCCCCTGTTGCGCCGACGGCCGGGGAGGGGAAGGTTACGGACGGGGGCCGATGGCAGGAGGAGGCACGTCATGGGCATCGCCACCGTGAACCCCGCGACGGGGGAGACGCTGCGCACCTACGAGGCCCACGGGCCCGAGGAGGTCGAGCGTCGCATCGCCGCCGCGCACGAGGCGTACCGCCAGTACCGCACGACGTCCTTCGCCGAACGCTCCCGGCTCCTGCGCGCCGCCGCGGCCCTCCTCGACGAGGACACCGAGGACATCGCCCGCACCATGACCACCGAGATGGGCAAGCCGATCGCCGCCGCCCGCGCGGAGGCCGCCAAGTGCGCGAAGGCCATGCGCTGGTACGCCAAGAACGCGGAGCGACTGCTCGCCGACGAGCACCCGGCGGAGAGCGACGTCCAGGACTCGGGCGCCGACGTGGCCCGGGTGCACTACCGGCCCCTCGGCCCGATCCTCGCCGTCATGCCGTGGAACTTCCCGCTCTGGCAGGTGATCCGTTTCGCCGCGCCCGCGCTCATGGCGGGCAACACCGGCCTCCTCAAACACGCCTCCAACGTGCCGAGGACCGCGCTCTACCTGGGCGACCTCTTCCGTCGCGCCGGGTATCCCGACGGCTGCTTCCAGACCCTCCTCATCGGCTCCCGCGAGGTCGAGGGCGTCCTCCGGGACCCCCGGGTGGTGGCCGCCACCCTCACCGGCAGCGAACCGGCCGGCCGGTCCGTCGCCGCCGTCGCGGGCGGCGAGGTGAAGAAGACCGTCCTGGAGCTCGGCGGCAGCGACCCGTACATCGTCATGCCCTCCGCCGACATCGTCGGAGCCGTGAAGACCGCCGTCACCGCGCGCGTGCAGAACAACGGGCAGTCCTGCATCGCCGCCAAGCGGTTCATCGTCCACCAGGACGTGTACGACGACTTCTCGGAGCGCTTCACCGCCGCCATGAACGCCCTCACCGTCGGCGACCCCCTCGACGAGTCCACCGACGTCGGCCCCCTCGCCACCGAGCAGGGCCGGGCCGACCTGGAGGAGCTCGTCGACGACGCCGTCGAGCGGGGCGCCACCGTCCTCTGCGGCGGGAACCGCCCGGAGGGGTCGGCGCTCCGGAGCGGCTGGTACTACCGGCCCACCGTCCTCACCGGCATCACGCCGGAGATGCGGATCCACCACGAGGAGGCCTTCGGCCCGGTCGCCACGGTCTACCCGGTCAGCGACATCGAGGAGGCCGTGGCCGTCGCCAACGACTCTCCGTTCGGCCTCAGTTCCAACGTCTGGACGCGCTCCCCGGAGGACGTCGCGTTCTTCGTCCGCGACCTGGAGGCGGGCGGGGTCTTCGTCAACGGCATGACGGCCTCGCACCCGGCGCTCCCCTTCGGCGGGATCAAGCGCTCGGGGTACGGCCGGGAACTCTCCGGTCACGGCATCCGCGAGTTCTGCAACGCGACCACGGTCTGGCAGCGCGCCTGACGTCCGTGCGGCCACGGCCGGCAGGAGCGCCCGGCGCTCTCGGGGGAGCGGCCTCCTCCGGCCTCCCGCCCTCTCCGGACGCCTGCCCTCTCCGGACGCCTGCCCTCTCCGGACGCCTGCCCTCTCCGGACGCCTGCCCTCTCCGGACGCCTGCCCTCTCCGGCCTCCTGCCCTCTCCGGACGCCGGCCCTGTCCGGACGCCCCGGCCCCCGGCGGTGCCTCAGCCCCGTGCCCACTCCAACAGCCGCTCCACCGGCCAGGTGTTGATCACCCGCTCCGGCGGGACCCCGCACTCCTCGGCACGTGCGCAGCCCAGGATCTGCCACTCCAGCTGACCGGGCGCGTGGGCGTCCGTGTCGACGGCGAAGTACGTGCCCGCCGCGACCGCCGCCCGCAGCAGCCGGCGCGGCGGATCGAGGCGCTCCGGGCGGCTGTTGACCTCCACCGCCGTGCCCGACTCGGCACAGGCGGCGAAGACGCGCTCCGCGTCGAACTCGGACTCGGGCCGCAGTCGCCCGCCCGCCACCAGACGACCCGTGCAGTGCCCGAGCACGTCCAACAGCGGGTCGCGCACCGCCCGTTCGAGACGACGGGTCATCGACCGGGCGTCCATCCGGAGCTTCGAGTGGACCGAGCCGACGACCAGGTCGAGGCGGGCGAGCAGCTCCGGTTCCTGGTCGAGCGAGCCGTCGTCCAGGATGTCGCACTCGATCCCGGTGAGCAGCCGGAAGGGCGCCCACCGCTCGTTGAGCCGTGCCACCGCGTCCAGTTGCTCCCGCAGGCGCTCGGGGGACAGGCCCCGCGCCACCGTGAGGCGCGGCGAGTGGTCGGTGAGGACGGCCCACTCGTGCCCGGTCGCCGCCGCCGCCCGCCCCATGGCCTCGATGCCGGCGCCGCCGTCGGACCAGTCCGAGTGCAGGTGGCAGTCACCCCGCAGGGCCGCCCGCAAGGCCCCGCCCGCGCGGCCGTCCCCCTCCACCGGGCCCAGGGAGGCTTCCGACTCCTCCTCCAGGCGCGCCAGGTACTCCGGCACCCGGCCCTCCAGGGCCTCGCGCACCACCGCCGCCGTCTTCGGCCCGACGCCCTTCGACGACTCCAGGGTGCCGGCCGCCGCCCGCCGGGCCGCCTCGCCCTCCGGCAGGGCGGCGACGACCGCGGCGGCGGTACGGAAGGCACGCGCCCGATAGCCCGGCGCCTGGGCGCGTTCCAGCAGGAACGCGATGCGTTCCAGCGCGGCGACGGGGTCCACGACGGCCTCCTCACCCACCGCCGGGGACGGAGTCGACCGCCACCGGCACGGGCCCGATCTCGCACCACACCGCCTTGCCCTCGCCGCGCGGTTCCACGCCCCACCGGGAGGCCAGCGCGTCGATCAGGAGCAGCCCCCGGCCCGAGGTGGCGGCCTCGCCGGGGGTGCGCCGCCGGGGCCAGGCGCTCGACCGGTCCTGCACCGAGAGCCGCACCCGCCGCACCGGCTCGGGCAGCACCTCCAGCGTCAGCACCGCACCGCCCTCGGTGTGCAGCAGCACGTTCACGAGCAGCTCGCCCGTCAACAGCTCGGCGTCGTCCACGAGTTCCGTCATGCCCCAGTCGCGGAGCGCCTGCCCGACGGCCGCCCGCGCGTCCGAGAGGCCCTGCGGATCGGCCTGGTGGATGTACTGGTGGATGCGCGGCGCCCGGTGCGTGCCCGGGTCCGGGCTGCGCCGCAGCACGAGGAGCGCCACGTCGTCGCCCGAACCCCACCGCTCCCAGAGGCGCTCGGAGAGGTGGTCGGCGAGCGCCTCCGCCTGCGGCGGACCGCTGGCGATCGCGCCCGAGAGCGCGGCGAGCCCGGACTCGATGTCCGAGCCGGGCTGCTCGACGAGCCCGTCCGTGCAGAGCACCAGCGTCTCGCCGGGCACGAGGTCGAGCCGGGTCTCCGGGAACTCCTCGTCGCCGAACACGGTCGCGAGGCCCAGCGGGAGGCCGCCCCGCAGCTTCGGCTGCCCGACCCGGCCGTCGGTGTGCCGGATCAACGGGCCGAGATGCCCGGCCCGCACCGCGCGCAGGGTGCCGCTCGCCAGGTCCACCTGCGCGTACGTGCAGGTCGCGAAGCGGTTGGTGTCCAGCTCGGCGAGGAACCGGGAGGCCCGGGCGAGGACGGTCGACGGGGCGTGTCCCTCGCCGGCGTACGCGCGCAGGGCGATCCGCAGCTGCCCCATGATGGCGGCGGCGTGCGTGTCGTGGCCCTGGACGTCGCCGACGACGATCCCGACCCGGCCGCGCGGCAGCGGGATCACGTCGTACCAGTCGCCGCCGACCTGCCGACCGCTCCACGCCGCGTGGTAGCGGACGGCGATCTCGCCGCCGGCGAACTGCGGGATCCGCCGCGGCAGCATCGTCGCCTGGAGTCCGGTGGCCAACTCCCGCTCCTCGTCGAAGAGGATCGCCCGCTGGAGCGACTGGGCGACGATCGCCGCGAGGCCGAGGGCGAGGTTGCGCTCGTCGGCGTTGAAGGAGGTGCGGCCCCGGTAGAACAGGGCCATGCCGCCCAGCGAACGCGCCTGCGCCACCAGCGGGAGGTAGCAGGCGGCCCGGAACTGCAGGTGCGCCAGATAGGGGGCGAGTTCGGGGAAGTCCCGCCCCAGCGAGGGGAACGAGGAGACGAACCGGGGCCGCCCGCTCAGCACCGCCTCGGCCAGCGGCAGTTTCCGGTCGAGGCGACGGCTGCGGAAGTCGTCGAGGACGTCGAGGGACTCCCCGCTGAGCGCGATGATGTTGAGCGAGCCGTTCTCGACGAGGCCGAGGGCGAGCCCCTCCGCGCCGAGCCGGGCGAGGCCGCCCGGGCCGGTCAGGGCCGCGGTCACGTCGTCCACGGTCACCGCGCGGGACAGGGCGTTCGTCGTCCGCTCGACGATGTTCGTCTGGACCTCGCGCCGCTTCTCCAGCTCCTGCACGAAGGCGAAGTGCGCGACCTCGGCGGTCGTGTCCCGCACGATGCCGACGATCCGCCGGGCCCGGCCGTCCGGCGAGCGCAGGATCCTCGCCTGCACGTGCGTCCAGTGGGGTGACCCGTCGGCCTGCGGGATGGGGAAGTGCGCCGTGTACGAGACCGCGCCGCCGCGCACGGCCTGCCGTACGACGTCCTCCAGCTTGACCTGCTCGTCGGGCGCCAGGCGCGTCACGATCGACACCGGCCGTCCGTCGAAGGCGTCCGGGGCCACGCCGAAGATCAGCAGCCCGGACTCGTCGACATCGATGGTGCCCGCGTCGAGATCCCAGTCGAAGCTGCCGGTCCGGTTCATGGCGAGCCACTCGGCGGGCCCGATCTCGCCACTGCGCGTACGCCGGTCGTCATCGGTCATCCTCCCCATTGTCGAACCCGCGCCCCGCGGACGCCATGGCGGTGACACGGCGTGGCGCGAGTTCGCCGCGACGAAGCCGACCGGACCGGCGGCCGGTCGGGGCCGGAGGGGCAGTCGGGGCCGGAGGGGCAGTCGGGGTGACGGAGCCCGTCCGCCCGCGCCGGGGCAGAATGGGCCGGTGCAGCCGCCGCCCTACCGTGTTCTCGGTCCGTGCCGGGCCCTCCGTACCGACGACGGGACGGAGGCGGTCCTGAGCGGTGCCAGGCTCAGGGCCCTGCTCACCGCGCTCGCCGCCGCCGGCGGGCGCACGGCGGACCCCGGCGCGCTGATCGACCGGGTGTGGGCCGACGGCGACCCGGCCGACGACCAGGACCGCACGGCGGCGCTCCAGGCCCTCGTCGGCCGCCTGCGCCGGGCCCTCGGCCGCGAGGCCGTCGTCTCCGTCCCCGGCGGCTACCGGCTGGCCGCCGACCCGGACGCCGTCGACCTGCACCGCTTCGAACGGCTCGCCGCCGAAGGCGCCGCCGCGCTCGCCGCCGGCCGCGCCGAACGGGCGGCCGCACTCCTCGACGAGGCCCTGGCCCTCTGGCACGGGCCCGCCCTCGTGGATCTGCCCGGCCGGGACACCGACCCCCTGGTCGTACGGGTCGAGCGGCGGCACGCGCAGGCGCGGCGCGACCGGCTCGCCGCCGACCTGGCCCTCGGACGGGCCGACGCCGTGCTCGCGCCCCTCGCCGCGCTCGCCGCCGGGCAGCCGCTCGACGAACCCCTCCAGGCCCTGCGGATCCGCGCCCTGCGCGCGTCCGGGCGGCCCGCCGAGGCCCTCGCCGCGTACGAGGAGGTGCGCACGGCCCTCGCGGACCGGCTCGGCACGGACCCGGGGCCGGAACTGCGCTCCCTGCACGCCGAACTCCTCACGGGGGGCGGGCCCGTGCCGCCCCGCCCGCCCGCTCCCGCCGACACCCTTCCCGCCCGCCTGACCTCGTTCATCGGCCGGACCGACGAGCTGGGCTCGCTCGCCGCCGCCTGGGACGGACGGCGGCTCGTCACCCTCACCGGGCCGGGCGGCGTGGGCAAGACGCGGCTCGCCCTGGAGGCGGCCGGGACGTACGAGGGCCCCGTCCACCTCGCCGAACTCGCCTCCGTACGAGGGGAGTCCACGGTCGCCGCCGCCGTGCTCACCGCGCTCGGGGCCCGCGAGACCCAGCTCTGGCACACCCCGGCCGTTGCCCCGGCCGACCCGGAGGACCGGTTCGCCGCCCTCGTCGAGCACTGCGCCGGACGCCGCATGCTGCTGGTCCTCGACAACTGCGAGCACGTCGTCGCCGAGGCGGCGGAGCTCGCGCAGGCGCTCCTCACCCGCTGCCCCGGCGTGACCGTCCTCGCGACGAGCCGCGAGCCCCTGGGGGTGCCGGGGGAGGAGGTGCGACCCCTGGACCCGCTGCCCGTGGACATGGCGCTGCGGCTCCTCGGGGAGCGGGGCGCGGCCGCCCGGCCGGGCTTCCGGGTGGCGGAGGACCCGGAGGCGGCGGAGGAGGTCTGCCGTCGCCTCGACGGGCTCCCGCTGGCCGTCGAACTGGCGGCGGCGCGTCTGCGGATGCTGTCGGTGCGGCAGGTCGCGGACCGGCTCGACGACCGGTTCCGGCTGCTGACCTCGGGCGCGCGGACGGTGCTGCCGCGTCAGCAGACCCTGCGGGCGGTGGTGGACTGGTCCTGGGAGCTCCTCGACGGGACCGAACGGGCGGTGCTGCGGCGGCTCGCGGTCTTCACGGGCGGCTGCGACCTGGCGGCGGCGGAGGCGGTCTGCGCGGAGGGCACGGAGAACACGGGGCGTGCGGACGACACCGGGGACACGGGGAGGGGCGCGCCGGGTGCCGACGTCCTGGACGCGCTCGGTGCTCTCGTCGACAAGTCGCTGGTGGTGGCCGTGCCCGACGGCGACGGGATGCGGTTCCGGCTCCTGGAGACCGTGGCCGAGTACGCGGGGGAGCGGCTGGACGAGGCCGGGGAGCGGGCGGCGGCGCGACGCCGGCACCTCACGTACTACCGGGAGCTCGCCCGCCGGACCGAACCGGAGCTGCGCGGTCCCGGCCAGCTCGACGCCATCGCCCGCTTCGAGCGGGAGCACGACAACCTGCGCGGCGCCCTCCGGACGGCCGTCGCGCTCGGCGACGAGCAGGAGCTGCTCTGCCTGGTCCACGCGCTCAGCTGGTTCTGGCAGCTCCGCAACCACCAGGCCGACGCCCGCACCTGGGCCGCCGAGGCCGGCCGCCTCGGCCCCGACCCCTTCCAGGAGCCCGTCCGCCCCGCCGAGCCGCTGGCGGGCCGGTGCGTGGACGTCCCGCCGCCGTGGACCGGCGAGCGGTTGTGGGAGGCCCGGCGCGGCGGCCGGCTGTACGCCCTCGCGACCGAGGGCGGCGAGGGCGCCACCGCCCTGGAACGGCCCGAGACCCGCGCCCGGCTCGTCGCCCTGGCCGCCGCGTACCGCCCCGGACTCCCGCAGACCTGCCGCCAGCCGGGCACGATGTGGTACTTCGCCCGGCTCATGACCGGGGAGCTCACCGGCCTCGACGAGACCCTGACCCTGATCGTCGACGCCTGCCGCGCCCACAGCACCGGCTGGGACCTGGGCTTCGCCCTCCTCATGCGGGCCAAGCTCGTCGGCCGGGGCGCCGACGCCGCCGAGGCGCTCGCCCTCTTCGAGGCCGCCGGGGACTCCTGGGGGATCGCGGAGTCCCTGGCCGCCCGGGGCGAGGCCCACGAGCGCGAGGGCCGGCCGGCCGAGGCGGCGGCCGCCTTCGAACGGGCCACCGACGCCGCCGCCCGCGTCGGAGCGCGCTCCCAGGTGCCCGTCTTCACCGCCCGTCTCGCGGCCGTGCGGCTCCGGCTCCGGCCGGAGGGGGACGCGGCGGCCGAGCGGCTCCTGGTCGAGGCCGCCGACGAGGCCGGGCGGTGGGGCGCCGAGGCCGCCGGCGCCGGCAGGCTGCTGCTCGCCCAGCACTACGGCGACACCGGACGCACCGCCCTCGCCCGCGCGCAGCTCTCCCTCCTGGAGGAGGAGTTCGGGGACGTCACCCCGGCCCTCTTCTGGGGGCTCGTCGGCGGGACGTGGGCGTGGCTCGACTGCCTCGACGGCGCCCACGACCGGGCCCTGTCACGCCTCGCCCGGGCCGTCGTGGACATCGAGACCCTCGCCCACCTGGTCGCCCCGCACCTCGTCGTCGCCCAGTTCGGAACCGCCGCCTGGGCCCGTGGCGGCCGTGGCGCGCCGGGCGACGCCGAGACGGGGGCCCGGCTCCTCGGCGCGTACGACGTCCACGCAGGATCCGACACGGGCGGCGGCTTCCGCCCCTTCACCCCGTGGACCGAGACCGCGATCCGGGCCCGTGCCGAGGCGGTGCTCCGCGCGGCCCTGCCACCGGAGGAGTACGGCCGTCGGTACGGGGAGGGCGCCGGCCTCTCCCTGAGGGCGGCCGCCGCCCTGGTGCGGGACCTGGCGGACGTCGGCTAGCCGGGCGACAGGCGCTCACGGGCCCGCGTCCCGGTCCTCCCCGGGGCGGAGCACCGAGGGCGACGCGACGCGTGCGCGGGGTCACCGGGCGGGCGTCGACCGGGCGCAGGAGCCAGGGTGGGGCAGCGGCCGGGCCCGGGGCGTCGTCGACTCCCCGGGTGGGACGGACCCCGCCTTTCCCGGCCCCGTCGACGCCCCGCCACCGGGCCCGCAGGCGGTCCGGTGGTGGCCCCGGATGCGCGCACGGGGACCTGACACGAGAATGGCGAGTGCCGGACGAACACGTAGGAGGCGGCATGAACGCTGAGCCCGACAAGACGTCCCCGGGGGAGTTTCCGACGCCCGACAAGCTGCTGCACGCGGGATCGGAGGGTGAGTTCACGGCGGAGGACCTGGTCCTCGCCTCCGGCCGTGACGTGAATCCGAAGAGCCTCGCCTGGGCGGAACGCCGCATGGCGGAGAAGGGGCGTGCCTCCATGGACGAGCTCCTGCCGTAGGAGCCCGTCCGGCCTTCGGGCCGGATCCCGTCCTCCCCCTCTCCCTCCCGCAGGCCCCGGATCGGTCGCACCGAACCGGGGCCTCGGGCGTCCCGAGGCTTCCGCATGTGTGGAACACGTTCTACCGTGTCCGCCGTCGCGCGTCGCACCGCACGGGGACGCAGCGGACGCCGCAGGACGCCGCCACGGGAGGACGCCATGCACCTCGAGTACACGCCCGCACAGAACGGTCTGCGCGCCGAGCTGCGGGCCTACTTCGCCGAACTGGTCCCGGACGACGTCCACACCCGCCACACGGACCCGGGGGCCCGGAAGCGCTTCTACCGCGAGACCGTGCGACGCCTCGGCTCCGACGGCTGGCTCGGGGTGGGCTGGCCCACCGAGTACGGCGGGCGCGGCCTGACCCCCATGGAACAGTTCATCTTCTTCGACGAGGCCGCGCAGGCCGGCGTGCCGCTGCCGCTGATGGCGCTGAACACCGTCGGCCCAACGATCATGCGGTACGGGACGGACGAGCAGAAGGCGCACTTCCTGCCCCGGATCCTCTCCGGCGAGATCGACTTCGCCATCGGCTACAGCGAGCCCGACGCCGGCACCGACCTGGCCGCCCTGAAGACCCGCGCGGTGCGGGAGGGCGACACCTACGTCGTCAACGGCCAGAAGATCTGGACGACGAACGGCGACACCGCCGACTGGGTCTGGCTCGCCGTCCGCACGGACCCCGACGCCCCGCCGCACAAGGGCATCACCATGCTCCTCGTGCCGACGAGCGACCCCGGCTACTCCTGCACGATCATCAACACCCTCGCCTCGCACGACACCACCGCGAGCCACTACGACGACGTCCGCGTCCCGGTCTCCCGCCGCGTCGGCGAGGAGAACAAGGGCTGGCGGCTCATCACCAACCAGCTCAACCACGAGCGCGTCACCCTCGCCGCCCACGGCACCATGGCGATCCGCGCCCTCCACGACGTCCGCCGCTGGGCCGCCGACACCCCGCTCTCCGACGGCCGCCGGGTCATCGACCTGCCCTGGGTCCGCCGCGCCCTGGCCCGCACCCACGTCCGCCTCGACGCGATGAAGCTCCTCAACTGGCAGATGGTGAACGCCGTCCAGCACGGCACCCTCACCCCCCAGGACGCCTCCGCCGTCAAGGTCTACGGCTCCGAGGCCCGCCGCGACGCCTACGCCGCCCTCATGGAGATCGTCGGCGCCGTCGGCGCCCTCAAGGAGGGCTCGGCGGGCGCCGTCCTCCACGGCGAACTCGAACGCGGCTACCGCTCCGCCGTCATCTTCACCTTCGGCGGCGGCAACAACGAGATCCAGCGCGAGATCATCTCCTGGATCGGCCTGGGCATGCCCCGCGTCCGCCGCTGATCCCCCCCCGTGCGGCGCCGCGTTCGTCCCCGTCCCGGAGCCCCCGGGCGTGTCGGCCGGGCTCGCGGTCGACTCCCGGTGCCCGGGCGGGGAGAGAAGAGGGCCCGGCCCGACGGGTTCCGAAGGGCCCGTTCCGGCGTAGCCTGAGCGCCATGAGGCAGGACGCCGACCCCGGGCTCTTCGGCCCCCGTTCCGTGACCTGGCAGCTGCACAGCGACCCGGTGATGTGGATCGCCGGGGTCAGGGCCCTCTGGCTCCAGGCGCTGCATCCCGTCGCCGTCCGCGGCGTCATGATCAACAGCGGTTTCCGGGAGGACCCCTGGGGCCGGCTGATGCGGACCGCGAACTTCGTCGGGACCCTCAGCTACGGAACCGCCGAGGCCGCCGAGGCGGCCGGCGCGCGCGTGCGGCGGATCCACCGGCTGCTCGGCGTCGACGACCCCGAACTGCTGCTCTGGGTCCACTGCGCCGAGACCGACTCGTACCTCTCGGTCGCGCGCCGCTCCGGGATCCCGCTCACCGACGCCGCGGCCGACCGGTACGTCGACGAGCACCGCACCTCGGCCCGGCTCGTCGGCCTCGACCCGGACGCCGTTCCCGCGTCCACCGCCGGCCTCGCCGCCTACTTCGACGCGATGCTCCCCGGGCTCACCGCCGGACCGGACGCCCGGACCGTCGCCGACTTCCTCCGCCGCCCGCCGGTGAAACCCGTCCTGGTACCGGCGCGCGAGGTGATCTGGCGGCGCGTCGCCGCGCTCGCGTACGACACCCTGCCTCCCTACGCCCACGCGCTCTACGGCCGCCCCGCCCCGCCCCCGGAGACCGTCACCCGCCGGCTCGTCGCGACCGCCGGCCTGCTGCGCCGCGTCCCCGCCCGGCTGCGCTGGCGGCTGCCGCCCCGGCACGTCCTGCGCGCCGTGGACCGGCTCGGCCCGGAGACCCGACCCGACCCGTACGCGTACCCCGCCCCGTATTCACCGTCCGACCCGGCGGCCATACTGGAGGAGCCGAGGAGGCAGTACGGAATCGACGGGGGCGGCAGCACACGATGGGGGACTCCAGACTGATCCAGGGCCGGTACCGCCTGCACGAGGTCATCGGTCGCGGAGGCATGGGCGAGGTGTGGCGCGCCACCGACGAGGCGCTCGGGCGCGGCGTCGCCGTCAAGTGCCTCAAACCGCTCGGACCGCAGCAGGACCCGCAGGTCCTCACCGTGGTGCGCGAGCGCTTCCGCCGCGAGGCCCGGGTGGCGGCGGCCCTCCAGCACCGGGGCATCACCGTCGTGCACGACTTCGGCGAGTACGACGGCGTGCTGTTCCTCGTCATGGAGCTCCTGGAGGGCCGCAACCTCAGCCAGCTCCTCGTCTCCAACGACCAGCAGCCGCTGCCCGTCCAGGACGTCGTCGAGATCGCCGACCAGGTCGCCGACGCCCTCGCGTACACGCACCGGCAGGGGATCGTGCACCGCGACCTGAAGCCCGCGAACATCATGCGGCTGCGGGACGGCACGGTGAAGATCTGCGACTTCGGGATAGCGCGGCTCGGCGCCGACATGGGCTTCACCTCCAAGCTCACCGGGACCGGCATCGCCATGGGGACGCCCCACTACATGTCCCCGGAGCAGATCGGGGGCGGCGGCGAGATCGACCACCGCAGCGACCTCTACTCGCTGGGGTGCGTGCTGTACGAACTGGCCACCGGCGCCCCGCCCTTCGACCTCGGCGACTCCTGGGCCATCCTCATCGGCCACCGGGACACGGTGCCGACCCCGCCGCGCACGCTCCGCGCCGAGCTGCCCGACTACTTCGACCGGATCGTCGTCGACCTGCTCGCCAAGGTCCCCGAGGAGCGGCCGGCCGACGCGGGCGACCTGCGCCGCCGGATCGTCTCGGGCCGCTTCGCCCCGGCTCCGTTCCCGCCGCCGGCCGGGGCGCCCCCGCTCCCCGCCCTTCCGCTGACCCTTCCCATGCCCGTCCCCGAGGGCGCCCCCGTCGCCGAGCGGGCGGCCCCCGCGCCCGCGTGGGCCCGGGCGATCACCGGCGGGCACCGCCCGGCGGCCGTCGGCGGACCGCGCCCGGCCGCCCAGGACCCCGCCGCGGCCGTCCTCACCACCGAGTGGACCACCGCGGCGCCCGGCGGCACGCCGCCGCCCGCCCCCGCGCCCCCCGCGGAGCTGGTCGCGGTGCTCGCCGGCCGGTTCCGGGCCGGGATGGGGCTCGGCCGGCTCGGCCGCTGGGACGAGGCCGAGTCCGTGCACCGGTCGGTCGCCCGGGACCGCGCGCGGACCCTCGGCGAGGACCACCCCGACACCCTGACCAGCCACTACGAGGTCGGCTTCGCCCTCGCCCGGCTGGACCGCCCCGCCGACGCCCTGCGGGTCTTCGACGGGGTCGCCGGGGCCCGCGCCCGCGTCCTCGGCGACGACCACCCCGACACCCTGGCGGCGCGTCAGGAACGGGCCTACGCCCTGGGGCGCCTCGGACGGCACCCCGAGGCGTACGCGGTGTACGCCGAGGTGCTCGCCGCCCGCGAGCGCACCGTCGGCCCCGACCACCCCGACACCCTGCGCTGCCGCCACAACATGGCGTTCACCCTGGGGCGCCTCGGCCGCCTGGAGGAGTCGTACCGCACGGCCCACGAGGTCGCCGAGGCCCGGGCCCGGCTCCTCGGCGAGGCGCACCCCGACACCCTCGTGACCCGCCACGAGGTGGCGTACACCCTCACCCGGCTCGGACGCGGGCGGGAGGCGCTCGCCCAGTACCGCGCCGTCGCCGACGCGCGCGCCGCCGCCCTCGGCCCCGACCACCCCGACACCCTCGCCGCCCGCTACGAGACCGGGGTCTGCCTCGGCCGGCTCGGCCAGGCCGCGGACGCCCTCGACCTCTGCCGCGACCTCGTCGCCGCCCGCACCCGCGCCCAGGGCCCCGACGGGCCGGAGACCCTGCGCGCCCGCCAGGCCCTCGCCGTCAACCTCGGCCGGCTCGGACGCTGGACGGAGGCGCTCGCCGAGTCCGAGGGCGTGCACGCCGATCGCGCGCGGGTGCTCGGCGCCGACCATCCGGACACGCTCACCAGCCGCTGGGAGACGGCCGTGGCCCTCGGGAGGCTCGACCGCTGGGAGGAGGCGCTGGAGTGCCACCGGGAGATCGCCGCCGCCCGCACCCGGCTCCTCGGCCCCGCCCACCCCGACACCCTCGCCGCGCTCGACGCCGAGGCCCACTGCCTGGAGCGCCTCGGCCGCGACGCCGAAGCGGCCGCCCTCCTCCTGCGCGCGGCCACCCCGCCGGGGGCGTGAGGCCCAGCCGGACGGCGTGAGCTCCTTCGGGCCGTGCGGGGCGCGCTCGCCGCACTCCGTCACGGGTACGGCGGCGACCCTCTGATCCGGCACCGGAACGATCCCGGCCGTCCCGCGATCATGACGCACGGCGGCGGCCTTCCCCCGGCACACCGGTGCGTGTGAGCATGAGCCATGACCGCCCCTCACGCTTCCGCAGGGTCCCGCCCGTACGACGCCGTCGTCGTCGGAGGCGGGCACAACGGGCTCGTCGCCGCCGCCTATCTGGCCCGTGCCGGACGCTCCGTCCTCGTCCTGGAGCGGCTCGGCTCCACCGGCGGGGCGGCCGTCTCGACGCGGCCGTTCGCCGGGGTCGACGCCCGGCTCTCCCGGTACTCGTACCTGGTCTCGCTCCTCCCCGAGAAGATCGTGCGCGAGCTGGGGCTGCGGTTCGCCGTCCGGAAACGGTCCGTCTCCTCGTACACCCCGAAGGGGGACGGCGGCCTCCTCGTCGGCGGCGGACCCGACCGCACCCGCGCCTCCTTCGCCGCGCTCACCGGTTCCGACCGCGCATACGAGGCCTGGCAGGACTTCTACGCCCGCACCGGCGGGGCCGCCCGCCGGATCTTCCCCACCCTCACCGAGCCCCTCCCCACCCGTGACGGGCTGCGCGCCCGCGTCGACGACGCCGAGACCTGGCGGATGCTCTTCGAGGAGCCCCTCGGCGTCACCATCGAGAAGACCTTCGCCGACGACCTCGTCCGGGGCGTGGTCCTCACCGACGCCCTCATCGGCACCTTCGCCGACGCGCACGACCCCACGCTGCTCCAGAACCGCTGCTTCCTCTACCACGTCATCGGCGGCGGCACCGGCGACTGGGACGTGCCCGTCGGCGGCATGGGCGCCCTGACCGACGCCCTCGCGGACGCCGCCCGCGCCGCCGGGGCCCGCGTCCTCACCGGCCACGAGGCCACCCGGATCGAGACCGACGGGCACCGCGCCGCGATCACCTACCGCACCGCCGACGGCGAGGGCACCGTCGAGGCCGGCCGGGTCCTCGTCAACGCCTCCCCGCAGGAGCTCGCCGTCCTGCTCGGCGAGACGCCCCCGCCCGCCCCGGAGGGCGCCCAGCTCAAGGTCAACATGCTGCTGACCCGGCTGCCGAGGCTCCGCGACCGCTCCGTCGACCCGCGCGAGGCCTTCGCCGGCACCTTCCACATCGCCGAGGGGTACGGGCAGCTGGCCACCGCCCACGCCGAGGCCGCCGCCGGGCGCCTGCCCTCCGCCCCGCCGTCCGAGATCTACTGCCACTCCCTCACCGACCCGACGATCCTCGGCCCGGAACTGGCCGCCACGGGCCACCAGACGCTCACCCTGTTCGGCCTGCACACCCCCGCCCGATTGTTCACCGCCGACAACGAGGGCACGCGCGCGAAGCTGCTGGCGGCGACCCTCGCCCAGCTCGACGCCCACCTGGACGAGCCGATCGCCGACTGCCTCGCCCTCGACGCCGAGGGCCGCCCCTGCGTCGAGGCGAAGACACCGCTCGACCTCGAACGCGAACTGCGGCTGCCCGGCGGCCACATCTTCCACCGCGACCTCTCCTTCCCGTACGGGGACGGGGACGCCGGCCGCTGGGGCGTCGAGACCCGGCACGCCAACGTCCTCCTGTGCGGAGCGGGCGCGATCCGCGGCGGGGGAGTCAGCGGCGTCCCCGGCCACAACGCGGCGATGGCGGCGCTGGGGCGCTGACGGCGGGGCCGCTCCCGGCGGGGTCGCCCGGCCGCCCCCGACCGGGCCCTCTCCGTTCGGCCCCGTTGACGTCGCCCTCTCCCCGCCTGGGGTGTGAAGCTGATCTGCGAGCGCGCTTAAGAAATCCTCGATGGACCGCGGGCCTCGCGTACGGGAGATTCTCTTCCAGGGATCTTGGGCGCGCAGCCGTGCCCGCACCCCCACATCACAGGACACGCACGTCGGGAGCCGTTGCATTGAAGGCGCTGGTCAAGCTGAACGCGGAGCCGGGACTCTGGCTCACGGACGTGCCCGAGCCGGAGACCGGTCCGGGGGACGTCCTCATCAAGGTCAAGCGGACCGGCATCTGCGGGACCGACCTGCACATCCGCTCCTGGGACGGCTGGGCGCAGAAGACGATCGCCACGCCGCTGACGATCGGCCACGAGTTCGTCGGCGAGGTCGTCTCCGTGGGCCGTGACGTCGCGGACATCACCGTCGGCGACCTGGTCAGCGGCGAGGGCCACCTCGTCTGCGGCAAGTGCCGCAACTGTCTGGCCGGCCGCCGCCACCTCTGTCGCGCCACCGTCGGCCTCGGCGTCGGCCGGGACGGCGCCTTCGCCGAGTACGTGGCGCTGCCCGCCTCCAACGTGTGGGTGCACCGGATCCCCGTCGACCTCGACGTCGCCGCGATCTTCGACCCCTTCGGCAACGCCGTGCACACCGCCCTCTCCTTCCCGCTCGTCGGCGAGGACGTCCTCGTCACCGGCGCAGGCCCCATCGGCATCATGGCCGCGGCCGTCGCCAAGCACGCCGGCGCCCGCAACGTCGTCATCACCGACGTCAGCGAGGAGCGCCTCGCCCTGGCGCGCAAGACGGGCGTCACGCTCGCGCTGAACGTCGCCGAGCAGACCATCGCCGACGGCCAGCGCACCCTCGGGCTCAAGGAGGGCTTCGACGTCGGCCTGGAGATGTCCGGGAACCCGCACGCGATGCGCGACATGATCGCCAACATGACCCACGGCGGGAAGATCGCCATGCTGGGCCTGCCCAGCGAGGACTTCGCCGTCGACTGGGCGAAGATCGTCACCTCCATGATCACGGTCAAGGGCATCTACGGCCGCGAGATGTTCGAGACCTGGTACGCGATGTCGGTGCTCCTGGAGGGCGGCCTCGACCTCGCCCCCGTCATCACCGGCCGCTACGCGTACACGGACTTCGAAGCCGCCTTCGACGACGCGGCCTCCGGCAAGAGCGGCAAGATCATCCTCGACTGGACCACGGGAGCCTGACCCATGTTCGATTCCGTACGCGACTCCGTCCGCGCCACCCTCGAAGAGATCGAGCAGGCCGGACTGCACAAGCCCGAGCGGGTCATCGGCACCCCCCAGTCCGCGACCGTCGAGGTCACCGCGGGCGGCCGCCCCGGCGAGGTGCTCAACTTCTGCGCCAACAACTACCTGGGCCTCGCCGACCACCCCGAGGTGATCGCCGCCGCCCACGAGGCCCTGGACCGCTGGGGCTACGGCATGGCGTCCGTCCGCTTCATCTGCGGCACGCAGGAGGTCCACAAGGAGCTGGAGGCGCGCCTGTCCTCCTTCCTCGGCCAGGAGGACACGATCCTCTACTCCTCCTGCTTCGACGCCAACGGCGGCGTCTTCGAGACCCTCCTCGGCGCCGAGGACGCCGTCATCTCCGACGCCCTCAACCACGCCTCGATCATCGACGGCATCCGCCTCTCCAAGGCCCGCCGCTTCCGCTACGCCAACCGCGACATGGCCGACCTGGAGCAGCAGCTCAAGGAGGCCACGGAGGGCGGCGCCCGGCGCAAGCTGATCGTCACCGACGGCGTCTTCTCCATGGACGGCTACGTCGCCCCGCTCGACGAGATCTGCGACCTGGCCGAGCGCTACGACGCCATGGTGATGGTCGACGACTCGCACGCGGTCGGCTTCGTCGGCCCCGGCGGCCGCGGCACCCCCGAACTGCACGGCGTCATGGACCGCGTCGACATCATCACCGGCACCCTCGGCAAGGCCCTCGGCGGCGCCTCCGGCGGTTACGTCGCGGCCCGCGCCGAGATCGTCGCCCTGCTGCGCCAGCGCTCCCGCCCGTACCTCTTCTCGAACACCCTCGCCCCGGTCATCGCCGCCGCCTCCCTGAAGGTCATCGACCTCCTGGAGTCCGCCGGCGACCTGCGCGAGCGCCTGGGCGCCAACACGGCGCTGTTCCGCTCCCGCATGACCGAGGCCGGCTTCGACGTCCTCCCCGGCGACCACGCCATCGCCCCCGTCATGATCGGCGACGCGGCCGAGGCCGGCCGGATGGCCGAGCTGCTCCTGGAGCGCGGCGTGTACGTGATCGGCTTCTCGTACCCGGTCGTGCCGCAGGGCCGGGCCCGCATCCGCGTCCAGCTCTCCGCCGCCCACTCCACGGAGGACGTGAACCGGGCCGTCGACGCCTTCGTCGACGCCCGCGCAGCCCTGCGCGGCTAGTGTCCGGGGGCTGAGACACTGGGGGCATGATCGAAGCGCGGCGGTTGCACATCCTCCGTGCGGTGGCCGACCACCGCACGGTCACGGCGGCGGCCGCCGCGCTCTACCTCACCCCCTCCGCCGTCTCCCAGCAGCTCGCCGCCCTGGAGCAGGAGACCGGCCACCGCCTGGTGGACCGCAGCGCGCGCGGCGCGCGCCTCACCCCGGCCGGGGAGATCCTGCTCAACCACGCCAACGCCGTGCTCGCCCAGTTGGAGCGCGCCGAGGCCGAGCTCGCCGCCTACGGCTCCGGCGACGCGGGCACGGTCACCGTCGCCGCGTTCGCCACCGGCATCGGGCTCGTGGTGGCCCCGGCCATCACGTCCCTCGCCCGCACCGCGCCCGGCATCCGGGTCAGGGTCCGGGACGCGGAGGGCGACGAGAGCCTGCTCATGGTCCTGGACCGGCAGGTGGACGTGGCCGTCGCGGTCGAGTACCGGGGGGCGCCGGGCGAGGACGACGACCGGCTCACCCGCGTCCCGCTCTATGCCGAGCCGTTCGACGCGGTCCTGCCGCCCGGCCACTCCCTGGCGGCCGGCGAACGGGTCGCGCTCGCCGACCTCGCCAAGGACACCTGGATCGGCCAGTCCGAGGGGAACCCCTGCCACGACGTGACCGTCCTGGCCTGCGAGTACGCCGGGTTCACGCTGGACCCCGAGCACTCGTCCGACGACTTCCGCGCCGTCGTCGCCCTCGCGGCGGCGTCCGCCGGCGTGGCGCTCGTGCCGCGGTCGGCCCTGCGCGGGATGGAGCTCACGGGCGTGGAGGTCCGCCCGATCGAGGGCGTCGCCCCGACCCGCAGGGTCTTCGCCGCCGTCCGGCGCGGCGCGGAGGACCACCCCCTCATCCGCCCCGTCCTGGCCGCCCTGCGCACGGCCTCGGAGGACGGCGCCTGACGGGCGTCCCGCCCGCCGGGACACCGGAGGCGCACTGGCGGAACCCCCGCACGCCGGAGACGGCCGGACGGATCCCGGGCCGCCGCCTCGTCGGGCCGGCCGCCTCCGACCACCACCCGACGCCGCGCGAACCGGAGCGCGTCGCCCGGCTGATCGAGGAGCCGTGCGCCGAGGCTCCGATCCCCGGAGCCCCGGCTACCAGATGGTGGAGAAGCCGAGGCGGAGCTTCTCCTTGTCCTTCGCGACCTCGAGGGAGCCGGCCTTCACCTCGGCCGCCTCGGCGTCGGTGAGGGCGGTGGTGAAGAGCCGCACGTCGTCCAGGGTGCCGCGGAAGAGCTGCGCCACCCCGGCCGGCTGGTTGGGGAAGTCGGGCCGGGCACCGACGTGGACGTTGAACTCGGCGGCCGGAGTGAGGTTCCGCTCGCTCGCCGAGGCCCCGGCCGGCATGGTCGCGGTGGCCGCGGGGCCCCCGTCCACGGCGAGGCGGACGGTGAGGCCCTGGCGCGTGAACACGACGTGGTGCCATCGGCCGTCGTCGTACGAGGACGGCAGCGTCACCTCGGTGGAACCGATGTCCGTGCCGACGGTGCCGCGCAGCACGCCGCTTCCGGGTTCGGCCCGGACCGAGAAGTGCCGTCCCTTCTTCAGCGGGTCGGTGCCCGGCATGCCGTACGCCCAGACGATCGGCAGCGTGCCCGTCGTGGCGGAGTGCCGGAACCAGGCCGTGACGGTGAAGTCCTTGTCGTCGACCCGCAGGGACGGCGAGCAGACGAGGCGCAGGTAGTCGTCCGTGCCGTCGAACTCCATGGCGGACCCGTCGAGACGCGTTCCCAGCCGTGCGCCGCCGTGGACGACGGCGTGGTTGCCGGCCTCGCCGGGAGCCCGGACGTGCGTGTCGGTGGTGCGCGGACGACGCAGCTCGGTCTCGGAGTCGTTCATGGCCCGCTCGGTGAAGGCGGTGAAGACGACGTTGCCGTGCGGGACGTTGCCGGCCGTCTCGTACGCGATGCCGAGGGAGCCGTTCGGCAGCACCGTCAGATCGGAGTAGCCGGTGCGGGCCGCCGAGACCAGGGTGCCGGAGGTCTGCCAGGTCTTCCCCTCGTCGTACGAGGAGCGGACGGCCAGCTCGCGCCGGTCCTCCAGCGCGCTCGGGCCGAGGCGGGAGCCACCCGAGTACAGCAGCCGGTCGGGCTTCCCGTCCTGGTCCACGGCGTGCAGCCGCATCAGCGAGCCGAACACCGGTGAGGTGTCCAGATCGGCCACCGGGGTGAAGGGGGCGGCGAAGGACCCGCCGCCGTCGGTGCTGACGGTTTCGAGCCGGTGCTCGTTGGTCCGGCAGTGCGTGGGCGCGGAGTTGCGGGCGCTGACGTAGACGTCGCCGTCGACGGTCTCGGCGACCGTCGGCTCGGCGGGGTACGCGCCGCTCTTGCTCGCCTCGGAGCCGGCACCGAGGGTCCAGGTGAGGCCGCCGTCGTCGCTGAGGTACAGCTGGCCGCCCGCGGTCGTGTCACCGTCGGCCGTGTGGTCGCCGGTGACGATCAGCCGGCCGTGGTGCGGCCCCCGGCGGAGCTGGACGCCGTGGCCGGGGCCGGTGGAGACCCAGCCCCAGCCGGCGGCCTTGAGCTGCGGCTGCGGCACGCTCGCGGACCAGGTCGCGCCGTCGTCCGTGCTGTGGACGGCGTGGACCGTGCGCCCGTACCCCGCGCGGCTGGGCTTGGCCGCGTCGTGGTTCCAGTCGCTGCTGGAGTACAGGAGCGTGATCCGGCCGGTGACCGCGTCCACGACCGGCGCGGGGTTGCCGTGGGCGAGCTCGTCGGAGCCGCCGACGACGACCTGGAGGTTCTGCCAGGTCGCCCCTCCGTCGAGGGACCTCTTGAGCACGATGTCGTTGTCGCCGACGTCGTGGCAGCCGGTCGCGTCCAGCCGGGTGCGGCCCTCGGCGAAGGCGAGGAGGACGCCCGCCCTGCTGGTGACGACGGCGGGGATGCGGGTGCAGTAGTAGTTCTCCCGCGCCTTGAACGGCGTGGTGGAGACCTGCGTCGCGAGCGGCGGCACGGTGGTCGTGGCCGTCGTGGCCGTCGTGGCCGTCGTGGCCGTCGTGGCCGTCGTCGACGCGACGGCGGGCGACTGCGGCGTGACCGCGAGCACGACCGCGGCCAGGACGGCGAGGGAGAGCGCGCACAGCCATGCGGACAGCGCGAGGCGGCGCGCGCCCGGTGGACGGTGCTCGGACAGGGGTGGCACGGAGGAACACCTCTCGGAACGAAGGCGGAGGCGGAGGGCGGTGGGGCGGCCGGGTCGGGAAGCGGTGGTGGCGCGTTCGCCGGCGGACCGGCGGTGGCTCCCCCGGAGCGGAAGGACACCGTGCACGGGCGGCGCGACGGACGCTCGCCCCGGCGTTCGTCCCGTCCCCCGGTGAGATCTCCCGGCGGGGGACGCTACCTCATGTGATCACGTGTGCGCAGCTCGCCCCGCAGCCGACCCGACGGTTCGTCAGCTCGGGCTCAATCGGCGGACCGGGTCCAGCCGTTCGCCTCGATCCGCGCCCCGTCCGCCGGCCGCGCCTCGTCGAACACCGGCAGCCCCGCCGCGTCGAGCAGCCGCAGCCCGTCCACGTACACGCCCCGCCCCACGTACCGCCGACCGGTGGTGTACCGCCAGCGCAGGAGGACGTCCGCCCCGGGCAGCGGCGCGGACACGGTGTGCCAGACACGGCCGGACCAGCCGCCGACCGTGCCCGACGGATGCCCGGCGCGCCCGTCGGTGGTGAAGGGCACCGGCCGCCAGGTCGTGCCGTCGTCGGCCGAGGCCTCCAGGGCGACCGGGTCGGCGCCCGGCCCGGTGTCCCACCACAGCGCGCACTCCAGGCGCGCGGCGCCGGTCGCACGGGGCAGCGTCAGGGTGGCCGTCGTGGCGCTCGCCATGCCGGAGAACCATGAGGTGCGGCCCCGGGCCGGGCGGACGGGGACGGCCCGGGCCAGCCGGTCCGCCGTGGCGACGCGCGGCGCGGAGCCGGAGCGCCAGGAGCGCACCGGGTGCACGGAGTTGCCGAGCACGATCAGGAACGTGTCGGTCGTCGGGTCGAGGACGAGGCTCGTGCCGGTGAAGCCGGTGTGTCCGGCCGTGCGCGGGGTGGCCATGGCGCCCATGTACCAGTGCTGGTGGAGCTCGAAGCCGAGCCCGTGCCCGTCACCGGGGAAGGCGGTGTTGAAGTCGGTGAACATCAGCTCCACCGACGCGGGGGAGAGGATGCGGGCCCGGCCGTACGCGCCGCCGTTGAGCAGGGTGCGGGCGAGGACCGCGAGGTCCCAGGCGCGGGAGAAGATCCCGGCGTGGCCCGCGACGCCGCCGAGGGAGTGGGCGTTCTCGTCGTGGACCTCGCCCCACACCATGCCCCGGTCGAGGGCGGACCAGGGCGGCCGGGCGTCCTCGGTGGCGGCGATCCCCGGCCGCCAGGAGAGCGGCGGATTGAAACGAGTGCGGTGCATCCCGAGGGGAGCGGTGATCTCGTCGTGGAGCAGGGCGTCCAGACCGCGACCGGTGATCTCCTCCAGGACCAGCTGGAGCGAGATCAGGTTCAGATCCGAGTAGAGGTACGCGGACCCCGGCGGGTTCACCGGGGGCTCGGCCCACAGCAGCCGCAGCTTCCCCTCCCGCGTCGGCTCCCGGTGGAGCGGGATCCAGGACCGGAACCCGGAGGTGTGGGTGAGCAGCTGCCGTACCGTGACGCCCTGCTTCCCGCCGCCGCCGAACTCCGGGAGGTACGCGACGACCCTCTCCTCCGGCTCCAGCGTCCCGCGCTCGATCTGCTGCACCGCCAGGATCGAGGTGAACAGCTTGGAGACCGACGCCAGGTCGAACACGGTCTCCTCGGTCATGGGGATCCGCCGCCCGGGCGGCAGCTCGACACCGGTGTCGGTCCCCTCGTCGTACGCCGCGTACCGCACGGCCGAGCCGATCGCCCGGTGCAGGGCGACGGTCCCGCCCCGCCCGGCGAGCAGGACGGCGCCCGCGTACCACGGGTGCGCGGGGGAGGGCGCGAGGAAGCGTTCGGCCTCCGCGACCAGTCCGTCCAGGTGCACGGCGAGCAGCCCGGCGCGCTCCGCGGAGCCGCGCCGCAGCGTGGTCCGCCGCGCGGACCCGCGCACGGCCTCGTACGGGACTCCCGTCCCCCGTTCCGGGGAGGCCGCCGCCCCCGGCACCGCACCGATCACCAGCGCACCTCCGAGGCCTGCGTCCCGCCGCCGAACGCGCGGCGGCCCGGCCCTCCGTCTCGCTCCCCCTCGTCCGTCATGCCCACCCTCCCCCCTCGGGGCGGCGGCGTCACGCCGACGTGCCGCCCGCAAAGAATCTGACGCTGCATCAGAAAATGTCTTCCCTCCGCCGCGCCGCTGCGGCATCCTGCCGCCCATGAAGACGGAGCTGAGTCGCACCCTGGGGATCGAGCACGCCATCTTCGGCTTCACGCCCTTCCCCGCGGTGGCCGCCGCGCTCACCAGAGCCGGCGGGTTCGGCGTCCTCGGCGCGGTCCGCTACACCGCGCCCGACGACCTCGCCCGCGACCTCGACTGGATGCAGGAGCACACCGACGGCCTGCCCTACGGCCTCGACGTCGTGATGCCCGCGAAGAAGGCGGTCGAGGGCGTCACCGAGGCCGAGATCGAGGCGATGATCCCCGAGGAGCACCGCGCGTTCGTCCGCGCCACCCTCGCCGAGCACGGCGTCCCCGAACTGGCCGGGGGCGAGGCCTCCGGCTGGCGGATCACCGGCTGGATGGAGCAGGTCGCCCGGAACCAGCTCGACGTGGCCTTCGACTACCCCATCAGGCTCCTCGCCAATGCCCTGGGACCGCCGCCGCCCGACGTCGTCGCCCGCGCCCACGACCACGGCGTCCTCGTCGCCGCCCTCGCCGGCAGCGCCCGTCACGCCCGTCACCACGCCGACGCCGGCATCGACGTCGTCGTCGCCCAGGGGTACGAGGCCGGCGGCCACACCGGCGAGATCGCCTCCATGGTCCTCACCCCCGAGGTCGTCGACGCCGTCTCCCCGCTGCCCGTGCTCGCCGCCGGCGGCATCGGCAGCGGCGAGCAGATCGCCGCCGGACTCGCCCTCGGCGCCCAGGGCGTCTGGCTCGGCTCCGTCTGGCTCACCACCACCGAGGCCGAGCTGCACTCCCGCGCCCTCACCGCCAAGCTCCTCGCCGCCGGCTCCGGCGACACGGTCCGCTCCCGTGCCCTGACCGGCAAGCCCGCCCGTCAGCTCCGCACCGAGTGGACCGACGCCTGGGACGACCCGGCGGGGCCCGGCCCGCTCCCCATGCCGCTCCAGGGACTCCTGGTCGCCGAGGCCGTCTCCCGCATCCAGAAGTACGAGGTCGAGCCGCTCCTCGGCACCCCCGTCGGCCAGATCGTCGGCCGGATGAACTCCGAGCGCAGCGTCCAGGAGGTCGTCGACGACCTCACCCGCGGCTTCGAGAGGGCCGTCGACCGCATCAACCGCATCGCCGGACGGAGCGCCCAGTGAACAACGGTCCCACCGCAAGCCGGCCCTCCACCGCAAGCCGGCCCTCCACCGGAAGCCGGACGCCCACCGGGCCCCAGGCCCCCGCCGGATTCTGGGCCCAGGCCGCCGCCGACCCGGGCCGCACCGTCCTCGTCGCGCCCGACGGCGAGGAGTGGAGCGCCGGCCGGCTGCACGCCGAGGCCAACCGGCTCGTCAACGGACTGCGCGCCGCCGGACTCGAACGCGGCGACGCGTTCGCCGTCGTCCTGCCCAACGGCCCCGAGTTCTTCACCGCCCATCTCGCCGCCACCCAGGCCGGCTTCTACCTCGTCCCCGTCAACCACCACTTCGTCGGTCCCGAGATCGCCTGGATCGTCGCCGACTCCGGCGCCAAGGTCCTGGTGGCGCACGAGCGCTTCGCCGAGGCGGTCACCCTCGCCGCCGACGAGGCCGGGCTCGCGCCCACCCACCGGTACGCCGTCGGCACCGTCCCCGGCTTCCGCCCGTACGCCGAACTGCTCGACGGACAGGACGGATCCGCGCCCGCCGACCGCACGCTCGGCTGGGTCATGAACTACACCTCCGGCACCACCGGCCGGCCCCGGGGCATCCGCCGCCCGCTCCCCGGGAAGCTCCCCGAGGAGACCCATCTCGGCGGCTTCCTCGGCATCTTCGGCATCCGGCCCGCCGACGGCAACGTCCACCTCGTCTGCTCGCCGCTCTACCACACCGCCGTGCTCCAGTTCGCGGCCGCCGCCCTGCACATCGGCCACCCGCTCGTCCTCATGGACCGGTGGGCGCCCGAGGAGATGCTCCGGCTGATCGACCGGTACGCGTGCACCCACACCCACATGGTCCCCACCCAGTTCCACCGTCTGCTCGCCCTCCCGGCGGAGGTGCGGGAGCGGTACGACGTCTCCTCGATGCGCCACGCCATCCACGGCGCCGCGCCCTGCCCCGAGCACGTCAAGCGGGCGATGATCGACTGGTGGGGCCGGTGCGTCGAGGAGTACTACGCGGCCAGTGAGGGCGGCGGCGCCTTCGCCACCGCAGAGGAGTGGCTCAAGAGGCCCGGGACCGTCGGCCGGGCCTGGCCCATCAGCGAACTCGCCGTCTTCGACGACGACGGGAAGCGGCTGCCGCCCGGTGAACTCGGCACCGTCTACCTCAAGATGAACACCGGCGGCTTCCAGTACCACAAGGACGAGGCGAAGACCGCGAAGAACCGCATCGGCGACTTCTTCACCGTCGGCGACCTCGGCGTCCTCGACGAGGACGGCTACCTCTTCCTCCGCGACCGGAAGATCGACATGATCATCTCCGGCGGGGTCAACATCTACCCCGCCGAGATCGAGGCGGCGCTGCTCGCCCACCCCGCCGTCGCGGACGCCGCCGCCTTCGGGATCCCGCACGCCGACTGGGGCGAGGAGGTCAAGGCGGTCGTCGAGGCGGCCGAGGGGCACGAGCCGGGGCCCGCGCTCGCCGCCGAGATCCTGGCCCACTGCGGCGGCCGCCTGGCCGGCTTCAAACGCCCGAAGTCGGTCGACTTCGTCCCGGCCATGCCCCGCGACCCCAACGGCAAGCTGTACAAGCGCCGCCTCCGCGAGCCGTACTGGGAGGGCCACGAGCGCCCGCTCCCGTCCGGCCCGTGAGAAATCCGGCCCGTGCCGGAGGCGCGGCCGGGTCAGGGTGCGGCGGTCGATCGGGGTGATCGGGTCGATCCGGCCCCGGCGGAGTCGCGGGGGAGGCGGAACCGGTCGCGCTCGACCTGGTCCTGGTCCACCACGGCCTGCAGTTCCCCGCCGCCTCGTGGAAGCGGGTCCGGACCCGGCTCGGTGCGGGCCCGTGGTCGCGGCTCCGGACCCGCCGCGACGTGCCGGGCACCCTGCACGCCCAGTACTGCGAGGACCGGCGCATCGGCTCCACGGAGCCCGCCGGGTCCGGGAACTGACGCCCCGGGAGGTCGAAGGCGCCGCCCTCACCGGGCTGGTGGGGGCGGCCCCCGCCGACCGGCGGGGGAGGGTCGGCTCCGTCGCCGGGGCCCTCGCCGCCCGCGAACGCGGTCCCGCCGGTCACGCGACTGAACGAAACGGGCGAAAAGCCCTTCTTGTGGCAGGATGCGGATCATGGGTTCGAGCACGGCAACGTTGACACGGCAGTGGACCACCTGGGGGCCGGTGGTGGCGGCGCTTGTGCTCGGCCTCGCCTGGGGGCGGGACCTCCCGGGCTTCGCGGTGGCGATCGTCGTCGTCTGTCTGTTCGCCGCGGTGCTCTCGGCCGTCCACCACGCCGAGGTCATCGCCCACCGCGTCGGCGAACCCTTCGGCTCCCTCGTCCTCGCCGTGGCCGTCACCGTCATCGAGGTCGGACTGATCGTCATGCTGATGATCGGGGGCGGCGACAAGGCGACGAGCTACGCCCGGGACACGGTCTTCGCCGCCGTCATGATCACGTGCAACGGCATCGTCGGCCTCTCCCTGCTCGTCGGTGCGCTGCGCAACCGGATCGCCGTGTTCAACGCGGAGGGTTCCGGCGGCGAGCTCGCGATCGTCTGCACGCTCGCGACCATGACGCTGGTCCTGCCGACGTTCACGACGACCCATCCGGGCCCCGAGTTCTCCGCCGGACAGCTCGCCTTCGCGGCCGTCTCCTCGCTGCTCCTCTACGGGGTCTTCGTCGCCGTCCAGACGGTCCGGCACCGCGACTACTTCCTGCCCGTGCCACGCCCCGACCGGGGGATCCCGGAGTCGGAGGACGAGCACGCCGCGCCGCCGACCGCCCGCGACGCCTGGTTCAGCCTCGGCCTGCTCGTGGTCGCGCTCGTCGCCGTCGTCGGCAACGCCAAGCTCGTCTCGCCCACCATCGAGGACGCCGTCGCCTCCGCGGGCCTGCCCAAGGCGGTCGTCGGCGTGGTCATCGCCCTGATGGTGCTGCTGCCCGAGACGCTCGCCGCCGTGCGCGCGGCGAGCCGGGACCGCATGCAGACCAGCATGAACCTGGCGTACGGTTCGGCCATCGCCAGCATCGGCCTGACGATCCCGTCGATCGCGCTCGCGTCGATCTGGCTGGACGGGCCCCTGATCCTGGGCCTGGGGGCCCTCCACATGGTGCTGCTCGTGCTCACCGCCGTGGTGAGCGCCCTGACCGTGGTGCCCGGGCGCGCCACCCTCCTGCAGGGCAGCGTCCACCTCTCGATCTTCGCCGCCTTCGTCTTCCTGTCGTTCAGCCCGTGAGGCGCCCGTTCACCCCCTGACGACCACCACCCGCAGGCCGGGCGAGCGCAGGATGTCCTTCTCGCAGAACCGGGAGGTCACCCAGCGCCCGTCCGCGAACAGCCGGGTCTGGTCGCTGTAGTGCGGGGACGCCGGGTTCGACGACTGGGAGTACGAGAGCAGGGTCCGGGCCACCGGGCACCGGCCGCCGTCCCAGCCCACGGCCTGCACGTGGCTGGTCCCGTGCGCGACCTCCACGTAACCGCCGCCCGCCGCGTTCCACACGGGCTCGACCTTGTTCCAGACGCCCAGCGACTCGGTCCCGCCGCTCACCGGGATCCGCTCCCCGTTCCGTACGACGAACTGGTGGGCGCCGAGCGGCGCGTCCAGCGCGATGCCCGCCGCCCGCAGCTCCGCCGCCGCGTCCGCGAGGGCCTTCGCGAACTCGGGCAGCCCGGTGTTCAGGGTGTTCGGGGTGCGGACCGGGTCGGCCGCGGAGAACGGCACCTTCCACTGGTCGGCCGGCCTCACCGTGCCCGTGAACTTCCGCCAGAACCGGTCGAAGAGCAGCGCACCCCGGCTGCCGGTGTCCGTCGTCCGGTCCCAGGCCCCGATCACCCGGCAGACCTCCGGGTCCTCCGGCAGCGCCGCCGCACACGCCCCGGCCGCGTCGCCGGCCGCCATGTCACCGGCCGGCACCCGGTTCGCGAACTGCTGGCGCTGGAGGTCGGCCACCGTGAGCCGGCCCCGGTCCGCCATGGCCGCCACGTCCTCGATCCCGCCCCGGGTGCGCAGCGAGCGCGGCGTCGCGACCGTGCCGAAGATCCGCTCGTAACCCGTCAGCGGCCGGTCGGCGTTGGCCAGCCAGGCGCTGTCGTTGGAGTTCTCCACGTACGGCGCGTCCCGCAGGACCGGCGTCTTCGCCGGGCCGAAGACGCCCGGCTGCACCGCGTCGGGGTCGGAGCCGAGCGCGCAGTCCGACCGCGAGCCGTCGAGCACGGCGACGCCCGAGGCCGGGTAGGTGGCCCGGCCGAGCGGGGTGGAGCAGCGCGCGGCGAGCTCGTCGGTGATCCGGGGGAGCACCTGGGACTGGGCGAAGAGCGAGTGTCCGGCCGAGTCCGCCGCGATCGTGTTGACCCACGGGAGCCCCTGCGTGCGCCTCAGGGCGTCGGCGACGTCCCGCGTGGAGCGGGCCCTGCCGAAGCCGAGCGCGGTGTCGGAGCCCCGCAGGTTGAGCGCGTTGGGGTCGTTCAGCGCGTACGCCGTGGTCGCGGTCCACGGCAGCGGCAGCTGCGCCCCGAGGCCGCCGACGACCGGTCCGTACCGGGTCCACCACTGGGTACGGGTGACGGGCGCGCCGTCCTTCACGGCGACGGTCACCGCGCGCGGGGTCATCCGCTCCGGCTTCCCGTCCACCAGGTAGGAGGTCGGGTCGCCGGGCGCGAGCGCCAGCTGGTGCAGGTTGAGGGGCACCCCGGTGGCGACGGTGTGGCTCCAGGCGACCTTGTCGTTGAAGCCGATGTTGACGACGGCCGTGCCCAGGAGCGAGGCGCCGGAGACGTTCAGCTCGCCCGGGATGGTCTGCTGAGACTGCCAGAACCGGCGGCCGCCCTGCCACGGGTAGTGCGGGTTCCCCAGGAGCAGCCCGCGCCCGCCGGCCGTCGCGGCCCCGGAGAACGCGACGGCGTTGGAGCCCATGGTGGCGTTCTCGGGAGCGAACAGCGCGCGTGCCGCCTCGGCGGCTTCGTCCGGATCGGGGACGGAGCCGGAGCCGGAGCCGGAGCCGGAGCCGGAGCCGGAGCCGGTGCCGGAGCCGGCGGCGGTGCGCGGGGTCGCCGGGGGAGAGGCCGGGGGCCGGGCGGCCGTGATGCCGTCCACGGCCCTGCCCTGGCCGCCGAGCACCGAGACGGCGAAGCCGCGCCGGGCCACGTCGAGCGCGGTCACCGGACGCACCCAGTCGGCGCCCGCACAGGCCGGATCGGTGACGCGGTTCTTCCGCAGCCAGGCGTCGTAGCCGGCCGCCCAGCCGCGCATCAGCTCCTTCAGGTCCCGGCTCGGTCCGGCCGGCGCCGGGGTGTCGAGCAGGTCCTCGACCGTTCCCGCGTCCTTCACGCCGCGGAAGTACAGGTCGCTGGAGAGGTTCGTGGCGGCGGAGGAGAGCGAACCGTCGGGGGCGGCGTCCGGGCCGAAGTACCGGGAGCGCTCCCCGTTCACGGTCAGGAAGCCGTCGGCGAGCACACAGACCTGGTCGGCGGCCTGGGCCCAGCCCGTGCCGAATCCGAGGTTCGCGTAGTCCTTCGCCACGATGTGCGGGACGCCGTACTCGGTGTAGCGGATGACGGCCGACAGGCCCCGGTCGGCGGGGTGACGGTCCCGGTCGCCGGGGTCGGCGGCCGCCGCGCCGGGCAGCGAGGCCATGACGACGGCGAGGGCCGCGCCGGCGAGCGCCAGGTGTTCCAGACGGGTACGGAGGTGCAAGGTGCCTCCCAACGGGCTGACGGGCACTGCGGGTCGGACCATGCACGCAGCTGCCCGCCCCCTTGTCAACGTCCCGTTCGGTATCCGAGGTCCGCGCGGACACGGCGCCCCCGCCCGGTACTTGACCTTCCGTGCGTCCCGCGCCGAGGATCACCGCATGGACCGACTCCTCAGCCGTACCGTCGACGGCTGCCTGCGCGCGAGCGCCCGGCGCGTGCCCGACCGGATCGCCGTGCGGTACGCCGACCGGACCTGGACGTACGCGGAGCTGGACGCGGCCGTCTCCACGGCCGCCGCCGTCCTGCGCGGGCCGGAGCACGGGATCGCCCTGCCGGAGTACGCCCGCGTCGCCGCGTACGGCCACAACTCGGACGCCTACCTCGTCGCGTTCCTCGCCTGCGCCCGGGCCGGCCTGATCCACGTGCCGGTCAACCACCACCTGACCGGCGAGGACCTCGCGTACGTCCTGGAGCAGTCGGACAGCTCGCTCGTGCTCGCCGACCCCGCCCTCGCCGACCGGATCCCCGAGGGCTTCGCGGTCAAGGCCCTGCGGGACGCGCCCGGTTCACTGCTCGACGCGCTCGCCGAACCGGAGGAGCACCTCACCGACCGCGACGCCCGCGACCTCGCCCAGCTGCTCTACACCTCGGGCACCACCGCGCTCCCCAAGGGCGCGATGATGACCCACCTCGCGCTCGCCCACGAGTACGCGAGCGCGATCGAGGCCCTCGACCTGAGCGAGGACGACCGGCCGGTGCACGCGCTGCCGCTCTACCACTCGGCGCAGATGCACGTCTTCCTGCTGCCCTACCTCGCCGTCGGCGCCGAGAACACGATCGTCGACGGGCCCGACCCGGACGTCCTGTTCGACCTGATCGAGGCGGGCCGCGCCGACAGCCTCTTCGCCCCGCCGACCGTCTGGATCGGTCTCGCCGACCACCCCGACTTCGCCGCCCGCGACCTCTCGGCCCTGCGCAAGGCCTACTACGGGGCCTCGATCATGCCCGTGCCCGTCCTGGAGCGGCTGCGCGCCCGGCTTCCGGGGCTCGCCTTCTACAACTGCTTCGGCCAGTCGGAGATCGGCCCGCTCGCCACCGTCCTCGGTCCCGACGAGCACGAGGGCCGGATGGACTCCTGCGGCCGTCCCGTGCGCCACGTCGAGGCCCGCGTCGTCGGCGAGGACGGGGAGGACGTGCCCGACGGCACTCCGGGGGAGATCGTCTACCGCTCCCCGCAGCTGTGCGAGGGCTACTGGCGCAAGCCCGACGAGACCAGGGCGGCCTTCCGGGGCGGCTGGTTCCACTCGGGGGACCTCGCGGTCCGCGACGCCGAGGGCTACCTCACGATCGTCGACCGGGTGAAGGACGTCATCAACTCCGGTGGCGTGCTCGTCGCCTCCCGCCAGGTCGAGGACGCGCTCTACACCCACCCGGGCGTCGCGGAGGCAGCCGTCATCGGCCTGCCCGACGAGCGGTGGATCGAGGCGGTCACGGCCGTCGTCGTCCCGCGCGGGGAGGTCACCGAGGCCGAACTCCTCGATCACGCCCGCGAGAGGCTCGTCCGGTTCAAGGTGCCGAAGCGGGTCCTCCTCGTGGACGCGCTTCCCCGCAACGCCAGCGGCAAGATCCTCAAGCGGGAGCTGAGGGACCGCTTCGGCACCCCGTGACACCGTGACGCCCCGGGCGTCACGGCCCTCAGCCCTCGCGCTCCTCCATCACGCAGAGGACGTTGCCCTCGCTGTCCTTGAACCAGGCGCCCCGCATCGTGTCCGACTCGACCACGCCGTCGACCGTCTTGATGCCGGGGAGGTCGTAGTCCTCGAAGGTCACGCCCTTGGAGCGGAGCGTCGACATCTCCGCGTCGAGGTCGGCGACCTTCCAGCTCGCCAGGGTGTGCTCGGCCTTGCCGCCGTAGGGCGTCTCGTAGAGGCCGATGATCGTGCCACCGCACTCGTACCTGGTGTCCTCCGACGACTCCTTCGTGAGGGGCAGACCGAGGGTCTCCGAGTAGAACTGCTTGGCCCGGTTCATGTCATTGACCGGAATGATCGCGGCTATGGGTGAGTCCGACAGCATCGCAACCACCTCCTTCCCCCAGGCTACGCGCCCCGGAGGTCCACGATCCGCTTGATCTTGCCCACCGAGCGCTCCAGCGTCTCCGGGTCGACGACCTCCACGTCCACGGAGACCCCGACCCCGTCCTTCACCGCCGCCGCGACCGCCCGGGCCGCCGCCTCGCGCTCCTCGGGCGTCGCGTCCGGACGGGCCTCGGCCCGCACGGTCAGGGCGTCGAGCCGGCCCTTCCGGGTCAGCCGCAGCTGGAAGTGCGGAGCCACGCCCGGGGTGCGGAGCACGATCTCCTCGATCTGGGTGGGGAAGAGGTTCACCCCGCGCAGGACGATCATGTCGTCACTGCGCCCGGTGACCTTCTCCATCCGGCGGAACACCCGCGCGGTCCCCGGCAGCAGACGGGTGAGGTCACGGGTCCGGTAGCGGACCACCGGCATGGCCTCCTTGGTGAGCGAGGTGAAGACCAGCTCGCCCTCCTCCCCGTCGGGCAGCACCTCGCCGGTGAACGGGTCCACGACCTCCGGGTAGAAGTGGTCCTCCCAGATGTGCAGGCCGTCCTTGGTCTCCACGCACTCCTGCGCCACCCCGGGGCCGATCACCTCCGACAGGCCGTAGATGTCGACCGCGTCGATCGCGAACCGCTCCTCGATCTCCCCGCGCATCTCCTCCGTCCACGGCTCCGCGCCGAAGACGCCGACCTTCAGCGAGGTCGACCGCGGGTCCACGCCCTGCCGCTCGAACTCGTCGAGCAGCGTCAGCATGTAGGAGGGGGTCACCATGATGATCTCGGGCCGGAAGTCCTGGATGAGCTGCACCTGCCGGGCCGTCATGCCGCCGGACGCCGGGATCACCGTGCACCCGAGCCGCTCCGCGCCGTAGTGGGCGCCGAGCCCGCCGGTGAACAGGCCGTACCCGTACGCCACGTGGACCTTGTGTCCGGGGCGCGCCCCGGCCGCGCGCAGGGAGCGGGCCACCACGTCCGCCCAGGTGTCCAGGTCGGCCTGGGTGTAGCCGACGACGGTCGGCCGGCCGGTGGTGCCGCTGGAGGCGTGGATCCGCCGGATCCGGGACCGGTCGACGGCGAACATCCCGAAGGGGTAGTGCTCGCGCAGGTCCGACTTGGCGGTGAACGGGAAGCGGGCCAGGTCCGCGAGCGTACGGCAGTCGTCCGGGGACAGCCCGGCCGCGTCGAAGGAGCGCCGGTAGAAGTCCACGTTCTCGTACGCGTGCCGCAGGGTCGCGCGCAGCCGCTCCAGCTGGAGGGCCGCGAGCTCCTCGCGCCCGAGCCGTTCGCCGCTGTCCAGCAGTTCCGTCATGCGCCGCTCCTCCGCCGTCGTAAAACGGACAACCGATCATTCGGTTGATCCGTTCGGGGCCAGTAAAACCGGAGGCCCCCGGGGGTTGGCAAGGGGCCGGGAGAACTTTTCCCGCCAGGTGGCCGTCGGGCGCCCGCCCGGACGGCGGAGCGTGCACGGCGCTCACGGGGTGGCCGCCGTGGCCCGGCGCTCCCACCCGTTCGCGCCGCACCCGGATGACGTACACCGCCGTGCGTTACATCTGGATGCGGAGAGTGACGTACGAGTCCGCGAACGCCCCAGAAAGCGAGTCACCCATGTCGGTCGACACCGAGCCGGCGGCCACCCCGCCCGCCCTCGAGCTCCGCCAGGTGCAGCTCAGCCTCAGCACCGCCGCCGCCCGCAACCTCGCCACCACCACCAAGTCCGAACCCCAGATGCAGGGCATCAGCTCCCGCTGGCTGCTCCGCAAGCTCCCCTGGACCCACACCCCCGGCGGCGTCTACCGGGTCAACCGGCGCCTCTCGTACGTGGTCGGCGACGGCCGCGTCACCTTCGTCAAGAGCGGCTCCAGGGTCGAGGTCATCCCCGCCGAGCTGGCCGAACTCCCGCTGCTGCGCGGCTTCGACGACCCCTCCGCGCTCGGCGCCCTCGCCGAACGCTTCGTCCAGCAGGAGTACGAGCCCGGCCAGATCATCGTGAACGCCGGCAGGCCGGCCGACCACGTCCACCTCGTCGCGCACGGCAAGATCGAGAAGCTCGGCACCGGACAGTACGGCGACGAGACCCTCCTCGGCCGGCTCGGCGACGGCGACACCTTCGGCTGTCAGGCGCTCGCCGGGGACGGGACGTGGGACTTCACCGCCAGGGCCGTCACCGCCGTCACCCTCCTCGCCCTGCCCCGCACCGCCTACCTGGCCGTGGCCGAGCAGTACGAGAACCTCCGCGACCACGTCCGGGGCGCCGGGACGAACGGCCACCGCCGCCCCACCAACCGGGCCGGCGAGGCGGCCATCGAGCTCAGCGCCGGCCACGTCGGAGAGGCCGCGCTGCCCGGCGCGTACGCGGACTACGAACTCAGGCCGCGCGAGTACGAACTCAGCGTCGCCCAGACCGTCCTGAAGGTCCACACCCGCGTCGCCGACCTCTACAACCAGCCGATGAACCAGACGGAGCAGCAGCTCCGCCTGACCGTCCAGGAGCTCCGCGAGCGCCAGGAGCACGAGCTCGTCAACAACCCCGAGTTCGGGCTGCTCCACAACACCGACTTCGACCAGCGCATCCAGACCCACTCGGGACCGCCGACCCCCGACGACCTCGACGACCTGCTCAGCATGCGCCGCGACACCGACTACCTCTTCGCCCACCCCCGGGCCATCGCCGCCTTCGGCAAGGAGTGCAACAAGCGCGGGCTCGTGCTCGGCACCGTCGACGTCGAGGGACGCCACATGCCGGCCTGGCGCGGGGTCCCCCTCCTCCCCTGCGGGAAGATCCCGGTCACCGACCGGCAGAGCTCCTCGATCATCGCCGTCCGTACCGGCGAGGACAACGAGGGCGTCATCGGACTCCACCAGACCGGCCTGCCCGACGAGATCGAGCCCGGCCTCAACTGCCGCTTCATGGGCATCGACGAGAAGGCGATCATCTCCTACCTCGTCTCCGCCTACTACTCCGCCGCGATCCTCGTGCCGGACGCGGTCGGCATCCTGGAGAACGTCGAGGTGCGTCCGCGCGCCTGACCGCCGGCCGGGCGAAACCCGTTGCCCGTCCCGGACGCCGGTGCTGGAGTGACCGTCATGGAACCCCAGCACCTGCGTGACCTCCACGACCTCCAGCTGCGCCGCGGGGCCCGCCCCGACGGGCCCGGCTGCCGCGTCGAGCACGTCGACGGCGTCGTCCGCCAGACCGGCCCCGCGCACGCCTGGAACGGCGTCCTCTGGTCCGGGTCCGACGCGCACGACGCCGACCGCGTCATCGCCGCGCAGATCGAGCACTACCGCGCCGCCGGCCTGTCCTTCGAGTGGAAGCTGTACGCGCACGACGCCCCCGCCGACCTCGGCGAACGGCTCCGCGCGGCCGGCTTCGCCTCCGAGGAGCCGGAGACCCTGATAGCGGCCGAGGCCGCGGCCCTGCCCCGGGAGGTCCCGCTCCCCGAGGGCGTCGAGCTCCGCGCGGTCACCGACGAGGCCGGGGTCCGCCAGGTCGTCGAGGTCCACGAGCGCGCCTTCGGCACCGACGGCTCCCGTCTCGGACGCCGGCTCCTGGACCGGTTCGCGGCCGACCCCGACACGGTCACCGCCGTCGTCGCCCTCGCCGCGGGGGAACCCGTGAGCGCCGCCCGTCTGGAGCTGTACCCCGGCACGGACTTCGCGGGCCTCTGGGGCGGCGGCACCGTCGAGGGCTGGCGCGGCCGGGGCCTCTACCGCGCCCTCGTCGCCCACCGCGCCCGCGTGGCCGCCGACCGGGGCCACCGCTACGTCCAGGTCGACGCGGCGGACACCAGCCGCCCGATCCTCCGGCGCCTGGGCTTCCTGACGCTGACGACCACGACGCCGTACCTGTACGAGGTCTGAGGCCTAGGGGGCGTCGTGCTCGTGCGCGCTCACCACGGCCCGCAGGAGTCCCGGGAAGCGCTCCTCGAACTCCTCGCGGCGCAGGGCGTTCATGCGGGAGGTCCCCGCGTAGTGCTGGCGGATGAGGCCGGCCTCGCGCAGGACGTGGAAGTGGTGGGTGGCCGTGGACCTGCTGACCGGCAGGTCGATGGTCCCGCAGGCCAGGTCCTCGCGCGCCGCGTACAGCTCGGCGACGATCCGGCGCCTGACGGGGTCGACCAGGGCCTCCAGGACCTGCTGCAGGCCGATCTCGTCCATGTCGGGGTGGGGCGGGACGCGGTCCCGCCGGGCGGTGCCCGTGGCTGCTCTCATCGTCGTGTCGACCTCCGGGAGCATCGTACGACAGGGATCAAAGTTTTATGAACATCAAAGTTTGACACTGGTCGAACCTTGCGCTTGGCTGGGGCACGGCGGCGGAGCGGCCCGCGCGCCGCCGTCACCGAGCGGGGAGGGGAAGTCCGATGAGCAAGGCCAGGACGGTGCGGTTCCACGAGCACGGCGGTCCGGAGGTGCTCCGCCTGGAGGACGTGGAGGTGGGCGAACCCGGCCCCGGCGAAGTCCTCCTCCGGGTGGAGGCCATCGGTCTCAACCGGGCCGAGGCGCTCTTCCGCTCCGGCCACTACATCGAGCCCGTCCGGCGCTTCCCCGCCCGGATCGGCCTGGAGGCGGCGGGAGTCGTCGAAGCCCTCGGCGAGGGGGTGAGCGGGCTCGCGACCGGGCAGGCGGTGAGCGTCGTGCCCTCGTTCTCGATGAACGACCACGGCGTCTACGCCGAACGCGCCGTCGTCCCGGCGGCCTCCCTCGTCCCCCGCCCCGAGGGCCTCGGTCCCGTCGAGGGCGCCGCCGTCTGGATGCCGTACGTCACGGCGTACGGCGGACTGGTCGAGGTCGGCGGGGCGCGCGCCGGGGACACCGTCGTCCTGACCGGAGCCTCCAGCAGCGTCGGCCTGGCCGCGATCAGGACCGCGCACCGGATCGGCGCCGTGCCCCTCGTCACCACCCGCACCCGGGCCAAGAAGGACGCCCTGCTCGCGGCGGGAGCGGCCGAGGTGATCGTCACCGACGAGGAGGACGTCGCCGAGCGCGTACGGGACCTCACGGGCGGGCGCGGCGCCGACCTCGCCTTCGACGGGGTCGCGGGCCCCGGCGTCACCGACCTCGTCAGGGCCGTCGCCCCCGGCGGCACCGTGCTGCTCTACGGAGCCGTGAGCGGGCTCCCGACCCCGTACCCCGGCTTCGACCTCGGGATGCCCGCCGTCTCCCTGCGGACCTACACGATGCCGGAGACGACCGGGGACCCGGAGCGGCTGCGCCGGGCCCGCGCCTTCGTCGAGTCCGGACTGCGCACCGGCTTCTTCGAACCCGCCGTCGACCGCACCTTCACGCTCGACGGGATCGTCGCGGCGCACCGGGCCATGGAGGCGGGCCACCAGGTGGGCAAGATCGTCGTGACCGTGCCCCACTGAGGTCCCGGAGCGGTCAGGCCGTCCAGTGCGCGGGGCGGTCGAAGCCCTCCGGGAGACGGGTCGCCGCGCTCCCGCGCGCCGAGTTCAGCTGGGGCTGCGTCAGGAACAGCGCGCCGGTCAGGTCCGCGCCCGACAGGTCGGCGTCCCGCAGATCGGCGCCGATCAGGTCCGCGAGCGACAGGTCCGCCCCCGTCAGGTCGGCCGCGATGAGCAGCGCCCCGCGCAGGTCCGTGCCCCGCAGCTTCGCCCCGCGCAGCCGCTTGCCGATCAGGTCCGCCCCGCGCCGGCTCTTCGGCCGGCCGCCGGCCGTGGCGCGGACCAGTTCGCTCGTCCTGAGGAGCAGCGGATTGACCCCGGCGCGCACCGCGGCCACGTCCAGCTTCTCCAGGGCGTCCGGCGTGCCCCCGGCGAGCTCCTCGACCCGGGCCAGCGCGGCCCGCAGCTCGGCGTGGACGGGGCGGGCCGTCCGCAGCGCCAGGGCCTCGGTGAGGTGGCGCAGCAGCTCGTGCAGCTGGCGCACCACCGGGAACACCTCGTACATCTGCCGGGCCGTCTCGGGGGCCTCGCGCCAGGACACCCCGCCGAAGGTCACCTGGGAGACCCGCTGGCCGGCGCCGAAGCAGTCGTACACCGTGCAGCCCTGGAAACCGCTCGGCCGCAACCGGGTGTGGATCCCGCAGCGGAAGTCCTTCCGGAGGTTCCGACAGGGCTCGCCCGACGCCTTGTCCACGGCGAAGTCGGCCGACCTGGCGAAGGGCAGCGCCACGCAGCACAGGCCGAAGCAGTTCGCGCAGTCGCCGCGCAGTGCGGATTCCCGGGTGTCGGGCACGGTGAGACGGTTCCTTCGCGGTCGGGGGAGGACCGACCCACCGTATCGCGCCCCCGGTACCGCACGGCCCGCCCGGCGCCGTGACCTCGCGCTTCGGCCCCGCGCCCGGCCGTCGTGCTCTCGGCGAAACCGATTGCGGTGCCCCACCGGCGCCGGTGAGGATCGGCGGCATGCCGACGTTCACGACACATGACGGAACCGAACTCGCCTACCGCGTCCAGGGGGAGGGGGAGCCGCTCGTGTGCCTGGCGGGCGGGCCGATGCGCGACGCCGGCTACCTCGGGGACCTCGGCGGACTCTCCGCCCACCGCGCCCTGGTCCTGCTCGACGCCCGCGGTACCGGGGCGAGCGCCGAGCCCGCGGACCCCGGCACGTACCGCTGCGACCGGCAGGTCGGCGACGTCGAGGCCCTCCGCGTCCACCTCGGCCTGGACCGGATCGACCTCCTCGGCCACTCGGCCGGCGGGAACCTCGCCGTCCTGTACGCCGCCGCCCACCCCGAGCGGATCCGCTCCCTCGTCCTCGTCACCTCCGCCGGACGGGCCCTCGGCGTCGAGACCACCGACGAGGAGTGGGACGAGGCCGCCGAGGTCTTCGCCGACCGGCCCTGGTACCCCGAGGCCAGGGCCGCCCTCGACGCGCTCGGCCCCGACACCCCGCTGCGGCGCGTCAAGGAGGTCACCGCCCCCTTCGCCTACGGCCGCTGGGACGCCGCCGCCCGGGAGCACGCGGCGGCCGGCGGGCGGGAGACGAACTGGGAGGCCGCCCCGGTCTACCACGGCGAGGGCGCCTACGACCCCGGGGCGACCCGCCGCGCGCTCACCGCGCTCACCGCGCCGGTCCTGGTCCTGGCGGGCGAGTGCGACGCGGGCCCGACGCCCGCGAAGGCCGCCGAGGCGGCGGCCTCCTTCCCGCACGCGGAGCTCGTCGTCCAGCGGGGCGCCGGACACTACCCCTGGATCGACGACGCCGGCGCCTTCGTCCGCGCGGTCGTCGCCTTCCTCGACCCGGCCGTGCGCACGGTCACCGTGGACGGCGTACGGCTCGCCCACCGGGTCGCGGGAGCCGAGGACGCCCGGCCCGTCGTCCTCGTCCACGGCCGCGGCGAGTCCAGCGCGACCTGGGCGGAGGTCATCGAGGACCTGGCCGTCGACCACCGGGTGTACGCGGTCGACCTGCGCGGCCACGGCCTCAGCGACCGGCCGGGCCGCTACGGCTTCGAGGACTTCCGCGACGAACTCGGCGGCTTCCTCAAGGCCCTCGGCCTCGTCGGCGCCACCGTCGTCGCCCACTCGATGGGCGCCGGCGCCGCGCACCTCCTCGCCCAGCGCGAACCCGGCCTCATCGGCCGCCTCGTCCTGGAGGAGGCGCCGGCCTTCGTCCCGCTCGACCCGCCGCGCCCGGTGGCCGAGCGCCCCGAAGGTCCCCTCGCCCTCGACTGGGACGTCGTCACGACCACCGACGCCCAGCTGAACGTCCCCGACCCGGCCTGGCGCGAGGGGCTCGCCGCGATCACGGCACCCACCCTCGTCCTCGCCGGCGGCCCGACCAGCCACATCCCGCAGGACCAGCTGGCCGGGCTCGTCGACCGCATCCCGGAGGCCCGTCTCGTCACGATCGAGGCCGGCCACCTCGTCCACGACGCCGCACCCGCCGCGTTCCTCACGGCGGTGAGGGAGTTCGGCCTCTGAGCGCCCCGGGCGCGCCCCCGCACGTCCGGTACGACCGTCACGGGGCCCCTCGGTCGGACCGGTCCGCGTCCGCCTCCACCGCCACCGCGCGGGCCCAGCGGTAGTCGGCCTTGCCGCTGGGGGAGCGCTGGATGCGCTCGGTGAGCACCAGCTGGCGGGGGACCTTGTAGCCCGCCAGCTGCTGCCGGCAGTGGATCTGGAGGGACTCCAGGCCCAGCGGCGGGGCGTCCGGGCGGAGTTGGACGACCGCGGCGACGTGGTTGCCCCAGCGGGCGTCGGGGACACCGGCGACCAGCGCGTCGTACACGTCGGGATGGGACTTCAGGGCCTGCTCCACCTCCTCCGGGTAGACCTTCTCGCCCCCGGTGTTGATGCACTGCGAGCCGCGTCCCAGGACGGTGACCACCCCGCCCTCGTCGACGGTCGCCATGTCGCCGAGCAGCACCCACCGCACCCCGTCCCGCTCGAAGAAGGTCTCGGCGGTCTTGGCCGGGTCGTTGTAGTAGCCGAGCGGGACGTGGCCGCGCTGGGCGAGACGACCGGTCTCGCCCGGCGCGACGGGGGCGCGGGTCGCCGGGTCCACGACCTGGGTGCGTTCGTTGACGTGCAGCCGGAAGCCCCGGGCCGGACCGGAGTCGTCGGTGGCGCGCCCGTTGGAACCGGACTCGGTGGAACCGAAGTTGTTGAGCAGCAGGACGTGCGGCATGAGCTCCTGGAGCTCGGCCCGCACCGTCTCGGACATGATCGCCCCGGAGGAGGAGAGGCTGAAGAGGGCGGACAGGTCCGTGCCTTCGAGCGGTCCGCGCAGCGCGTCCACGAGCGGGCGCAGCATCGCGTCCCCGACCAGGGAGATGCTGGAGACCTTCTCCTTCTCCAGGGTGCGCAGCACCTCCTCGGGCACGTACTTGCGGTGCAGGACGACCCGTTGCCCGTAGTTGAGGGCGATGAACGCGGTCAGCGTGGAGGTGCCGTGCATGAGGGGCGGCGCGGGGAAGAAGGTGATGCCGGCGCCGCCGGCGGCGACCCGCTCCGCCAGCTCCTCGGGACGCTTCACGGGCTCGCCCGAGGGGTCGCCCCCGAAGAGGCCCGCGAAGAACAGGTCCTCCTGGCGCCACAGGACGCCCTTGGGCATGCCGGTGGTGCCGCCGGTGTAGATGACGAACAGGTCGTCGGGCGAGCGGGGGGCGAAACCCCGCTCCGGCGCTCCGGCGGCCTCCGCCTCGGCGAACGGCACGCAGTCGAGTGCCGGGGCGTTCTCGGGAGGGGTCCCCACCCTCACGAGGTGCCGCAGCTTCTCCGTCTGCGGCAGCGCCGCCGCGACCCGGTCGGTGAACTCGGCGTCGAAGACGAGCGCCGCCAGGTCGGCGTCCCGGTAGAGGTAGACGAGTTCCTCCTCCACGTACCGGTAGTTCACGTTGACCGGGACGATCCGCGCCTTCAGGCAGGCGAGGACGGTCTGCAGGTACTCGACGCCGTTGTACAGGTGGAGGCCGAGGTGCTCGCCGGGCCGGACGCCCGCGCCGATCAGGTGGTGCGCGATCCGGTTGGCGGCGGCGTCGAGCCCGGCGTAGGTGAGCCGCCGCTCCTCGCCCGTGCCGGGGTGGTCGACGTACACCAGCGCCTCGCGGTCGGGGACCACGTCGACGACCGATTCGAACAGGTCGGCAAGGTTGTACTCCACCGTTCCTCCTGACCCAGGTTCGCCGGTTCACATGGACGTGGCGGTCATTAGAGCGTCGACCGGTCACCGGGGGAAGGGGACGCACAGAAGAATCTGACTGAGTGTCAGAAAACTATTGAACTGGACCCCCGGCTCCTGCAACCTGTTCCAGAACTGGAGACGGGAGGCCCCCATGGGCGGCACCGAACACCTCAGCGTCCGGCGCGAAGGCGCCACGCTCGTCCTCACCCTGAACCGGCCCGAGGCCAAGAACGCCCTCTCGCTGCCGATGCTCGTCGGCCTGTACGACGGCTGGCTGGAGGCCGACGCCGACGACACCGTCCGCTCGGTCGTCCTCACCGGCGCGGGAGGCTCCTTCTGCGCCGGCATGGACCTCAAGGCCCTCGCCGGGAAGGGCATGGCGGGCGAGCGGTACCGGGACCGGCTGAAAGCCGACCCCGACCTGCACTGGAAGGCGATGCTCCGGCACCACCGGCCCCGCAAGCCCGTCATCGCCGCCGTCGAGGGGTACTGCGTCGCCGGCGGCACCGAGATCCTCCAGGGCACCGACATCAGGATCGCCGCCGCCTCCGCCACCTTCGGCCTCTTCGAGGTCCGGCGGGGCCTCTTCCCCATCGGCGGCTCCACCGTCCGCCTGCCCCGCCAGATCGCCCGCACCCACGCCCTCGAAATGCTCCTCACCGGCCGCCCGTACAGCGCCGACGAGGCCGCCGCCATCGGCCTCGTCGGCCGGGTGGTCCCCGACGGCACCGCCCTGGACGCGGCCCTCGACGTCGCCGAGCGCATCAACGCCTGCGGACCGCTCGCCGTCGAGGCGGTCAAGGCCTCCGTGTACGAGGCGGCCGAGCTGACGGAGGCGGAGGGGCTCGCCGCCGAACTGAAGCGGGGGTGGCCGGTCTTCGACACGGCGGACGCGAAGGAGGGGGCGAGGGCGTTCGCGGAGAAGCGGACGCCGGTGTACCGGCGGGAGTGACCCCTTCCGCACCCCTCCCCCCCCACACCCGGCACCCCTGTGCACCCCTACCGAGGAGCCCCGCCCATGACCGTCACCGATCCACCGGAGGCCCTCCGCGCCTCCCTCGTCGTCGAGTTCCCCTTCACCCGTTCCCTCGGCCCCGTGCAGTCCGCCTTCCTCACCGGCCTGCGCGAGCGCACCGTCCTCGGCGTGCGCACCGAGGCGGGCGAGGTGCTCGTCCCGCCCGTCGAGTACGACCCCGAGACCGCCGCCGAACTCCGCGAACTCGTCGAGGTCGCCCCCACCGGCACCGTCACCACCTGGGCCTGGAACCCCGAGCCCCGTCCCGGACAGCCCCTCGCGACCCCCTTCGCCTGGGTCCTCGTGCGCCTCGACGGCGCCGGCACCGCCCTCCTCCACGCCCTCGACGCCCCCGGTCCCGAAGCCGTCCGCACCGGCCTGCGGGTGCGGATCCGCTGGGCCGCCGAACGCTCCGGCGCGATCACGGACATCGCCTGCTTCGAACCGTACGAGAGCACGGCGGAGCACGAACCGGCCCCGCACGACGGCCGGTTCGAGGCCCCCGTGACCGGCATCGTCGCCCCCGCCCGCCTCGACTACACCTACAGCCCCGGCCGCGCCCAGACCCGCTATCTGCACGGGCTCGCCGAGCGCCGCACGGTCGGCGAGCGCTGCCCCTCCTGCGCCAAGGTGTACGTGCCTCCCCGCGGCGCCTGCCCCACCTGCGGCGTCGCCACCACCGACCGGGTCGAGGTCGGCCCCCGCGGCACCGTCACCACCTTCTGCATCGTCAACATCAAGGCCGCGCACACGGCGAACCTCGACATCGAGGTCCCGTACGTCTACGCCCACATCGCCCTCGACGGCGCCGGTCTCGCCCTCCACGGCCGCATCGCCGGGATCCCGTACGACGAGGTCCGCATGGGCCTGCGCGTCGAACCCGTGTGGAGCGAGGACGGCCGCTACCCCGACCACTACCGGCCCACCGGCGAACCCGACGCCGACTACGACACGTACAAGGAGCTGCTGTGAGCCGGGACGTGGCGATCGTCGCCTTCGCCCAGAGCGACCACCGACGGCACACCGACGACCTCTCCGAGGTCGAGATGGTGATGCCCGTGCTGCACGAGGTCCAGCGACGGACCGGCCTGAAGGCCGCCGACATCGGCTTCACCTGCTCCGGTTCCTCCGACTACCTCGCCGGACGCCCCTTCTCCTTCACCATGGCCCTCGACGGCGTCGGCGCCTGGCCGCCGATCTCCGAGTCCCACGTCGAGACGGACGGGGCCTGGGCGCTCTACGAGGCCTGGGTGAAGCTCCTCACCGGCGAGGCCGACACGGCCCTCGTCTACTCCTACGGCAAGTCCTCGGGCGGCTCCGTCCGCGACGTCCTCACCCGCCAGCTCGACCCGTACTACCTCGCCCCGCTCTGGCCCGACTCCGTCGCCCTCGCCGCCCTCCAGGCCCAGGCCCTCCTCGACGCCGGGGACGCCGACGAGCCCGCCCTCGCCGCGATCGCCGCCCGCAGCCGCGAGGACGCGAGGACGAACCCGCACGCCCAGCTGCCCGGCGCCCGCCCCCAGGGCGGATACGCCGTCCATCCCCTCCGCACGGGCGACTGCCCCCCCGTCGGCGACGGCGCCGCCGCCGTGATCCTGGCCGCCGGCGACCGGGCCCGCGAACTGTGCGGGCGCCCCGCCTGGATCCGGGGCATGGACCACCGGATCGAGGCCCACTCCCTCGGCGTCCGCGACCTCACCGACTCGCCCTCCACCCGCCTCGCCGCCGAACGCGCCGGAGCGTTCGACCGGCCGGTCGACACCGCCGAACTCCACGCCCCCTTCACCTCGCAGGAAGTCGTCCTCAGGAAGGCCCTCCGCCTCGACGACGGCGTGCGGGTCAACCCCTCCGGCGGCGCCCTCGCCGCCAACCCCGTCATGGCCGCGGGGCTGATCCGGCTCGGCGAGGCCGCCGCCCGCGTCCACCGCGGCGAGTCCGACCGCGCCCTCGCCCACGCGACCTCCGGCCCCTGCCTCCAGCAGAACCTGGTCGCCGTCCTGGAAGGAGAGAACCGTGCCTGAGGAGCCCGTCGCCGTCGTCGGCATCGGCCAGACCAAGCACGTCGCCGCCCGCAGGGACGTCTCGATCGCCGGACTCGTCCGCGAGGCCGCCCTCCGCGCCCTGGAGGACGCCGAGCTGACCTGGGCGGACATCGACGCCGTCGTCCTCGGCAAGGCCCCCGACTTCTTCGAGGGCGTCATGATGCCGGAGCTGTACCTCGCCGACGCCCTCGGCGCGGTCGGCAAGCCCATGCTCCGGGTCCACACCGCCGGCTCGGTCGGCGGTTCCACCGCCCTCGTGGCCGCCAACCTGGTCTCCGCGCGCGTGCACCGGACCGTCCTCACCCTCGCCTTCGAGAAGCAGTCCGAGTCCAACGCCATGTGGGGGCTCTCCCTGCCCGTCCCCTTCCAGCAGCCCCTGCTGGCCGGCGCCGGAGGCTTCTTCGCCCCGCACGTGCGCGCGTACATGCGCCGCACCGGCGCCCCCGACACGATCGGCTCCCTCGTCGCGTACAAGGACCGGCGCAACGCCCTCAAGAACCCGTACGCCCACCTCCACGAGCACGACCTCACCCTGGAGAAGGTCCAGGCCTCCCCGATGCTCTGGGACCCCATCCGCTACTCCGAGACCTGCCCCTCCTCGGACGGTGCCTGCGCCATGGTCCTCACCGACCGCGCCGGAGCCGACCGCGCGCCACGACCGCCCGCCTGGGTGCACGGCGGGGCGATGCGCAGCGAACCCACCCTCTTCGCCGGCAAGGACTTCGTCTCCCCCCGGGCCGGCCGGGACTGCGCCGCCGACGTCTACCGGCAGGCCGGCGTCACCGACCCCCGGCGGGAGATCGACGCCGTCGAGATGTACGTGCCGTTCTCCTGGTACGAACCCATGTGGCTGGAGAACCTCGGCTTCGCCGAGGAGGGCGAGGGCTGGAAGCTCACCGAGGCCGGGGTCACCGAGCTCGACGGCGACCTGCCCGTGAACCCCTCGGGCGGGGTCCTGTCCACCAACCCCATCGGCGCCTCCGGGATGATCCGCTTCGCCGAGGCCGCGCTCCAGGTACGGGGGGACGCCGGCGAACACCAGGTCGAGGGCGCCCGCCGGGCCCTCGGCCACGCCTACGGAGGGGGCGCCCAGTTCTTCTCCATGTGGCTCGTGGGGGACACCCCGCCCACCGGCTGAGCTCCCGCGCCGGGGCCTACCCTGGCCCGCATGAACGCGGAACGTGACCTCACCCGGCTCCTCGCCGGGATGCGCCCGGAACTCGACCCCGGCCGCTACGTCTTCACCACGGTGGACGGCCCCGCCCCGGCCGGGGTCGCCCCCGTCGTCACCGTCGCCGAACCCGAGGGCCTCACCCTCGTCGTACGGCAGGAGGAGGCGGACGCCGCCGGCCTCCCGTACGACTACGTGGCCGGCCGGATCACGCTCCGGGTGCACTCCGCGCTCGACGCCGTCGGACTCACGGCGGCCGTCGCGGGCGAGCTCGCCGCCGAGGGCCTGAGCTGCAACGTGGTGGCCGGGTTCCACCACGACCACCTCTTCGTCGAACACGACCGCGCGGGGCGGGCGTTGGACCTCCTGAACCGGCTCTCGCGCCGGTCGGCCGACCCGGCCGCAGACCCGGCGGTCGGCCCTGTCGACGATTCGGTCGCATGAGCGCGACCGGTCCCGCAGGCCCCGCCCCGCGCACGGGGCCTGCGGACCCGGTCGTCCTCGCCGGGGCCGCCACGGGGCGATCCCGGCGACGTCGCCGTCCCCGCCGACCTCCCGGGGTCGAACGGACGCTCTCCGTGACCGCCGGAACCTCCGGGCCGCCGTGTGCGTGAAGCTCCCGGAGGGGTCCGCCGGCCGGTCCGGCCGGTCACCCGCGGTGCACGGGCCGGTCCGGGCCGCCCCGCCCGGGCCGGCGGGGCGGAGGACCGACGGCCCGGCGAGCGGCGACGCCCCGGGGCGGCGCCCGGCGCGTCGCGTCGTGCGCCGGGGCACGTACCATGGCCGTATGTCCTTCCTCCGCCGCCGCAGCGCCGCCACCCCCGCGGGCCCGGACTTCGACGTCCTGGCCATGGACCCGGGGGACTGGCCCGGCAATCTGGGCGCCGGCCTGCTGCCCGCCCCCGACGGCTCCTGTCAGGGCGTGTTCCTCCGCTACGACCTGTTCGGCGGCCGCGGACCCGCGATGATCATCGGCAACCTCCCCGAGGGCTCCCCGGCGCGTGAGCTCGCCGACGGCCAGATCCCCTTCGAGGTGGCGCAGCTCCTGGCCGCCCTGGAGAACGACGAGCCGGTCGAGGTCCTCGACACCGAGGACATGCCCGTCATGCAGGGCGACAACCTCCTCATCGTCCGCCGCCTCAAGCTCTCCGAGAGCCGCATCTCCTGCGTCCAGTTCGACCGCAGCGACAACGTCCTCGTGACGATCGCCAGTTGGGACCGGCCGATCACCGACGACCTGTACGCGCTGCTCAAGCCGCTGCCCGCCGAGCTGTTCCAGCAGGGCTGACGGGGGCGGGGCCGATGAGCGCGCGCGTCGACGCCTGGATCTGGGCGGTCCGCCTCACCAAGACCCGCTCCCAGGCCGCGGCCGCCTGCCGCGCCGGACACGTCAAGGTCAACGGCGAGCGGGTCAAGCCCGCCCAGGCCGTGAAGCCCGGCGACGAGGTCCGGATCTTCCACGGCGGCCGGGAGCGGATCGTCGAGATCAAGGAGCTCCACACCAAGCGGGTCGGCCCGCCGGTCGCCGTCGAGGCGTACGTGGACAACAGCCCGCCCCCGCCGCCGCGCGAACACGTCGCCGTCGCCGCCGTGCGCGACCGGGGCGCGGGGCGTCCCACCAAGCGCGAGCGCCGCGAACTCGACGAACTGCGCGGCCGGCGCCCCTGAGGCGGACCGGCGACGGGTGCCCCCGGGGCGCGCTGACGAGCGCGCCCCCGATCCGGCCGGACCCGAAGGCCTCCGGGACCCTCCCGGAGGCCTTCGGCACGCGTCAGCGGGGCCCCGCGCCGAGCAGCTCGGAGATCCGCGCCGCCGAGGTGCCGAGCCCCCTCGGCCCGCGCCGCAGCAGGGCGCCGCCGCTGCCCGCCCGTACGTCCTCCGCGCCGTAACGCCGCACCTTCCGGTGCCAGTTGAGGACGCCCGCGAGCCAGTCCTCCAGCTCCCGCAGGTACGCCTCGAAGGCCTCCCGTCCCGTCGCGTCGAGCCCGAACTCCTCGTACAGCAGGGGGACCTCGCGCTGCTTCAGGTTCTCGTACTGGCGCAGCCGCCCCCGCATCAGGTCGTCGACCATCGACACCGCGGTCGGGTAGTCGCAGTCGAAGAACTTCTGGAGCACCAGGACGCCGTTGTGCACCTCGCCCTCGACCTCGACCTCCTTCTGGTACGAGAAGAGGTCGTTGACGAGCGCCCCGTAGTCCATGACCGCGTTCTCCAGGCTGCGCACCGTCCCCGACCGGAACAGCTCCGGCGGCAGCGTCCCCTCCTGCCGCAGCCGGCACAGCAGCGTGGTCAGCTCGGAGCCGAAGGTGCTGCGCCGCATCTCGACGTAGTCGACCGGGTCGGGCACCCGGTGCTGCACCACGTTGTGCATCTCCCACATCCAGCTGTCGAGCATCAGGTCGAGCGAGGCCCGCAGCTGCGCCAGCGCCGAGGGCGCCGTCGTGGCGGCGGTCCGCTCCCAGACGTCGGCGAGCGCGCGCTCCAGGGGGTTCGCCGCGTGCGCCGCGCCGGCCGCGGGCTCGTCGAGCGGCATGCACGCCTTGAGCCGGTCGGTCTGCTCCTTCGCGCCGGCCAGGCCGCCCGTCCGCCCGAAGACGGCAGGGTAGTAGTCGTCCGCGTAGGTTCCCCAGGTCAGCCAGTCGGCGCTGAGCTTCAGTTCGTCCGGGGAGGCGTCCGGATCGAGGCCCGCCGCGCACAGCGCGAGGTCGAAGCCCTCCGCCATCGGCCGGTCCCAGAGGTCGTCGAGGAGGCCCGTCCGCTCGGCCCAGTCCACCGTGTGCCGCGCGGCCTCCTGGTGGTGGGGGTTGAGCGTGAGCGGGTACGGCAGCTCGAACTCGGGCAGCAGCGAGGGCCCCACGTGCTGGTGCGGCACGTGCGTGAACGCCCGGTGCCGGGCCGCCGCCGGCCGTCCGAACAGGGTCCGGACGTCGAGCGCGGAGGTGCCCAGGACCCCGTCGAGCCGCGAGGGCCCCGCGACCATGCCCTCGTTCATGTAGCGGCTGGAGCGCATGTGCCACTCGTGACCGCCGGACTGCCAGTCCTGGAGCCCCTTCGCGTACGCCGCGACCGCCGCGCACTCGGCCGGGCTCAGCCCCTTCTCGGCGGCGAGCAGCGGCACTTCGGTGAGCGCGGTGTTCTCGAACTGCTGGACCCGCGAGGTCAGCAGGTCGTTGACGGCGTTCGCCGCCTCCTGCGTCGTGCAGCCGAGGAACCGCTCCAGGACGAGGACGCCGTTGCTGTTCTCGCCCTCCTCCTCCACCTCCCGCTGGTAGGAGAAGAGGTCGTTGCGCAGGTGCACGGCGTCCGAGAAGGCGTCCCTGAGCACCCGCAGCGGCCGGGAGCGCGCCACCCGGGCGGGCACCTCGGCCCCCGCCGCGTACTCCACGAGACCGGCCGACCAGGGCGCGCCGCCCACCTTGCGGCGCATCTCGATGTACTCCAGGGGGTTGGCGACCCGTCCGTCGTTGATGTTGTCGAGCTCCCACAGGGACTCGTACAGCAGGTGCTCCGTCGCCTCCGCGAACCGCACCCGCCAGCCCTCGGACATCGCCGGGACCGTCCGCCGCCAGAGGTCGGCGAGGCCCGCCTCGACGGGGTTGGCCGGCTCGGGCATGCCGGTCGCCGGGTCCGCCGGCATGAACAACGGGAGCCGGTCGAGGTACGCCTTGCTGCCGGCCCGGTCCTGGGTGCGCTTGAAGACCTCCAGGAAGTGGTCGTCGAAGAAGAAGACCCAGGTGTACCAGTCGGTGACGAGGTTCAGCGCCTCCTCGTCGCAGTCGGGGTGGGTGTACGAGCAGAGCAGCGCGTAGTCGTGGGACGCGAGGTCGTGCTCCTCCCAGACCCCCGAGCCCTCCAGCATCCCCATCTCCCGCGCCCAGTCACGCGTGTGCGTGCGGGCGACCTCCACGTGGGGATTGAGCCGTGCCGGATGCGGAACATAGAAATCCGGCATAACGAAGGGCTGAGGCATTTCCTGGGGGGCCTTCCGGTGGGCTGGGGTGGTGACCGGCCCAGCCTTACCCGTCCCCCGGGCGGCGCACGCGACCTCCTGAATAGTCGTATGAACGGCCAAGGGGTGGTGCCGGACCCCACGGTCGGCACCACCCCGCACCTTTCGGCCAGACCTCCGTCAGCCCTGGGAAACCCGCACGTCAGCGGCCTTCACAAAGGCCACTCGATGGCCGAACTGGATCTCGTAGTAGTCCTCCTGGCCCCGGACCACGGTGTGCCCGCTGGGGTCGAACACCGGAGCGAAGTAGTACTCGCCCGGCGTGCGGCCCCCCACCACGTACCGCTGGCCCGCGAGCAGCTTGTACGGCAGCGGCGACACCGACTGCACCGGTACGCCCGCCGGATACGCCGAGGCCTCCGGATACGCCCGCCCGTACACCGGCACCTCCGCCAACCCCTCCCGGGGCGTCAGGACCCGACCGCGCGCGTTCACCGCCGTCGGCTCCTTCGCCGGGTTGAGGAACCACGCCTTCTGCCCGAGGTACCAGACCGCCGTCCAGTCCCCCCGCCGCTCCGCCACCGCGAAGCTCTGCCCGGTCGAGGCCCGCGCCCCCGTGTCGTTGACCCCGGTCGTGGAGTCCTGACCGCCCGGCCGCAGACCGACGTCCTTCACCAGGGGCGCGTCGGCGCTCGGCGCGGTGTGCAGCCGCACCGCCCCGCTGCCGTGCGGCACGCACGCCTGCCCCGCCGTCGCACAGCCCGTGTAGACCGGCTGGTGGGACGCGTAGTCGGGCCGGACCGTCACCACGCCCGCGTGCGGACCGGCGCTCGGGGTGATCGGACGACCGAGCAGCCGGAAGTAGTGCGCCCAGTCCCAGTACGGCCCCGGGTCCGTGTGCATGCTCTTGATCGTGGACGCCGTCGTGCCCGGCACGTTGTCGTGGCCCAGGACGTGCTGCCGGTCCAGCGGGATGTCGTACCGCGCGGCGACGTACCGCACCAGGCGCGCCGACGTCCGGTACATCGCCTCCGTGTACCAGGAGTCCGGCGAGGTCAGGAAGCCCTCGTGCTCCAGGCCCACCGACTTGGCGTTCACGAACCAGTTCCCCGCGTGCCAGGCCACGTCCTTCAGCGGCACGTGCTGGGCGATGTGCCCGTCGGAGGAGCGCAGCGAGTACTGCCAGGACACGTAGGTCGGGTCCTGCACCAGCTTCAGGGTGGTCCTCCAGTCGGCCTCGGTGTCGTGGATCACGATGTAGTCGATCGACTGGGAGGCGGGCCGGTTCGCCTTGTCGTGGTTGCCGTAGTCGCCGTCGCCGAACTCCTCGTACGGCGCCGGGACCCACTCGCAGGCCACCGACGACGGGCACTCCACGGGCCCGGCGGCCGGCCGGCGGAGGCCCAGGGCCGCCACCTGACCGGTCTCGGGCGCGACGGCCGGGGCGGCCGGCAGCGACACCACCTGTCCGCTGTCCGTGGTCCGCGTCTCCCCGGTCCGGATCACGTCGAACACGTCGTTCGCGTACGCCGTCGCCGTCGCCGAGTCGTCCGCGCCCGAGTAGCGCGCCACCGCCCCGTACCAGTCGGCCGGGTCCACGCTCGCCGGTAGGCCGGCCTCGCGCTGCGCCGCCGCGAGCAGCGCCGCCCCGCCCTCGATGTTCGCGGCCGGCACCGTGCGCAGCTCCTCGGCCGGGATCCCGGACAGCGCGGACGCCCGCTCCAGGGTCCGCAGCCCCTCCGGCAGCCGCTCGGGCGCGGGCACCGGGACGTCTCCGCCGGTGCGGACCGGACGGGCGGAGTCGCCCCGGGCGTCCTCCCCGCCCTCCGAGTGGTGCGGGACGGACCGGGCCAGCGCCGTCACCGCGTCCGTCAGGTGCATCGGCCCGTAGCCGCCGGTCACGCTGGGCGCACCGCCGTGGGTGTCCCACCGCGACTGCAGGTACGAGACGGCGAGCAGCACGCTCTCGGGCACGCCGTGACGCCCCGCCGCCCGGGCGAACTGCCCCTGCAGGACACCCGCCTCGGGCACGTCGGCGCCGGCGGGCGGGGCGGCGGACAGCAGGGGGAGCAGCAGGGCGGCGGACGCCAGGGCCCCCACCGCCCCCGGCACACGGATCGGCGAAGGACGTCTGCGCGACGCGGGACGGGGCAAGGCAGCCTCCAGGGGCAGGGGATGACACGGGGGCGTGCGGGGCCGAACCCGTACAGGGGTATCGGCTCCCGGACGTCCCGTCAATCACGCCTGCGAGAAAGGAAGTTCCCACGTCAGGGCGGAAATGGAGGCCATGTGGCGGAGTTTCGCGGAGACGGGTCCCGGGCCTGGGGCGCGTCACCGGAGTGGACCAATGAAGGACCTCGCGGAGGGGCGCGGACAAGCCGGTGCGCCGCGTCCCGGTGTGTCGGCACCGGGACGCGGCGCACCACCCCCGTGTGGTCGGCCGGACCGCCCTTCAGCGCGTCCCGACCGCCGCGCGCACGGCCCGCCGTGCCATGGCGCAGTCGTCGTGCAGCCGCCTCAGCAGCAGCCGCTGTTCCTCGCCGGGCGCGAGCGCCCCCGAGGGCACCGGCACCGAACCGGCCGGCGGGGCCTCCTTCATGGTGCGCTGCACCGCCGTCTCGTAGGTGCGGATCTCCCGCGTCAGCACGATCATCAGGTTCACCAGGAAGGCGTCCCGGGAGGCCGGGCCCGCCTGCTGGGCGAGCCCGCTGACCTGGCGCCGGGCCAGCGGCGCGTCACCGAGCACCGCCCACAGGGTCGCCAGGTCGTAACCGGGCAGGTACCAGCCCGCGTGCTCCCAGTCGACGAGCACCGGCCCGGCGGGGGAGAGCAGGATGTTGGAGAGCAGGGCGTCGCCGTGACAGAACTGACCCATGCCCTGACGGCCGCCCGCGTGCGCCAGACCGTGCAGCAGCTTCTGCAGGTCGTCCCGGTCCCGGTCCGTGAAGAGCCCGAGCTCGTGGTACCGGGCGATCCGGGCGCCGTAGTCCAGCGGCGCGTCGAAGGTCCCGGCCGGCGGCCGCCAGGCGTTGAGCCGGGCGATCGCGCCGAGCGCGGCCCGCACGTCGGCCCGCGGCGGAGCCTCGACGGGGTGGCGCGAGAGCGCCGCCGCCCGTCCGGGCATCCGCTCGATCACCAGCGTGCAGTTCTCCGGGTCCGCGGCGATCAGCCGCGGCGCCCGCACCGGAGGACGGTGCCGGACGAAGGAGCGGTAGGAAGCTATCTCGTGCCGGAACCGCTCGACCCAGGCGGGGGAGTGGTCCAGTAAACACTTCGCGACCACCGTCGCCCGCCCGGTCGTGCCGACGATCAGTACGGAACGGCCGCTGCGCCGCAGCACCTGCACCGGGTTGAACTCCGGGCAGATCCGGTGGACCGACGCGATCGCCGTCTTCAGCTGCGCCCCCTGGGGGCCGGACAGATCGATTCTCCCGCTGACCGGCTGGGTACCGGTGCCGGCCGCCCAGCGCCTCGGCCTGACGGCCTGGGGCGCGGGGGCGGGGGCGAGGTACGGGCCGGCGCCTGCCGGGACGATGCGGTGCTGCGGCCGGGGCGGGGCGGACACGGAGGACGATGCTGTGTACATGGAGGTGACAGATCCCTTCGTGCGCCGACGAATTGCGTGCGTCGCCCCGCCCGCCCCCGGTCCGCACCCTGGGGAATGAGGGCCGGTCGGCGGGGCGGGGTGGCGCGTTCCTACCTGACACCCGGGCGCGGGTGGCGGAACATCCAGCGCACCCTGGCGAACCCTGGCGAATTGTCGCCAGGCCTATGACAGAGGGCTACTGTCAACTCAGCCGAGAACCTGGGGGCTTAGACGTGACCGGACAAACCAACACCCGCCTGGCAGACCTGTTCGGCCTGGCCGGCTGGTCCAAGGGCGAACTCGCGAGGCTCGTCAACCGGCAGGCGGCGGCCATGGGCCACCCCCAGCTGGCGACCGACACCTCGCGGGTGCGGCGGTGGATCGACCGGGGCGAGACCCCGCGCGATCCCGTCCCCCGGGTGCTGGCAGCACTGTTCACCGAGCGACTCGGCCGTGTCGTGACCATCGAGGACCTCGGGTTCGTACGACACGGGCGTGCCGGAAAGAAGCAGGACGTCAGGAAGACGGAGAACCCTGACGGATTGCCCTGGCCACCCGATCGTGCGGCGGCGGTCCTCACCGAATTCACGGGAATGGACCTCATGCTCAACCGACGCGGCCTGGTGGGCGCGGGTGCCGCGCTTGCCGCCGGCTCCGTACTCAGCAACGCCATGCACGACTGGCTGCAGACCGACCCCGCACGCAAGGGCGTCGCTCCGCGGGCCACCGATCCCCTCCATGCCGACCCCGCCGGGTTCGACCGCTACGAGGCCGCCCCCATCGGGTCGGAGGAGATCGAGGCCCTGGAGCACTCCGTGGTGGTGTTCCGCGCCTGGGACGCCTCCCGGGGCGGCGGCCTCCAGCGCAAGGCGGTCGTGGGCCAGCTCAACGAGGTGGGCGGCATGCTCGCCTACCGCCACGCCGACCACCTCCAGCGGCGCCTGTGGGGCGTCGCCGCCAACCTCGCCGTCCTCGCCGGCTGGATGTCCCACGACGTCGGCCTCGAACCGACGGCGCAGAAGTACTTCGTCATCGCCGCCCACGCGGCCCGCGAGGGCGGCGACCGGCCCCGGGCCGGCGAGGCGCTGTCCCGGGCCGCCCGCCAGATGGTGCACCTGGGCCGGCCCGACGACGCCCTCGACCTGATGAAGCTCGCCAAGGCGGGCTCGGGCGAGCGGGTGCTGCCCCGCACGCAGGCCATGTTCCACACCATCGAGGCCTGGGCGCAGGCCTCGATGGGACGGGGACAGGCCATGCGGCGGACCCTCGGCGAGGCCGAGGACCTCTTCGTCTCCGACACGGGCGAGGAGAAGCCGAGCTGGATGCAGAACTTCGACGAGGCCGACATGCACGGCATGCAGGCCCTCGCCTACCGCACCCTCGCCGAGCACGACCCGGCCGCGGCGATCCCCGCGCAGCGCCACGCCAAGCTCGCCATCGAACTGCGGCACGGCGGGCACGAGCGGTCGAAGCTCTTCGACCACATCTCGCTCGCCTCGGCCTGCTTCATCGCCGACGACCCGGAGCAGGCCGACCGGTACGCCCGGCTCGCCCTCATGTCCATGGGGGACACCTCGTCCCACCGGACCTGGGACCGGTTGCGGGAGATGTACCGGCTCACCGGCCAGTACGCGGGCTACTCCAGGATCGAGACCCTGCGCGAGGAGATCGAACTGGCCCTCCCCAGGTCGCCCGTCAACCGCCCCAGGGCGGGGCAGGTCTGAGCCTCCCCGTCCGGCGGGCACGGAGGGACTCGGGAAGGGCTCTCGTCACCGTGCGGGACGGGGAGGCCCGGGGGACGTTCTTCACCGTGCGTCACGGAGAGGCCATGCGTCACGGGGAGGCCGTGCGTCACGGAGAGGCCCCTGCGTCACGGAGAGGCTCGGGAAGGGCTCGTCGACGGGTGGCACCGGTTCCCGGTTCCGGCGCGGGTGGCCTCAGCCCCGGCGGGCGACCCGGACCACCATCACGCAGGCGTCGTCCTCGCGCGGCTCCTCGCCGAACTCCTCCACCACCGCGCGCACGCCGTCCTGGGCGTCCCGCGCCTCCGCGAGCCGGGGGCCGAGGGCGAGCAGCCGTCGCGCGCCCGCGTCGTCGTCCGTGCCGCCGCCGCGGGTCAGCCCGTCGGTGTGCAGGACCAGCAGGTCGCCCGGGAGCAGCCGGGTCTCGGCCTCGCCGTAGGCGCCGCCGGTCGTCGCCCCGAGCAGCACGCCCTCGGGCCGCCGGAGGGCGTACCCCGTCCCGTCGCGGAAGAGCAGCGGGGCGGGGTGGCCGGCCTGCGCCCAGACCAGGGTCTGGGCCACCGGGTCGTAGCGGCAGCACATCGCGCTGCCGAGCGCGGGCTGTACGGAGGTCTCCAGGAGCTGGTTGAGGTGGCCCATCAGCGCGGCGGGCCGGATGCCGGCGACGGCCATGCCGCGCAGCGCGCCGAGGAGCATGGCCATGGAGGAGGTCGCGGCGACCCCGTGGCCCGTCAGGTCGCCGACGGTCAGCAGCGCGTCCCCGTCGGGCAGGGCGAGCGCGTCGTACCAGTCGCCGCCGATCAGGCCGGTGCTGGCGGCCGGCAGGTAGTGCGCGGCCACGTCGAGCGGGGCGGGGCCGTCGTGGGCGAAGCGGAGCGAGCCGCGCCAGGGCGGGAGGACCGCCTCCTGCAGCTCGACGGCGACCCGCCGCTCGGTGAGCTCGACGTGGCGGCTGCGCTCCAGGCTGTCCCGGCTCTCGCGGACCGCCCGCTCGCTGCGCCGCAGCTCGCTGACGTCGCGCAGGACGGCCCACATGGAGGCGGTGCAGCCGTCGGTGTCGAGCACGGGTTCACCGGTCATGTGGACCGTGCGCACCCGGCCGTCCGTCCGTACGATCCGGAACTCGCCGTCGATCGGCTTCCCGTCGATCAGGCAGTCCGTCACCATGCCCTGGAGGACGGGCTGGTCCTCGGCGAAGACCATCGTGGGCATCTCGTCGAGCGACATCGGGCCGCTCTCGGGGAGCCGTCCGAAGATCTGGAACAGCTCCTCGGACCAGCTGACCTCATCGGTGAGCAGGTTCCACTCGGCGCTGCCGACCCGGGAGAGCAGCGAGCCGGTCCGGGGCGGGGCGGCCACGCCGTACGCCGTGCCGGGGTCGGTCGCGAGCGCGGTGTCGGCGACGGCCTCCTCGTGGCAGCCCTCGGGGTCCGCGCTCGCCGGGACTCCGGCCCGGAGCTGACCCAACTGGGCGCCCAAGTCGTCGAGTTGATGGACCGCCAGGTCGCACAGGGCTCGCTGCCACCGCTGTCGGGGGTCGTCCTCGTCCGCCACGGAGTCCCGGCGGACGGCGTCCACCTCGCCGCGCAGGCGGCGGGTCTGCGAGATCAGCGCGTCCACCGCGCCCGGCTCCGGCGGCTGGGCGGGGCGGTCCGCGAACAGAGGGGACGGCATGTCGTACTCCGATACAGGCGCGGCGCGGCCAGGTGGGGAAGGAGGCCCGGAGACGACTGTGGCACAGCCCGGGACGGCCCGTAAGGGATTCGGCAACACTCGATCCGGTGGTGCTTCTGTCATATGCCAAAGGCCCGGCGATTATCGGACAGGGCGGGACCCGTTACGGTGCTGGGGTGGTGAACGACGGCGGAAACGGCACGGTGGGCGCGGGGGCGACGGTCGCGGGCGGGGTGGTCGCGGGAGGTTCGGACGTGCGTACGGAGACGGACGCGGGAGCTCCGGGAAGCCTCGCCCCCGACCCCCGGAGGCCGGGCGCGGGTGCCGGTACCGGCGTGGGCGCCGTGCCGGACGGGCGGGGCTCGGCGGGGGGCGATGGGGGTGCGCCGGCAGACGGTTCGGGCGCGCGCACGGACGCGCGTGCAGACGTGCGTACGGATGTGCGTACGGAAGCGGGTGCGGCGGTCGTGAGTGCGGTCGGCACCGCCGTCCTGCTCGCGGCCGCGCCCGCCGGCCGGGGCCGTGCGATGGACGCCGCTTCGGTGCTGCCGGCGCTCGCCGCCGTACCGCCCGGGGTCCTCACCGGCACCACGGCCGCCACGGTCGTCGAACTCGCCGATCCGCTCGACCCGCAGACCGTGCTCACCCGCCTCCGCGCGGCGGCCGCGAGCCCCGGGCCCCTGGTCGTCTGCCTGGCGGGCCAGCTCCACCTCGACCGCCGCCAGCAGCTGCCCCACCTCGCCCTCGCCCGCACCACGCCGGCGACCCTCCGCTACACCGCGCTGCCCTGGCACTGGCTCGCCGGCGAACTCGGCTCCCGGCCGCCCGGCACCACGACCGTCGTCGCGGACCTCGCGGCCGACCAGGACGTCTGGCAGCGCCTCGCCGCCGCGCCGGGGCTGCTGCACCTGGGGCCCGGCCCCCTCCTCCACGCGCGCGTGGTGCCCGCCCCGCGCAGGGGCGAGCCCACGACCCCCGCATACCTGCGGGCCTGGGCCGAACTCTGGCGCTCCGGAGCCCGGTTGACGCCGTCCGCGGCGCACGCCGAGGCCGCTGCGCGGGCGGTGGCGGTGGCACCCGCACCGGCACCGGTCTTCCTCACGCCCGGGCTCGCGCCTCCACCGGCACCCGTGCCCGCGAGGAGCCCGGCCCCCGTTTCCGCGGTCCTCCCGGGATCCGCTCCCGCGGCGGGCCCGACGCCCGTTCCCGCGACGCGCCCGACACCCCCCGCGACGACCCGCCCCGCACCCGCCCCGGCGGCCGCACCCCTGCCCGTGACCGTGACCCGCCCCGCACCCCTGCCCGTGACGCCTCCGGCGCCCGTGTCCGCCGGTGCGGGCGGACCGGCGGCCGTGCAGGACCCGCACCCCGCGATCCTCGCCGCCGCCATGGCCGGGCGGCACGGGGAGGCGGCCGCGGTGGCGGCGGCCTGGGAGAGCGAGGCCCTGCGCCGCCACGGGCCCCGGTCGAGGGAGGCCGTGCACTGGACGGAGGTGCGGGCCGACCTCGCCCGTCTGGCCGGGGAACCGGCCCGCAGCTGCGAACTCTGGCTCGCCGCCGCCGAGGCCCGGCTCGGGCTGGGCCAGCGGACGGACGACCCCGACGTCGAAGGGGCCGTCGACCGGGCCCACCACCAGTGGGAGCAGATCGGCGACCCCGCCCGCGCCCGCGCCCTCGGCCCCGTCCTGGTCGACCTCCGCCGACGGGTCCCGGGCCGCCGGCCCGGCGCACTGGCCGCCCTCACCCGCCGCATGGGCTGACGCGGCCGGACAGGAGCGAGCGGCGGCCCGCCCCCGCACGCCTCCGTACGCACGACCGTCCGAGATCCCCGTCCCCGAAAGGCCGCCGCGTGACCTCGCTCGCCACCGTCCAGCGCTCGCTCGCCGATCCGTCCGTACGCCACCCGCTGTGGCCGCCGCTCACCCGGGGCTGCCCCGTCACCTCGACCGAGGACGTCGCGTACCCCCTCGACATCGACTACGCCTACGACCGGGTCCCCGCCGACCTGTTCGCCCGACCGGCCGCCCACGGCCTCGAACGGTGGGCCCCGCTGCTCCCGCCCCTCGCCGCGCCCGGCCTGGGCGAGGGCAACACGCCCCTGGTCGAACTCCCCGACGGCGTCTGGATCAAGGACGAGTCCCGCAACCCCACCTGGAGCCACAAGGACCGGCTCAACCGGGTCGCCGTCAGCGCCGCCGTCGCCTCGGGGGCCCGGGGCATCGTCGTCTCCTCGTCCGGCAACCACGGTGCGGCGGCCGCCGCCTACGCGGCCCGGGCCGGACTCCCGTGCGCCGTCTTCACCTCCCCGTCCGCCCCGCCCGCCGTCGCCTCCCACCTGCGCGCGTACGGGGCGACGGTGCTGACCGTCCCGTTCGAGTCGGTGCGCCCGCTGATGCGCCGCATCGTCGACGAGCTCGGCTTCCAGAGCGTCAGCAGCGTCACGGACACCGCCCACACCGGGCACCCCTTCGGGCCCGAGGGCTACAAGACCCTCGCGTACGAGCTCGCGCTCGGTCTCGGGCGCGCTCCGGCGGAGGTGTACCTCCCCACGGGCTACGGCGAGTTGCTCTTCGGCGTGGCCAAGGGCTTCCAGGAGCTCGCGCGGCTCGGCGTCACCGGATCCGTCCCCCGCGTGCACGCGGCCGAACCCGCCGCGGCCGGCGCCCTCACCGAGGCCCTGCGGACGGGTCGACCCGTCGCCCGCGTCCCCGTCGGGCCGACCGCCGCGTACGCCATCGACTGCGAGGTCAACAGCTACCGGGGCGTCCTCGCCGTACGGACGACCGGGGGAGCGGCCCGCACGGTGACCGACGGTCAGATGGCTTCCGCACGGGCGGAGTTGGCGGCCCAGGGCATCTGGTGCGAGACGTCCTCCGCCGCCGGGCTCGCCGCGCTCCGCGCCCACGGGGGACGCGAGGCCGACGGCCCGGTGGTGTGCGTGGTCACCTCCAGCGGTTACAAGGACATCGCGACGGCGAAGGAGTCCTTCGCGCCGACGGCGCCGGACTGGGAGCCGATCAAGGCCGCCCTGACGGCCGCCGTGGACGGCGAGCCGCGCTGACCGGCGTGCCGCGTCGGCCGGGGTGCCGGTGGGCCCCGCCGTGCTGCGATGATGGGGGCATGGCCACCGTCCCGCCCCCGGCGTCCTCCCCGGTCGGTTCCCCCGCCCCGGCAGGGCGGGCACCGCTCGCCACCGAGCGGCTGGTCCTGCGGCCCGTCCGGAGCGGTGACGTGCCGGACGTGACGCGGCTGTGGACCGACCCCCGGGTGCGGCACCACCTCGGCGGCCCCGTCATCGACGCGGTCGTCCGGATCCGGCAGCGGCGGATCGTGGGGGCGCCCGGCTGCCACGCCGTCGTCAGGGCCGAGGACGACGTCCTCGTGGGTCTGGTCACGGTGGAGGACGGCGCGCGGAACGGGGAGACGGAGGTCTCGTACCAGTTCCTGCCGGAGCACTGGGGACGGGGGTACGCGCGCGAGGCGGTCGACGCGGTCGTCGGCCTGGTCCTGGAGGGCGCGCCGAGCGTGGTCGCGCTCACGCAGGAGGCGAACGCCCCCTCGCGGCGGCTCCTGGAGGCCCTCGGCTTCGAGCACGCGGAGTCCTTCGTGGAGTGGGAGGCCCGCCAGGTGCTCTACCGGCGGTGCGCTTGAGGACCGCCGGGCCCCCACCGGGCCGCTCACCCGCGCCCGGCGCCCCGTACGATCTGCGGACCGTCCACCAGGGCGTCCGTGTCCAGGTTTCCCCGAGGAGATCCGACCCATGTCCTTCCTGGTGATCGGCGAGTGCGTCGCCGACATCGTCCGCGCCCCCGCCGGCTCCGGCGCCGCCGACCGTGTCCACCCGGGCGGCAGCCCCGCCAACGTCGCCTACGGCCTCGCCCGCCTCGGCCGGGACGTCGGCCTGCTCACCCAGCTCGCCGACGACCCCGCCGGTCGGCTGATCGCGGACCATCTGGAGGGCGCGGGGGTACGGGTGGAGATCGGCGGCGTTCCGGCACGGACCCCGTCGGCGGTCGTCGGGCTCGACGGGCAGGGCCGGGCCGCGTACGCCTTCGACATCGCCTGGACGCTGGAGACCGGCGCGCCGTCGGCCGGGACGCCCGCCCATGTGCACATCGGCTCGATCGCCGCCGTGACCGCTCCGGGCGCGGCCACCGTCCTCGCCGAGGTCGAGCGGCTCCGCGACCGGGCCACGGTCAGCTACGACCCGAACGTGCGGCCCGCCCTGATGGGGGAGCACGGCGCCGCCGTCGCCCGCGTCGAGCGCTGCGTCGCGCTCAGCGACCTGGTGAAGGCGAGCGACGAGGACCTGGCCTGGCTGTACCCCGGCGAGGACCCGCGGACGGTCGCCGCCCGCTGGCTGGCCCTCGGCCCGGCCGTCGTCCTGGTCACCCGGGGCGCGGCCGGCTCGCTCGCCCTCACCCGGCACCACACGGCCGCCGTCGAGGCGCCGACGGTCACCGTCGTCGACACGGTCGGCGCGGGCGACTCCTTCATGTCGGCCGTCCTCGACCTCCTCGCCGGGCGGGGGCGGGAGGCTCTCGACGGCCTCGGCCCCGAGGACCTCGCGGGGCTGCTGCGCGGGGCGGGCGCGGCGGCGGCCGTCACGGTCTCCCGGGCCGGCGCGCTGCCGCCCGACCGGGTCGAACTGGACGCGGCCCGGGAGGAGTTCGCCCTCAGACCCGGGCGTGTGTCGTGATGTCCGAGGCGAACTGCTCGACCATCTCCGGCGTGACCGTCGGCCGGCACTCGGCGATGGCCTCCAGGTAGTCCGCGGTGCTCGCGCCGGGCGCCGGGACGTCCCCGCCGCGTCCGCCGACCGCGACCAGGTCCCGCTCGAAGGAGGCCTGGGCGGCGATCCGCGCCGCGTGCTCGATGTCGGCGGGGGTGAACAGCTCGCTCGCGAGCACCAGTTCGTCGATGTCGACGTCCGGTCGCCCGTCGGTGTAGCGGGACCAGATCGCGGCCCGCGCCGCCTTGTCCGGCGTGCCGATCGGGATGAGGTAGTCGAACCGGCCGGGCCGCAGGAACGCCGGGTCGAGGGAGCGGATCGAGTTGGTCGCGCAGACGAGCAGGCGCTCGTCGCGCTCCCGGAAGCCCGGTATCAGCTTCAGGAGCTCGTTCGTCACCCCGTGCATGCCGCCCGGCTGGGCGGGCTCCGAGCGGACCGGGGCGATCTCCTCGACCTCGTCGATGAAGACCAGGACCCGCTCCAGCTCGGCGATCCGCGCGAACGCGGACCGCAGGGCGGCGGCGAGGTTCCCCTCGTCGGCGAGGCGGGACGGCAGGATCTCCACGAAGGGCCAGCCGAGCCGGGAGGCGATGCCCCGCGCGAACGTGGTCTTCCCGGTGCCGGGCGGGCCGAACAGGCAGATCGCGCGCGGCGGCCGCACCCCGTGCCGGGTGGCCCGCTCCGGCTCGGCCAGCGGCAGCACCACCCGGCGCTCGATCAGGTCCTTCTCCCGTTCCATGCCGGCGACCTTCGCCCACAGGTCGCCCGGGAGCAGCCGGCCGCCCAGGTCGTCCAGGAGCCCGGCGGCGGGGCCGTGCAGCGGTTCCACCTTCTCGAAGTACGCGACGGCCGGCTGGCGCGTGTACCCGGCGTTCAGCAGGCCCTCGCCGAGGAGCTCCTCCTCCGGCAGGACGTACGCGATGCGCCCGACGCGTGCCGCGACGAGCCGGCGTTCCAGCTCCACGAGCAGGGCGCTGGCGAGGCCGCGCCCGCGCCACGCCGAGGAGATCGCGATCCGCATGACCCAGGCCCGCTCGCCGGAGACGCAGGCGAGCGCCGCCCCGATGGGGGCGCCCTGGTGCACGGCGACCACGGCCGGCTGACGGGTGGTGAGGGCGCCGATGCACTCGGCGAGGGAGAAGACGGACTCCTGCCCGAGCTCGGCGGTGGTGTCGATCAGATGGACGACGGCGGCGAGATCGCTCTCGCGGTAGTCGTGGATGTGCCAGTTCACCGGTGGTACCGCCCCTCGTTCGTGCTGTTGCGGCGAGGCTAGGCGGGACGGCGGGGCCGGGGCCTGCGCCACCCTGCACAAGGAGGCGCGGTCCATCACTCCGTACCGGCTCTATGCACCCGCTTCCGGAAGGCGCGAAACCCCCGGGAGCGGGCCTTCCGGGGGTTTCGGCGAAGGAGCGGGGAGCGTCAGTGGGCCTGGGCCGCCTTCGGGTTCGGGCCGTAGGCGTTCTGCTGCCGCTCGCCCTCGGTCGCGAGGAAGACGATCAGGACGATGCAGCCGACCAGCGGGATCAGACCGATGAGGAGCCACCAGCCGGAGCGGCCGGTGTCGTGCAGGCGGCGGACCATCACGCCCAGGTGCGGCAGCAGCACGGCCAGGAAGTACACCGCGTAAAGCAGCGGGAAGGTGCCGATCGTCAGGTCGACCGCCAGCACGACGAGCACCGCGATGATGTTGAAAAGGAGGAAGATCCAGTGTTCCTTGCGGCGCGCGCGGCCGTCGAACACCACGTACTTCTTGAGAACGTCGAGATACCAGTTCACTTTGTCCCCCCGAGGACTGGGTGTGCGAGCGGGAGCCTGTCCCGGTGGGGCAAGCCTTGTGCAGAACGTATGCAGCGGAAAGCGTGCGGGTCAATTCGCCTCCCGGCAAACGCAGTTCACGCGCAGGACGCGGTGAACGGCGGCACCTCCGGGAGAGGAGGCGCCGCCGTTCCGGGAGAGGATCGATGGATGTCGGGGGCGAGGGTCAGGACGTCACGTCCTCCTCTTGGTCATCAGCAGTCCGCCGGCCGTGAGGGAGAACAGGCAGACGCACGCGCCGGTGATCACGTTGCTGAGGATCGTGCCCGTGTCGGGGTTCCGCGACACCACCCACGGGGAGACGATCAGCCACGCGCCCATGAGCAGGACGACGAAGTTCAGGTCCTGCGACCGTTCGGGGACCATCGACATGCACAGACCGAGCACCGCGAGGGAGATGCCGACGATCAGGTTGCTGATGGCGAGTTCCGGCCGGGCGGCGGCGAAGTGGACCGTCCACGCGGAGATCGCGGCGTACACGCCGGCGAGGATCACGAGCTCCTCGACCGCCGCGACACCCCTGGTCTGGAGCATGCGGGCGTAACGGTCCCGCATTTCCGGGGCGTCGGGGTGTCCTGTGATGTCACCGTGACGGTGAGAGACGTCGGCCATGTGACTCGCCTCCTTCGGCGTCGTTCGTGTCTGGCCGCACTGCGGCGATTGCGCCGCTGCTCCATTGTGCTCTTATATGTCCTTTATGTGTAGATCCGCCCGGTGAGAGATGTGTACAGAAAAAGGGTGATCGACATGAAGGGATTCACCAAGGTGCCTTTCCGTTCGACGAAAACTCGACGCGGAACCGGACCCTTCCTCGTGTCGAGGTGCGGGCCTCCTCCGTCCGGTGGCCCGCGCCGTCCCGGCGTAGCCTGGAAATGGACTCGGGGACCGGACTTTCCCACCGCCGGGAGTGCGCGATGGCCGGCATCGTACGAAAGAGCTTCGACTCAGCGGACGAGACGCGTCCCTTCGAGGACGGCAAGGGCAGGCTGGACCTGATCAACGGCGACGGGGGCTCGGTGGGCCGGGCCGTCTTCGAGTCGGGCTGGCAGTGGACCAAGCACATCAAGCCCCTCGCCGGCACCGACAGCTGCCAGGCCTCGCACGTCGGGTACGTGGTCAGCGGCCGGATGAAGGTCGTCATGGACGACGGCGAGACGGCGGAGTTCGGAGCGGGCGACTACATGGAGGTCAAGCCCGGACACGACGCCTGGGTCCTCGGCGACGAGCCCTGTGTGGTCATCGACTGGACGGGCTTCACGGACTACGCCATGCCGCAGTCCTCCTGACGGGCGCCTTCGCGCCGTTCTCGCCCTGCGGTCGCGCCGGTGCGCGAGGGACGCGGTCGCCCGCGGGGCCCTGCCGCGGGCGTCCCCGCGGGGCGAGCGGTCCTATCCATAGGCGTCGGTGACGCAGTCGGCGGCGCAGCGCCAGTGCTCGAACCTCTGGCGGAGCGCCGCCGCCGCGTGCCGCCGCTCCACCTCCGTGCGGCCGTACCGCTCCTCGGCCGTCCGCACCACCGCCCCGACGGTGACGATCGCCGGCTCCCCCTCGCCGGCGGACCGGCGGGCCTCCGCGATCACGTGGTCGGCCGCCCGCCGGAGGTCCCGGGCGTACTCCCGCTGCGCGACGGACCGCGCCCGCGAGGCGGCGAACGGCCGTACGGCCCGCCCCTTCCAGATCACCCCGGCGGCCATGAGGGCGGCCCCGGACAGGAACCAGAGCGTCCATCCCACGGCTCCGGCGTCCCATCTCATCACCGCCGCCTTCCCCCACGACCCGAGGGTCCCTGTCGAGCTTCCGAGTCTAGGGGGCGGGCCCGCGAAGGCCCGTAGCCCCGGCGGTCGGTCTCTCACGGCTCCGACGGTCGGTCTCCAAGGCTGGTCTCCGGCAGTCGGCCTCCGGCGGCGGAGCACACCGGGTCGACACGGGATTGACACGTGTAAGTACGCGGTGACAGGCTCCTTTTCCGGCCCCACGTGCCCGCGCAGAAGGAGCAGCGCCCCATGAGCACCACCGTCACCACCGCCCGAGGTCCCGTGCGCGGCGAGCGCCGCGCGGACGGCAGCCTGCGCTTCCTCGGCATCCCGTACGCGCAGCCGCCCGTCGGCGGGCTCCGCTTCGCGGCCCCCGTACCGCCGGAGCCCTGGTCGGAGCCGCTGGACGCGACGGCGTACGGGCCGACGGCCCAGCGCCGACCGTTCGCCGAGGTCACGACGATCCCGGAGCCGTCGATCCCGGGCGCGGGGGTGCTGAACCTGAACGTGTTCACACCGTCGGCGCATCCGGAGGCCGGTCTGCCGGTGCTGGTCTGGATCCACGGCGGCGGGTACGTGGCGGGTTCGGCGGCGAGCCCCTGGTACGATGGCGCCGCGTTCAACCGGGACGGAGTCGTGCTCGTCTCGGTCGGCTACCGCCTCGGGATCGAGGGGTTCCTGCACCTGGAGGGCGCGCCGGACAACCGGGGCGTACGGGACTGGATCGCGGCCCTGGAATGGGTGCGGGACAACATCACGGCCTTCGGCGGCGACCCGGCGAAGGTCACGGTCGCCGGCCAGTCGGCGGGCGGCGGCGCCGTGCAGACGCTACTCGCGGTCCCGTCGGCGCGGGGCCTGTTCCGGGGCGCGCTCTCCGTCTCGGGCGCGGTCGTGCGGCCCGACGGCCCCGAGGCCGCCCGCGCCGCGGCCCGGCTGTTCACGTCCCGCACCGGCGTCCCGGCGACCGTCGCGGCCCTGCGGGACCTGACCGACGACGAGCTCCTCGACCTCCAGGACCGGATGTCCGCGCCGGGTCCGGACCGCGAGGGACTGCCGCCGATGCCGGCCCTCGCCCCCTTCGCCGACGGCGAGCTGCTCCCCGTGCCCGTCCTGGACGCCCTGACGACGGGCGGGGCCGGCGCGGACGTACCGCTGATGCTCGGCTTCACCGAGGACGAGTTCACGATGGTCCCCCCGCCCGGCCCCGGCGCCCCGCCGCTGCCCGTCCTCCTCGGCGGGCTCGGTCTGGACCCCGCCGGGGTCGACGCCTTCACCGAGGCGTACGCGGCGGGCGGTGAGGAGCGGTACTTCGGCCAGGCGCTGACGGACACGCTCTTCCGCGCCCCGAACCTCGCCGTCGCGGACGCCCGCGCCGCCCGTGAACGCCCCACCTGGTTCTACGAGTTCCGCTGGCGCTCGCCGGCCGTCGGCCTCGCCTTCCACTGCCTGGACCTGCCCTTCGCCTTCGACCTCCTCGACGCCGAGGGCGTCGCGGCCGTCGCCGGGGCCGAGCCGCCGCGCGCGCTCGCCGACGCCCTGCACCGGGCGTGGGTCGCGTTCGTCACCGACCAGGACCCGGGCGCCGACTGGCCGCGCTACACCGCCGTGGAGCGGGCCGTGAAGATCTGGGACGCGGAACCCCGGACCGCCCCGGACGCCGTGCGCGGAGTGCGTGAACTCTGGCTCGACCGACCGGGACGGTCGAGCGGTCCGAGGGAGACGGCCTAGTCGCCGGTCGTGCCGTCGAGCAGCTCGCGCAGGATGTCCAGGTGGCCGTTGTGGCGGGCCGTCTCCTCGGTGAGGTGGAGGAGGATCCAGCGGAGGTCGACGTGGAGGCCGCTCCGCACCGGGCGTTCGGCCTTGGCGTCCAGGCCGTTCCCTGCGACCAGTTCGCGGTAGCGGGCGCTCTGCGCGGCGTACTCGTCGAGCAGCTGCGGGAGGGGGAGGTCGACGGCGATCCGCATCTCGCGGTCGGGGTCCTCCTCGGTCCACGGTCCCTGGTCCTCCTCGCCGAGGAAGACCACCTGGAACCAGTAGTACTCGACCCAGCGGAGGTGGTTGATCAGGCCGCTCATGGTCATCAGCGGCGAGCCCGGCAGGAGGGCCTTGCGGGCGTTCTCCGGGGAGACGCCCTCGCACTTGGCTCGGGCGGTGTCACGGGCGTAATCGAGGAACGTGGTGAGCTGGGTGCGCTCGTCCCACGCGGGCGGTGTGTCGTCGATTCTGGTCATCGTGCGAAGCGTCCCCGATCACCGTGACCGGTGTCGAAGCATTTATCGATGTCACCGCACCCCCTAGCATCGGGCCCAGCCCACCCGCCACGGACGGATCGGAACGCCAGATGCCGAAGGACTTCGCCGAGCTCTCCACGCCGCTGATCGCCGACGCCTGCGTACGGCTCGGTGAGCCGCTGCGGGCCGCGCCCGCCGGGATCCTGCCCGTCACCGCCGGGCAGCGCGTCGCCGGCCGGGTGCTGCCCGTCCGCCACTACGGGAGCGTCGACGTCTTCCTGGAGGCCTTCACGCGCGCCGCGCCCGGGGACGTCCTCGTCATCGACAACGCGGGCCGCCGCGACGAGGCCTGCATCGGCGACCTCGCCGTCCTGGAGGCGGAAGCGGCGGGCGTCGCCGGAGTCGTCGTCTGGGGCCTGCACCGGGACACCCCGGACCTGATCGAGATCGGACTGCCCGTCTTCTCGTACGGACGCCACGCACCCGGCCCCGTCCACCTCGACGACCAGGACCCGGACGCGCTGACCACCGCGCGGTTCGGCGACCACCTGGTGACCGCCGCCGACGTGGTGTTCGGCGACGACGACGGCGTGCTCTTCGTGACGGCCGACCGCGTGGACGCCGTCCTGGAGACCGCCCGGTCCCTCTTCCGCACCGAGCGGGAACAGGCCCGCCGGATCCGGGCGGGGGAGACCCTGCGCGTCCAGACCCGCTTCGACGAGTACCTCGCCGGCCGCGCCGAGGACCCCTCGTACACCTTCCGCCGCCACCTGCGCCGGATCGGCGGCGCGATCGAGGAGTGACCGCGCCGCCCGCGGTTCAGCCCTCGAAGCCGACCGTGCCGTCCGGCAGGATCGCCTCCACGCGCGCCCCGTGCTCCACGGTCCGGCTCACCGTGCAGAACTTCTCGTGCGTCAGGCGCACCCCCCGGGCGAACACCTCGGCCGCCTTGGGGTTGTTGTCCGGCAGGTCGAACTCGTAGCTCACCCGGATCCGGCCCACCCGGCCGTCGTCCTCCGGTCCCGACACCGACTCCACCACGATCCGCAGGTCGTCGTGGTCCACCGCCCGGGCCGTCCGGTCGACGACGAGGCCGCCGCAGCCGCCCATCGCCGCGAGCAGCAACTCGACCGGCGTGAACGACGGCTGCGCGTCCGCGTCGTCGGCGGCGGCCATCCGGACCTCCGCGCCCCGGTCGTTGCGGGCGGTCCAGTTCCGGTACCCGGTGCGGACGGTCTCGATCCGGTAGTCGGCCATGACGGTGGGCTCCTTCGTTCACGTGCGTGTTCCCGTACGGTACGCGCCGGAGGCGACGGAAGCCTCAGACGCCCCGCGCGTCCGCGCGGGCACGGACGACCGCGCCCCACGCCTCCGACACCGCGCCCCAGACCGACCGGAGTTCCGGCTCCGCCTCCCGTACCGCCGCCACCGCCGCCCCGGGGTCGCCGCCCGCCGAGCGCAGCTCCTCCCCCTCGGCCGCCGCCCACGCCGCGACCGTCTCCGCGTCCACCTCCGGATGGAACTGCACCGCCCAGGCCGCGCCGCCCACCCGGAACGCCTGGTACGGGCAGTCGTCACCCGTCAGCAGCGGCACGGCGCCGGCCGGCGGACGGTCCACCTCGTCCCAGTGCCACTGCGCCGCCGGAGCGCCCTCCGGCACCCCGCCGAGCACCGGGTCGCCCTCGGCGGCCGGCAGTCTGCGCAGCGGCACGGCACCCACCTCGGGCCCCTGGGGCCGCCGCGCCACCGAACCGCCCAGGGCGTGGGCGACGATCTGGCCGCCCAGGCATATCCCCAGCAGCGGCACCTCCCCGGCCACGGCCTCGCGGACGAGCGTGCGGACCCCGGGCAGCCAGGGCGCGGCCCCGTCGTCCTCGCAGTTCACGGCCCCGCCGAGGACGATCAGCCCCGCGTGGCCGCCCAGCGTCCCCGGGAGCGCCTCGCCCCGCCAGGCACGCCTCACGTCCAGGCGGAGCCCGGCCCGCACGAGGTGCTCGCCGACCAGGCCGGGGCCGGCGCCCTCCTCGTGCTGCACGACGAGCACGACCGGCCCGCCGTGCTCCGCCCCACCCGCTCCGGCCGCACCGGTCTCCCTCGTCCCCGTCGTCACGGTCGCCCCGCTCCCCATGTCCCGTCCCGGAACGCCCGGGTGCGTTCGCTCCCCCGAGGATCGCCGAGAAAGCGCCGATGCGGGAGCCCTTGGGCACCGGTGGGCGAGGACGCCTGAGTAGCGCGGTACGGACGGCTGAGTACCCCGACCGATGCGGCGGACCGCCGCCCGCCGATGAACTGGGGCCATGACCTTCGACGCCCGGCGCAACCGCCGCCTCCAGCACGTCACCGCCACCGGCACGGCCCTCGCGGTGGCCCTCGGCCCGCTGGTCGTCGGCGCGCTGCTCGCCAAGTCGGTCGGCGGGGACCCGATGGTCTCCGTCAACGCCCTGATCGCGGGCGGCGGCCAGCGCGCCCGGATCTCCCGCGCCCAGCTCCGCTCGGGCACCCGCCTCCGCGGACGGCCCCGCGCCGGGTTCCGGCCCCGTGCCGGCCTCCGGAGCCGGGGGGCCGTTCCGCGGCCCGGCTCAGGCGTGCCGCCTGCGCGCCAGGAGGAAGGCCTGCGGCGTCTTCTCCCCGGAGTCCGGCTCCCGCACCAGACGGGCCGACTCGACCAGGCCCGCCGCGCCCAGCAGGGCCGCGAGACGGTCGGGTGACCAGCGGTACACGTCGAGGGCGACCTCGTGCCCGTACGCCCGCTCCAGCCGCACCCGCTCGTCGCCCACCTTGAAGGCGACCAGCGCGTACCCGCCCGGCGCGAGGACCCGGTGGAACTCGGCGAAACAGGCGGCGAGTTCGTCCTCGGGCATGTGCACCGTCGAGTACCAGGAGAGGACCCCGCCGAGCGACGCGTCGGGCAGGTCGAGTCCGGTCATGGACCCCACCTCGAAGCGCAGCCCCCGGTAGGTGTCCCGGGCGACCGCGATCATCCCGGGCGACAGGTCCACGCCGAAGGCGTCGGCTCCCGTCTCCCGCAGGTGGGAGGTCACCCGGCCCGTTCCGCAGCCCAGGTCGCCGATCGTGCGCGGCCCGTCCGCCGCCTCCACCTTCTCCACGAAGCCGGCGAGCATCGCCCGGTCCAGCGGCGCCGTCGCCAACTGGTGGGCGAGCAAACGCTCGTAGTCGACGGCGACGGTGTCGTAGGAACGGCGGGTGGCGGTGACGTGCGCGGCTTCGGTCATGAACGGGACCCTACGACGGCGTCACGACGCCCTCCGCGACCCGGCGCTCCGCGCACGCCGCCCTCCGCCACCCGGCGCCCCCGCGCACGACGCCCTCGCGGGGCGTCTCCCCAGGACGTCCACGTCCGAACGGCTCCCGGGGGTCCCGCACATGAGCGGTGATCGTCGTCTCTGAGGACACCCGGGAGCAGCCCGCCGGGTTCACGGCGAAAGGCACACCGAATGGCGAGGCGGCACCCCGCGCGGGACGACGACCACACGAGCGGCGCCGGGGACGCGCGCCCGGCCGACCGGAGCGCACCCGGCATCGGGCGGCGCCGGTTCCTCGGGTACGTCCTGGCGGCGCCCACCCTGACCGTCGCCGCCCAGCTCGGCGCCGAGGCCCTCGCCCCGCGCCCGGCCGCCGCGGCGACACCGGCCCTCGTCCCCTCGCTGCCGGGACCGGCCGAACTCCTCGACCTCAACGAGCTCCTCACGCTCGCCGCCCTGCCCACCGGCCACCTCATCACCATCCGCGTCGACACCGACGGCACCGCCCACTTCGCCCTGCCCCGCGCCGAGGTCGGCCAGGGCGTCACCACCTCCAGCGCCATGATCGTCGCGGAGGAACTCGACCTGCCCCTGGACAAGGTGCGGGTCACCCTCGCCGACGCCCGTCCCGAGCTGCTCTTCAACCAGCTCACCGGCGGCTCCAACACCACCTTCTCCACCTACACCCCCATCCGGGTCGCCGCCGCCCTCGCCCGCGGACGGCTCCTCCACGCCGCCTCCCTCGTCCTCGGCGAGGCCGTCGACGCCCTCACGACGAAGGCCGGCACCGTCGTCTCCCCGGCCGGCGCGCTCCTCGGCTACGGCGAACTGGCCGTCAAGGCCGCCGCCCTCGCCGACGCGGCGGTGGAGGTCACGCTCGAGGACCCGGACCGCTTCCGCGTCATCGGCACCGGGCAGCGCCGCGTGGACGCCCTCGAAGCGGTCACCGGGCGCAAGAAGTTCGCCATGGACCTCCAGGTCCCGGACGCGCTGCCCACCATGGTCTGCCGGCCGCCGACCATCAACGGCACGGTCCGCTCCGTCGCCAACCTCGCCGAGGTCCGGGCCATGCCCGGCATCACCGACGTCGTCACCGTCTCCACCGGCGTCGCCGTCCGCGGCCGCACCTTCGGCCAGTGCGTCGACGCCGTCCGCGCCCTCCGCGTCGACTGGGGACCGGGCACGGCCGAGGGCGCCTCCGACGCCACGGTCCTGGAGAAGCTCCGCCGGGCCGAACTCCCGCTCGCCGTCCCGCCGCTGCCGCTCCTCACCCAGGCGGTCGACGCCCGCTTCACCTTCCACTTCGCCAGCAACGCCGCCCTGGAGACCAACTGCGCGATCGCGGACGTGCGGAAGGACTCGGCCGAGATCTGGGCCTCGCTCAAGGCGCCGATCGTCGCCCAGGAACAGATCGCCCTCACGCTCGGCCTGCCGCCCACCGCCGTCCGCGTCCACGTCACCGAGGGCGGCGGCTCCTTCGGCCGCAAGCTGTTCTCCGACGCCGCCCACGAGGCCGCCGAGATCTCCCGGGCCCTCGGCAAGCCGGTGAAGCTGATGTGGCACCGCACCGACGACTTCCGCCAGGGCCGTACGCACCCGATGTCCGCCTCCCGGGTCCGGGCCACCCACGCGCTCGGCGAGGTCCTCACGTACGAGCAGCGCCACACCTCCGTGGCCACCGACTTCGGGCACGGCATCGGCGAGGTCCTCACGGCGGAGGCGGCCCGGCTCCCCGTCGCCGACGCGGCCTTCTCCGAGACGATGTTCCAGCTCACCCAGATCAGCCCCTACCACCTCGGCGTCACCACCCAGCTCCTCGCCGAGACCGACAAGGGCTTCAACACCGGCTCCATGCGGAACATCTACTCGCCCAACGTCCGCTGCGCCCAGGAGCTCGTCATCGACGAACCGGCCCGGCGGACGGGCCGGGACCGGTACGCGATGCGGCGCCGGCTCCTCAAGGACGCGCGGGCCCGCGCCGTCCTCGACGAGGTCGCCGAGGCGGGGGAGCGGGGCCGGAGCATGCCCGCCGGCACGGGCCGGGGCATCGCCGTCCACACCGAGTACCACTCCGCCGTCGCGGTCCTCGCCGAGATCGACTGCCGTCCCGAGACCACCGGACGCACGATCCCGGGCGCGTACACCGGGCCCCGCGTGGCCAGGGTCGTCTGCGCCGTCGACGTCGGCCTCGCGGTCAACCCGCGCGGCCTGGAGGCCCAGATGACGGGCGGCATCTCCGACGGCATCGCCCTCGCCCTGACGTCCGGGCTCCACCTGAGCGAGGGGCACTTCCTCGAAGGCAGCTGGGACCAGTACTTCTACACCCGGCAGTGGAACACCCCGCCCGAGCTGGAGATCATCGTGATGCCGCCGAGCGGCGACGAGCCGGGCGGTGCGGGGGAGCTGGCGGTCGCCGGCGCCATGGCCGCCGTCGCCTGCGCCTACGGCCGGGCCACCGGCTCGATGCCGACGGTCTTCCCCGTCAACCACGCCGAGCCGCTCGCCTTCACGCCCCTGCCGACCGTCCCGCCCGTCCCGACCTCGCCCACCGACGGCCGCGACCGCACCGTCTGAGACCTGGAGCCCCCGTGCCGCAGCACACCTTCATCCTGAACGGCAAGGCCGTCACCGCCGACGTCGAGGGCGACGTCCGGCTCCTCTGGGTCCTCCGGGACGTCCTCGGCGTCACCGGCCCCAAGTACGGCTGCGGGGTCGGCGTCTGCCGGGCCTGCACGAGCCACCTCAACGGCAAGGCGTTCACCCCCTGCGCCGTGCGCGTCGACGACGTGGCCCCGACCGACGAGATCACCACCATCGAGGGCCTCCCGGACACCGTCGGCGCCGAGCTCCATCCCATGCAGGAGGCCTGGCTCGACCTCGACGTGGCCCAGTGCGGCTTCTGCCAGCCGGGCCAGATCATGGCCGCGGTGGCCACCGTCCGCCGGGTGCGCGAGACGGGACGCGAGGTCACCGAGGCCGACCTCGACACCATCCGCAACATCTGCCGGTGCGGCACCTACCACCGCATCCGGCGGGCCGTCCTGGAGGGCGCCCGCCGGATGGGATGAGATCGGTTCGCACCACGAAGGTATTCTTGCCGCATGGCGAAGGACGACGGCGGGAAGATGAGCGTGGTCACCGCGTTGGTGCGCGGCGCGTTCCTCGTGAACGCGGTCTACGCGCAGGCGGGCAGGGAGTACGGGCTGACGCCGCAACAGGGCCAGCTGCTCTGCGTCCTGATGCCGGGCCCGTCCGGGATGGGCGAGCTCGGCACCAAGCTGGGGCTCGCTAAGTCCAGTCTGACCGGGCTCGTCGACCGGACCTCCCGCCTCGGCTTCGTCCGCCGCGAACCCGACCCGGAGGACCGGCGGGCCGTGCGGGTGACGCTCACCGAGGACGGCGCGCGCGTCGCCGAGGACTTCTACACGGAGACCTGCCGGCGGATCGAGGAGCTGCCCTCGGGGCTCGGAGCACCCGAGCGCGAGCGGTTGGCGGCCCTGCTCGGCCGGGTCGTCCAGGACAACGAGGTTCCGGTCGTCTTCGTCGACCCGGCCTGAGCGACGGGGAGCCCCCCGGCCCGGTTCCGTACCGCCCCGCGGGCTCAGGGCGTCGACTGGAGCAGGGCGAGCGTGGACTCCAGTTCCTGCCGCGTCAGGCGCGCGGCCTCCTCGGGATCGCCCGCCTCCACCGCTCGGACCACGTCGGCGTGAGCGTCCTCGCCGTGCCGCAGGTCCGTGCCCCGGAGGCCGAGCAGGTCCAGGAGCTCGATCAGGCCCTCGCGGAGCACCGGCGCGAACTCCCCGAACAGATCGCTCAGGACCGGGTTGCGAGCCGCGGCCACGATCGTCGCGTGCAGGGCGATGTCGGCGTCCACGAAGGCCGCGTCGTCGCCCCCTGCGGCCTCCCGCCGCCCCGTCAGCGCCTCCCGCATCGCCGTCACGTCCTCCTCGGTCCGGCGCAGCGCCGCGAGGCGCGCCGCCTCCACCTCGACCAGCATCCGCACCTCGTAGACGTCCGTCACCGCCGCCCTGCGCAGGCGGGCCGGCCAGTCCTCCGTCGGCCGGGTCGCGGTCACGAAGACGCCGGCGCCCTGCCGGGGCTGCACGAGGCCCGCGCCCGCCAGGGCCCGCAGCGCCTCGCGGACCGTGGAGCGTCCCACGCCCAGCTCCTTGGCGAGCGTGGTCTCGCCGGGGAGTTTCGTGCCGACCGGCCAGTGGCCCCGGACGATCTGCTCGCGCAGCCGCTCGGTGGCCTGTTCGACCAGAGGGCTGGGGCGCAGGGCGTCGAGCGGCATGGGGTCACCTGATTCTCTGATGGTCCGGTGTTTCTCTGCTGCCCGGATCCCGGGCACGTGGTCCGGATCCCGGGCGCGTCCTCCGGATCGCGGGAACGCTGCGAGGAATGTACCCGAAGTCGACGAACTTGTCTGAGGAGTACTTGTCTGAGGAGCTGAGGAGTGGATACGGTACCCGCCATGATCCGCGATCCCCAGCGCCCGAGCCCCATGCCGTACCACCGCTACCGCCCGTTCCAGGAGCGCGTCCACGTACCCGAGTTCGACCGCCACTGGCCCGCCGCCCGCCTGGAGCGCGCCCCGCTCTGGGTCCCCGTCGACCTCCGCGACGGCAACCAGGCCCTCGCCGAGCCCATGGACACCGAGCGCAAGCGCCGCTTCTTCGACCTGCTCGTCCGCACCGGCTTCAAGGAGATCGAGGTCGGCTACCCCTCCGCCAGCCGCGCCGACTTCGACTTCGTCCGCCACCTCGCCGGACTCGTCGCCGCCGGAGCCGTCCCCGAGGACGTCACTCCCGTCGTCTTCACCCCGGCCCGCCCCGAACTCATCGAGCGCACCTTCGCGGCCGTCGACGGTCTGCCCCGCGCCGTCGTCCACCTCTACATCGCGACCTCGCCGGTCTGGCGCGAGACCGTCCTCGGCCGCGACCGCGCCGAGGTCCGGCGCACCGTCCACGAGGCCGCCGCGCTCATGGCGCGGCTCGCCGAGGCCCGCCCGGGCGCCGACATCCGCTTCCAGTTCTCCCCGGAGACCTTCAACCTCACCGAACCGGACTACGTCCTGGAGCTGTGCGACGGCCTCACCGCGCTCTGGGACGCGAGCCCGGACCGGCCGGTCACCCACAACCTGCCCGCGACCGTCGAGATCTCCACCCCGAACGTGTACGCCGACCAGATCGAGTACGTGCACCGCCACCTCGACCGCCGGGACTCCGTGATCCTCTCCGTCCACCCCCACAACGACCGCGGCACCGGAGTCGCCTGCGCCGAACTCGCCGTCCTCGCCGGAGCCCAGCGCGTCGAGGGCTGCCTCTTCGGCAACGGCGAACGCACCGGCAACGTCGACCTGGTGACCCTCGCCCTCAACCTCTACGCCCAGGGCGTCGACCCCATGCTCGACCTCTCCGACATCGACGCCGTCCGCGACGTCGTCGAGCACTGCAACCGGATCCCCGTCCACCCCCGCCACCCCTACGCGGGCGACCTCGTCCACACCGCCTTCTCCGGCACCCACCAGGACGCCATCAGCAAGGGTCTCGCCCGGCACGCCGAGGACGCCGCCGAGGCCGGGGTCCCGCCGGAGCTCGCCCCCTGGAACGTGCCCTACCTGCCCCTCGACCCCGCCGACCTCGGCCGCGGATACGAGGCCGTCATCCGCGTCAACTCCCAGTCCGGCAAGGGCGGGGTCGCCCATCTGCTCCGCACCCGCCACGGCCTCGACCTGCCGGACCGGATGCGCCCGGACGTCTCACGGGCCGTCCAGGCGGTGACCGACGACACCGGCCGCGAAGCCACCCCCGACGACCTCCGCGCGCTCTTCCGGACGGCCTACCTGGAGCCCGGCCGGGGGGGCGGCCCCGTCGCCCTGGAGTCCTGGAGCGCCGACCGCGACGCGGAGGACGGGCACCGCTTCACCTGCGTCCTGCGCGTCGACGACCGCACCGCGCCCGCGGAGGGCCGGGGGAACGGGCCGCTGTCCGCCCTGGCCGACGCGCTCACCCGGGCCGGAGTCGCCGACACCGTCGACGTGCTCGACTTCGCCGAGCACGCCGTCACCACGGGCAGCGCGGGCGAGGCCGCCGCCTACGTCGAGTGCCGGGTGGGGGACCGCACCGCCTGGGGCGCGGGCCTGGACACCTCCGTCCTCACCGCCTCGGTGCAGGCCGTCCTCTCCGCCGTGAACCGGGCGCACACGGCATGAGGCCGTCCCCGCGCCCGGCCGCGCCGACGCCGCCGCACTCCGTGGAGCGGCACGACGGCCGCCAGGCCGCGCGGCGGGCACGGGCTACGCCGACGAGCCCGCCGCCAACTTCGCCCGCACCACGTCGAGGTACTCCGCCACCGCGTCCCGGTTCCGGGTCAGGCAGCGGATCCGGTTGGTCATCCGGTCCCGCTCGTTCTCCAGGGTCTCCAGCATCTCCGGGGTCGCGTCGGGGAAGTGGATGGTCCTCGGCCTGTTCAGGCAGGGGAGGATCTGCTTGATGATCCGGGTGGGCAGTCCGGCGTCGAGCAGGCCCCGGATCTGCATCACCCGGTCCACGTTCGACCCGTCGTAGACCCGGTAGCCGTTCGGCAGCCGGTCCGCGACGATGAGGCCCTGTTCCTCGTAGTACCGCAGCAGTCTGCGCGGCGTGCCGGTGCGTTCGGACAGCTCGCCGATCCTCATCGAAAGCCCCTCCGGGGAATCGCTCGCCAGGGAATCGCTTGACCTTCACATCGGTGTGAGGGTTCGAGCATACGGACATGACCCACGACACGACAGGGGCGGCCGCTCCCGCCCCTCCCGCGCCCGTCCGCCCCGAACTCCGCCCCGCGTCCGGCCGGTTGCCCCTTCCGGCACTGCTCGCCCTCGCCACCGCCGTCTTCGTCACCAGCCTCACCGAGACCCTCCCGGCCGGGGTCCTGCCCGGCATGAGCGCCGACCTCGGCGTCGGCGAGGCCGCCATGGGGCAGTCGGTCACCGCCTACGCCCTCGGCACGGCCCTCACCGCCGTCCCGCTGGCCGCCCGCACCGCCGACCGGCGCCGCAAGCACCTGCTGCTCACCTCGACGGCCGGCTTCGCCGCCGCCAACACGGTCACGGCGGTCTCCTCCTCGTACGTCCTCACCATGGGCGCCCGCTTCCTCGCCGGGGTCGCCGCGGGCGTCGCCTGGGCCCTGCTCGCCGGCTACGCCCGCCGCCTCGCCCCCGCGCACCTCCAGGGCCGCGCGGTCGCCGTCGCGATGACCGGCATCCCGCTCGCGCTCTCCCTCGGCGTCCCGGCCGGCACCTTCCTCGGCGACGCCGTCGGCTGGCGGGCCGCCTTCACCGCCATGACCGTGATCGCCGTCGCGCTCCTCGGCTGGATCGTCCTCGCCGTCCCCGACCTGCCGGGCGAACCGCGCGGCGGGCGCGCGCCGGTCGCCCGCACCCTGCGCACCCCCGGCGTCCTCCCCGTCCTCGCCGTCACCTTCGCCCTCGTCCTGGCCCACACCGTCCTCTACGCCTATGTCGCCGCCTATCTCGACCACCTCGGCCTCGCCGGCTCCACCGGCCTCGTCCTGCTGGTCTTCGGCGCCGCCTCGCTCGTCGGGATCTGGTTCACGGGTCGTCACGTCGACCGCCGGCTCCGGGCCCTGACCCTCGCCGGAACGCTCCTCTTCGCCGTCGCCGCGGCCGCCTTCGCCGTCCCCGCGGCGAGCACCGCCCCGGTCCTCGTGGCCGCGGCGCTCTGGGGCCTCGGCTGGGGCGGTGCGCCCACCCTCCTGCAGACGGCCGTCGCGGAGGCGGGCGGGGACGACGCCGACACCGCGCAGACGATGCTGGTCAGCCTCTGGAACGCGGCCATGGCGGCGGGCGGCGTCGCGGGCGGCCTCCTCCTCGACGGGCTCGGCGCCGGCGCCCTGCCCTGGAGCGTCCTCGTGCTGCTCGTCCCGGTGCTCGCCCTCGTGACCGGCGCCCGCGCCCACGGCTTCCCGGCCCGCGGGTGAACCCGGCCCGTCCCGCCGGACGCACCGGGGCCCCCACCGCGTGCGGTGGGGGCCCCGGTGCGTTCCGAGCCGGCTCAGACGGCCGGCGGCACCCGGGACGGGCGGCCCGTGCCGCGCGTCAGGACGTAGCCGCCGATGCCCGCGAGCGCGGCCAGGACGCCGCCCGCGAGGGTCCAGACCCAGCGGTCGGACCACCAGCCGGAGGACCAGCCGTCCTCCGGGGCCGCCGCCTCGACGGCGGTCTTCCGGCCGGCGTCCTCGTCCGCCTTCGCCCGGTCGGCGGTGGTCGCCCCCGGGACGAGCGGCGCGGCGAGCGAGCCGTCCGTGGCGTGGGCGCCGCCCTCGTCGAGGACGTCGGCCCCGATCCGCGCGGTGAACGGCTGGCCGAGGTCCTCGTCCGGGCCGCCGGTGACGGTCAGCCGGACGTGGTAGCTGCCGGGCAGCGGGTCGTTCGCCCAGGCGTCGGCCGAGGCCCGGACCGGGCGCAGCACACAGGCCAGCTCCACGGTCGCGGCCTCCTTCGCCGCCGTGCGGGACTGCATCCCGTACATGCACGGCTGACGCCGCCGCAGCCCGTCGTACACGTCGATCCGCCAGGTGGCGGGCCCGTGCCGCAGGGCGGCGTCGGGCAGCGTGACCGTGGCCCGCACGGTCGGCCGCTCCCCGGTGTCGGCGGGGAACACCCAGTACAGGTAGTCACCCGTGGCGGCCTGTGCCGTGGCCTGCTGCCCCGGGAGGAACCGGGCGGCCGTACGGAAGGTGGTGCCGGCCTCCGTGGGACCGGCCTCCCCGGAGGAGGACGCCGAGGGGCCGGGCGAGTCGGCCAGGGCGGCCGGGGCCGCGAGGCCGAGCAGGGCGGCGCCGGTGAGCACGGCCGTGGCGAGCACGCGTACGGTACGCATCAGTTGGTCCTCCAGACGGCGACGCGCCAGCGGGACAGCCAGCCCCAGAGCAGACCGGCCAGGAAGCCGGCGAGGACCAGCACGCCGAGCAGCCACCAGCCGCGGCCGAGACCGAACGAGGCGACGTCCGACGCGCTCGACGGGCCGTCGACGACGTCCACCGTCAGCTCGACCGGCATGCCCGGCGTCGTCTTGACCGACGGGGGAGCGGAGAAGGAGTTGCTGACCTGGAGGCAGACCGTCTCGGCCGCCGGCTCGGTGTCCCCGGGCCCGTCGTCGGCCTCCGGCTTCGGGTAGCGCAGTCCGGTCGAGATCACGTCCGTGCGTCCGTCGCCCGCCTCGGAGCCGCGGACGACCTCCCGGCCGTGGAGCGTGACGGCGCGCAGCAGCACCCCGTAGTCGTCGTTGACGGCCCGGTCGGCCGACACGCTGACGGAGGCGCGCAGTTCCTGGCCGGGCAGCAGGTCCACCCGGTACCAGCGGTGCTCGCCGAAGGACTCGCGGTCCGTGTAGAGACCGGGCTCCAGCTGCGGCGCCCCGTCGCACCGCGCCGCGCCCCGCGTGGCCACGGGGGTGACGACCGGGTCGGCCGCGCGGTCGACCAACTGCCGGACGCGGCGGGAGAGTTCGTCGGTGCGGTGGACCGAGGTGTACGTGCCTCCGGTCGCCTCCGCGATGCAGGTGAGCTGCTGCCGGGTCTTGGCGTCCGGCACGAGGCCCAGGGTGTCGATGACGAGGTGGATGCCCTTCGCCGCGATCTCCCGCGCCACCTGGCACGGGTCGAGCGGGGCGCAGGTGTCCTCGCCGTCCGTGATGAGCACGATCCGCTTGGTCGCCCCGTCCTCGCCGAGGTCGTCGGCCGCGCCGAGCAGCGCCGGGCCGATCGGCGTCCAGCCGGTCGGGGCGAGGGTGGCGACGGCGGTCTTGGCCTCGGTCCGGTCGAGCGGTCCGACCGGATACAGCGGGCGGGTGTCCTTGCAGCCGCGCTTGCGGTCGTTGCCGGGGTAGTCGGCGCCGAGCGTGCGGATGCCGAGCCGCACCTCCTCCGGCACCGCGTCCAGGACCTCGTTGAAGGCCTGCTTGGCGGCGCTCATGCGGGACTTGCCGTCGATGTCCTTGGCCCGCATGGAGCCGCTGACGTCGAGGACCAGCTCGACCTTGGGGGATTCCTTCGCCACCGGTTCGTCGGCGGCCGCGCCCGTCGGCAGGAGCGCGGCGCTCAGGGCGGCGAGCAGCGCGCAGGCCCCGGTCGCCAGCCGTTTTCTCGTGATCATCGCCGGATCGTATTGATGATCGTCCGACAAACCAAAACCGGGGTGGGGGGTCAGCTCCCCTGGCTGTTGAGGAAACCGATGACGCAGGCGCCCCACCAGCCGGTCTGACTGACGGTCGCGGCGAGGCCCGAGCGGACGAGCAGCCGGCGCGGGACGGTGCCGGTGCGGTGGACCTCCAGGAGCTGGCCGAGCCGGTGGGCCCACAGGCCGTTGAGGGTGACGGCGACGACGAGGCCCAGCTTGACCAGGGTCAACGGGGAGTGGAGGTCGGGGCGGAGGAAGAGGCCGGAGACGACGAGTCCGCCGAGCCCGGCCCAGATCGGCGTCTGGAGGGCGACGGCCGTGTCGAGGACGGAGGCCAGCGGCCGCTTCCCGGTCAGCCAGAGCACGGCGAGCCAGTCGACGGCGAGCACCGAACCGAGCCCGACGACGAGGGAGGCGACGTGGAGGAAGCGGGCCACCGTCAGCAGGGAGGCGTCCGCGTGGACGTGTCCGGCGGTCCAGCAGGCCGCCGCGATGCCGGCGGTGGCGACGAGCCCGAGGGCGGTGAGGAGCCAGGAGGGGGTGAGCTCCTGCGCGGGTCTGAGCTCCTGCGCGGTTCTGGACATGAGTTGATCTTCCGGACGTAAGGACGGCATAACTTAGGTAAGGCGAAGCTAAGTCTCACCTGTGTGCACGTCAAGCCGGTGTGGCGCACGTCCCAACCCTCGGAAGGCGCGGTCGGCGGTGCTCCGGACGGGGGGGCTCGGGCCCGCGCCCGGCGCCCCGGACCGAGCGCCGGTTCCCGTGCGCCGGGGCGTCGCCGGACCGTGTCAGGAGCCCCGCCCCGTGCATCGGGTTCCAGGCCGTGAAGGTCGCGTTCCGGTCGGTGAGGTGGTCGATCCCGTGGGCGTCAGTCCTCCGCGGCCAGGCGCCGCACCTCGCCCAGCGCCTCGCTCACCGCTGCCGGGATGTCCGTCACCGGGAAGCGCGCGTGCCGCACCGTGCCCTCGCGGTCGACGACCAGCACGGACCGTTTCAGTCGCAGCAGTTGTCCGGCGCGGAAGGTGGGCAGGCGCAGGGCGGCGGCGAGACGGAGGTCGACGTCGGAGAGGAGGGTGAAGGGGATGTCCTCCTGGCTCGCGAACGCACGCTGCTCGTCGGGGCGTTGGGTGCTGACGCCGCGCACCTCCGCGCCCTCCGCGCGGAAGTCCTCGTACGCGTCCCGGAAGAGACGGTTCTCCAGCGTGCAGCCGACGGTGCCCGGGATCTGTGACCAGCCCTCCGGCAGGGGGCCGGGGCTCCCGGTCGCCGGATAGCAGAACAGGACGGTGGCCACGCCGTCGGCCACCGGGTCGACCGGCGCGCCGTCCCGGTGGCCGGGCAGCCGCAGGCGCGGCAGCCGCCGGCCCGTCAGGTCCGCGACGCGCCGTGCCTCCGCGCTCGTCCCGTCGGCGGTGCCGCTGAGCGAGCCGTCGCCGAGGAGCCAGCGGTCGGCCCAGTCCTGCATCGACAGCAGGACCGGCAGCAACCCCCTGCCGCTCTCGGTCAGCCGGTACTCGTGCCGCGTCGGCCGCTCCTGGTAGGGGACCTTCTCCAGCACCCCCGCCTCCACCAGGTGCGCCAGACGTTCGGTGAGCACCTTCCGGGAGATGCCCAGCTCTTCCTGGAGCGCGTCGAACCGGTGGTGCCCCCGGGCGGTCTCCCGGATCAGGAGCAGGCTCCACCAGTCGCCGACCACCGCCGCCGCCTGCGCGATCGCGCAGGCGGCGTCCCGCTCGGGAACCGACCTCATCACTGCGTCTCCCCTTCTGCGCGCACGGCGGTCGTTCGTCGGGACCATCTTGCGCCATGAGGTCGGTTCCCGATAGAAACTCACCCGGAACAAGTGAGTTCCCAAAAGAGACTGACGAGACCCGGGGGTGGGCTCCGCATGAGCGGAACACGAGCGATCCAGGAGCACGACCGACGCGACGACGAACGGGAGGCCTCATCGCCGGGCGTCTTCTGGCGCTTCTGGGCCGCCGCCACCGTCAGCGGCGCGGGCACCGCCGTCACGGCCCTCGCTCTGCCGCTCGTCGCCCTCACCGTTCTCGACGCCACCGCCTTCCAGGTCGCCCTGCTCGCCGCCGCCGGGCAGGTCTCCTGGCTGCTGCTCAGCCTCCCGGCGGGCGTCGTCGCACAGCGCGTACCGCTGCGCCGCCTCCAGGTCGCGCTCGACCTCGTACGGTTCGCGGCGCTCGGATCGCTGCCGCTCGCCTGGTGGCTCGGCACCCTCACGTACCCGCACCTGCTGTTCGCGGCGCTCGTCACCGGCTCGGCGACCGTGCTGTTCGACATCGGCAACTCGACCTTCCTGCCCGCCGTCGTCCCGGCCCGGCAGCTGGCGGCCCGCAACAGCGTCATGTCGGGCACGCACGCCGTCACCGACACCGGCGGCCCCTCCCTCGGCGGCGTCCTGATCGGCGCGACGGGCCCGGTCGCCGCGCTCGTCGTGGACGCCGCCAGCTACCTGGCCTCCGCCGTGCTCCTGCGCACCCTCCCCGAGAGCCGCCCCGCGCCCCGCACCGGCGAGAGCCCGCTGCGGCTGATGCGCGAGGGCTTGCGGTACGTCACCGGGCACCCGGTCATGCGCCCCTGCACGGTCTGGGCGACCGCCGCCAACTTCCTCAACGCGGCCCTCGTCGCCCTCACCCCCCTCTACCTGGTCCGCGGGGCCGGCTTCGACTCCGTACAGCTCGGTCTCGTCCTGGCCATGGACGGGGTCGGCGCGCTCGCCGGCGCCGCCGTCGCGGTCCGGGTGACCACGCGCCTCGGCACCGCGCGGGGCGTCATCGTGGCCGATCTGGCCGGCGGCGCGCTGCTCCTGCTCGCCCCGCTGACCACGTCGGCGGGGGACGCGTACTGGTTCGCCCTGGGCAACGCCGGCTTCGCCTTCGGCTCCGTCATCGGCTCGATCACCACCCGCACCTACCGGCAGACGCAGTCGCCGCCGGAGCTGCTGTCCCGTGTGATGGCCACGGTCCGCTTCGTCTCCTGGGGCGCGCTGCCGCTCGGCGCGCTCACCGCCGGCCTGCTCGCCACCCACTTCGGCGCCCGTACCGCGCTCTGGACCGTCTGCGCCGCCGCCCTCCTGCCCCCGCTCTACCTCTTCTCCAGCAAGGTGGGCCGCCACCGCGACCTCGTCTGAGGTCCTGGCGCCACGGCACCGTCGGACGACCGTTCCGGCCCGCGCTCAGCGGTGCTCGGGGTTCTCGAAGTCGAAGCGGCAGCCGGCGTCCCACTCGGAGCGCTGGTTTCCGTGGGCGGGGATGCCGCCGGCCTCCTTGAGCATCCTCGCCAGGTGGAGCTGGTTCCAGGTCATGAAGGTGGTGTTGCGGTTGGTGAAGTCGTTGTCCGGACCGCCGGAGCCGGGGTCGAGGTACGACGGGCCCGGGCCGGCCTCGCCGACCCAGCCCGCGTCCGCCTGCGGCGGAATGACGTATCCGAGGTGCTGGAGGCTGTAGAGGACGTTCATCGCGCAGTGCTTGGCGCCGTCCTCGTTGCCGGTGACCAGGCAGCCGCCCACACGACCGTAGTAGGCGTACTGGCCGCGCTCGTTGAGGATCGACGAGCAGGCGTACAGCCGCTCGATCACCTTCTTCATGACCGAGGAGTTGTCTCCCAGCCACACGGGTCCAGCCAGGGTGAGGATGTCCGCGGCCATCACCTGCGAGTAGATGACGGGCCACTCGTCGGTCTCCCAGCCGTGCTCCGTCATGTCCGGCCACACGCCGGTCGCGATGTCGAGATCCACCGCCCGCAGCACGTCGACCTCGACGCCCTGGCGCTCCATGATCCCGGTGCTGATGTCGATCAGCCCCTGGGTGTGGCTCCGCTCCGGTGAACGCTTGAGCGTGCAGTTGATCACCAGGGCGCGGAGACCCCGGTAGGACGTGCCGATGTCGGTCATGGATGCGTTTCCCCTGCGGACGAGTGGGCGGGTCGGGCGGCGAAACGCGCCCGGCTGCCGACGTCGACGGGGCTCCGGGACGGGGCAGCCGAAAATCCCGTCCACTGTCCCGCCCCGTGGGACGGAACGACCCGACGCCATGCCGACGCCGACGAAGTCGGCTGTCCGATCACCCGCGTGGCCTCACGGTCATGACAGGTGTTCCCGACTCGGACCGGCCCGCGCACCGGACGGGCCCCGGGCCCGTCCGGTGCGACCGGACGCACGAGGAGCCGGGCGGGTGGCCTCAGGCGGCCGAGGAGGGCGGATCCTCCGCGTCGGGATCGGCCAGGGGGCGGGCCCGGACCTGCCGGGAGATCTCCTGATGGGCCCCGGTCGCGAGGATGCGCACCTCGTCCCGGTCACTGATCTCGGCCCGGATGATGCCGGTGGGGTCGGCGTAGACCGGATGCCCGCCGGACCCCGTGAAGGGCGTGCGCTCCACGACCACGACGTCCTCGTCCGCCCCCGTGCCGTCGGAGAACACCAGCTCGTATCTGAGTGGGCTCATCTGTCCGATTTTACGCCGATCGGGTGGGCCCACCCGCCGGGGCCACCGCGTCGACCAGGGCGGCCAGCGCCCTCCCGAGGGCCTCGGCGCCCGGGCCCGCCGGACCGCCCGGCTCGCTCATGTACCGGTCGCGGCGGATCTCGACCATCAGGGCGCTCACCCGCGGATCCCGGCCGTAGTGCTCCAGCGGCACGTACGTCCCCGCGAACGGGCTGTCCGTCCCGACGCCGCCGAACCCGCCGAACGCCTCCCGCGCCGCGTCGAGCAGCGCGGGCGGGGTGTGGAAGGGGTCCGTGCCGAGGCAGACCGGCGGGCGCGGGCCGTCGCCGTGCAGCTCGTACGGCAGCCGCTCGGTCGGGTACGAGTGGACGTCGACGATCACCGCCCGCCCCGTCACGGCCAGCCGCTCCGCCACGGCCTCCGTCATGGCCCGGGCGTACGGGACGAAGTACCGGTCGAGCAGCGGCCCCGGGTCGAACCCGGCCGGCCGCAGCGCCGTGCGACGGGTGGTCCGGGTGTAGACCGCGCCCATCCCGACGGACAGCATCTCCTCGCGTTCGTCCGGGAAGCGCTCCGGGTCGACGACGAGCCGCGAGAGCTCGTTGACGAACCGCCAGGGCGTCACTCCGGCCGCCGCCGCGGCCACGGCGGCCATCTCCGCCGTGTGGGAGTCCGTGATGTGGTCCATCTCGTGGTCCAGCTCCTCGTCGTCGAGCAGGATCCCGGCGCGCACCTCCGCGGGGACCTCACGGGAGGAGTGCGGCACGTGGAGGAGGACGGGGGAGTCCGCCGCCCCGGGGAGGAGGCGGAAGGAGGGGGGAGCGGAGGCGGACGGGACGGAGGCGGGCGTGGCGCGGGACGTGACGGAGGACGTGTCGGTCATGAGGAGATCCTGCCTCCGACCCCGCCCGCGCCGTGGCGAAACCGCTGGTTAGAGTGGTGCGAGGCCACGCCGCCGCACCAGGTCGGGCGTGAGACCGGGCCGACTGTCGACCACAGGGACCCGTACGACCGCCCCACCCCGTCCCCGTCCCGTCCGGCCACGGCCGCCTGCCCAGGAAACCTCGCACCCCATGAGCACCGACGTCGCTCCGCGTCCCGACACCGCCCCCGCCCCGACCTCCGCCGCCCCCGACGGCCGGGGGGCGCGCCTGCCGTGGATCGCCGGCCGCGCCCCGGCCCGGCCCGCGCCCGGCGCCGCCTTCCACAGCGTCAGCGCCGCGACGGCCGCCCTCCTCGGGCTCGTCGCCATCGGCGCCCTCATCCACGAGCCCGTCCTGATACCCCCGCTGGCCGCCAGCGCCGCGCTCGTCCACTGCGCCCCCGCGCTGCCCCTGGCACAGCCCCGCAGCGTGATCGTCGGCCACCTCCTCGGCGCCGCCGCCGGATACGCCGTGGCGGCCGTCGCCGCGCACGGCAGCGCCTGGGCCGCCGCCCTCGCCGCCGGAGTCACCCTGGCGCTGACCACGCTGGCCCGCACCCCGCATTCGCCGGCCTGCGCGACCGCCGTCGTCATCGTCCTCCAGGCCCCCGCGCCCGGCCGGTTCGTCCCCCTGCTCTTCGGCGCCACCGTCCTGCTCGTGCTGACCGCCTTCGCCGCCTCCCGCATCCGTCGCGCGGCACCGAGGTACCCCGCCTACTGGTGGTGAGCCCGGGGCCCGCGCCGCCGGGCGGGCCGGTCCCGCCCCGCGGACGTCCGAGCTCAGCGGTCGACCGCCACCGCCGCGTGGACGGTCTTGCCGTCCGGCCGCGTGTCCACCGACACCTCACGGCACAGCCGCAGCACGATCGGCCAGCCGAAGCCGCCGGGCCGCAGCCCCTCGCGGGGCTCGTGGCGCGGCGGCTCCCCGCTGGCGTCGGCCACGGAGACGGTCACCCGGTCGCCGCCGACGGCGATGCCGAACGAGGTGACCCCGCCCCCGTGGCGGTGGGCGTTCGTGACCAGTTCCGAGGTGACCAGCAGCAGGTCGTCGACCTGGGAGGTCGGCAGGGGGTCGAGGGCCCCGAGGGTGCGGCGGACCAGCCGCCGGGCCTGGGCCGGGGTGAGGAGGGGCGGCGGCCCGGTCCTCCAGGGGGCGGCCGGAGAAGCCCCGGCGTTCGTGCGGGGCCGGGTGTCGAGCCGGCTGTTCATCGCGAGTCCCTCTCTTCCCTGTGTGTCGAAGGGTGATGGCCACCGCCTGCCCGAATATGTCGAGCCGATTCCCTTTCGTCCCGTCCGGAGGCAGTTCATACGACCGGAGAGTGGGCCCGTGCGGAAGGGGTACGCGGACCGGGACCGCCGAACGGACGAGAAGCAGGAGGAGGGCGTCCCCGTGCGGACCGAGGTGGCCGAGGCGACGACGACGTACGAGACGGGCGGTACGAGGGGGGACCTTCCCGTTCTGGAGGCGCCCCACGAGGTGGCGCCCCGGGACGCGCGCGCCCTGTCACGGGTGTTCTTCCGCGAACTCGCGGAACGGGAGGAGGGGACGGCCGGCCACCAGTACGCCAGGAACACCCTGATCGAGATGAACATGACGCTCGTGCGCTACGCGGCGAGCCGTTTCCGCGCGCGGGTCGAGGAGAGGGAGGACATCGTCCAGGTCGGCATGATCGGCCTGATCAAGGCGATCGACCGCTTCGACCTGTCCCGCGAGGTGGAGTTCACCACCTTCGCCCTGCCCTGCATCGTGGGCGAGATCAAGCGGTTCTTCCGCGACACCACCTGGGCGGTCCACGTCCCGCGCCGGCTCCAGGAGGCGCGGGTGGAGCTGGCGAAGGCGACCGACGAGCTGAGCTCGCGGCTCGGCCGCGCACCCCGGGCCGCGGAACTGGCGCCCGTCATGGAGCTGTCCGAGGAACAGGTGATCGAGGCCCAGCTGGCCGCGAACGGCTACCGGACGACGTCCCTGGACGCGGCGATCGGCAGCGGTGACGACGAGAACGACGACGCGGCCCTGGCCGACCTCATCGGCGAGGAGGACCCGGCGCTCGGACTCGTCGAGGACCTCCACGCCCTCGCCCCGCTCGTGGGGGCCCTCGGCGAGCGCGACCGGCTGCTGCTGCACCTGCGCTTCGTCGAGGAGCTGACCCAGACGCAGATAGGCGAACGCCTCGGCGTGTCCCAGATGCACGTCTCGCGCCTCCTGGCCCGGAGCCTGGGCCGGCTGCGGAAGGGCATGACCGGGACGACGACCGGCCGCTGACCGGGAGGGCACGCCCCGCGCACCGGAGCGCGCTCCGGGCGGGACCCCGGCCGGTGGACTCACCGGACCGTGTCGAGGAACGGGCGCGCGTGCGTGGACGTGTGCGGGGACGCCTCCAGGAGTTCGCCGGCCGGGCCCGACTCCACGATCCGATCACGCCCCGGCCCGGTCCCCGAGGCCCACCGGGCAGCGGCCGATGAGCGGTCCGGGGACCAGTGCGCCGAACTCCGTCGGCACGAGCCGCGGTGCGCGTACGCCGAGCGCCCCGAGACGTTCGGGGCGCTCGGCGTCGGGTCCTCGCCGTCTTGCAAGCCGTACGGCGCCTCACCGGAGGGAGCGGCGGTCGAACGGCGAGGAGTCGCTCAGGCCGACCCCTCCGGGCGGGCCGCGACGAAGGAGGGGCGCCGGACCGGAGCGGCGAAGGGCGCCTCGGGCAGGTTCTCGACGCTGTTGAAGACGAGGAACACGTTGCTCCGGGGGTACGGCGTGATGTTGTCGCCCGAACCGTGCAGGGCGTTGCAGTCGAACCAGGTGGCCGATCCCGCCGGGCCCGTGAAGTGCCGGATGCCGCAGGCGTCGGCGAAGGTGGTGAGCGCCTCGTGGGAGGGCGTTCCGGCGTCCTGCATCTGCAGCGACCGCTTGTAGTTGTCCTTGGGCGTCTCGCCCGCGCAGCCGAGGAAGGTGCGGTGCGAGCCCGGCATGATCATCAGGCTGCCGTTGGTGGTGTGGTTCGGGGTGAGCGCGATCGAGACCGAGACGGTCCGCATCCGGGGCAGCCCGTCCTCGGCGTGCCAGGTCTCGAAGTCGGAGTGCCAGTAGAAGCCGCTGGCGCCGAAGCCGGGCTTGACGTTGACCCGCGACTGGTGGACGTACACGTCGGAGCCGAGGATCTGCCGGGCCCGGCCCACGATCCGGGGGTCCTCGGCCAGCCTGCGGAAGACCTCGCTGATCCGGTGCACCTCGAAGACGGAGCGGATCTCCTGGGAGCGGGGCTCGACGACGGCCCGCTCGTCCGCCCGGAGGGCGGGGTCGGCGACGAGCCGGTCGAGCTCGGCGCGGAGCTCGTCGACCTCGTCCGGGGTGACGAGCTCCTCCACCGTGAGGAAGCCGTCGCGGTCGTACTCCTCCAGTTCCCGGGTCCAGAAGGGGCCGGGAGTGCCGGGCTCGGACCACACCACGGGGTCCTTGCGGCCGATGAGCTCCTCCCGGGAGCCGCGGGTGGGGTAGAGGTCGACGGGACGGGCGGGTGCGGAGGTCATGGGGCGGGGTGCTTCCTTTCGCGCGAGGGGTCGTCGGAGGTGCGGGCCGGCCTCAGGCCTGGCCGTCGTGGTCGGGCTCCGGTTCGGTGAGGAGCGGGTAGACGCCGTTCTCGTCGTGGTCCTCGCGTCCGGTGACGGGCGGGTTGAAGACGCACAGGCAGCGGAAGTCCTGCTTGACCTTGAGGGTGTGGCGTTCGTGCCCGTCGAGGAGGTACATCGTTCCGGGCAGGATCGTGTACGTGCGTCCGGACTCGTGGTCGGTGAGCTCGGCCTCGCCGGCGGTGCAGACGACGGCCTCGACGTGGTGGGCGTACCACATGGAGGTCTCGGTGCCGGCGTACAGCACGGTCTCGTGGAGGGAGAAGCCGACCCGCTCGCGGGCCAGCACGATGCGCTTGCTCTCCCAGGTCCCGGACGCGGCCCGGACGTGCCGCTCGGTGTTCTCCAGCTCGTCGAAGGTACGGACGATCATGGGCGGTGGCCTTTCGGGTGGATCTGTCGGTGCGGTCTCAGGCGGAGTGGCGTACGGAGCGGGCCAGCATGCCGAGCCCCTCGTCGAGTTCGTCGTCCGTCGCGGTCAGCGGCGGCAGCAGCTTGACCACCTCGCCGCGCGGCCCCGAGGTCTCCAGGAGCAGACCGATCTCGAAGGCCCGCCGGCACACGGCCGCGGCGCGCTCCCCGTCGGCGAACTCCAGGCCCCACACGAGGCCGCGTCCGCGCACCGCCAGGCCGGAACGGCCGTCGTCGCCGCACAGGTCGAGCAGGGCGCGCTCGACCCGGTCGGCCCGGCCCAGGGTGCGTTCGCGCAGGGCGCCGTCGCGCCAGTAGGCGTCGAGGGCGGCCGTGGCGGTGACGAAGGCGGGGTTGTTGCCGCGGAAGGTGCCGTTGTGCTCGCCGGGCTCCCACAGGTCGAGCTCCGGCCGGAACAGGCAGAGGGACATGGGCAGCCCGTAGCCGCTGATGGACTTGGACAGGGTGACGATGTCGGGCGTGATGCCCGCCTCCTCGAAGGAGAAGAAGTCGCCGGTGCGTCCGCAACCCATCTGGATGTCGTCGACGATGAGGAGCATCTCGTGCCGGCGGCAGAGCTCGGCCAGCGCGCGCAGCCACTCGGCCCGTGCGACGTTGATGCCGCCCTCGCCCTGGACGGTCTCGACGATCACGGCCGCCGGGTGGTCGAGGCCGGAGCCGGAGTCGGCCAGGAGCCGCTCGAACCAGAGGAAGTCGGTGACCTGTCCGTCGAGGTAGTCGTCGAAGGGCATCCGGGCGGCGTGGTGCAGCGGGACGCCCGCTCCGGCGCGCTTGGCGGCGTTGCCGGTGACGGCCAGCGAGCCGAGCGACATGCCGTGGAAGGCGTTGGTGAAGGAGACGACCGTCTGGCGCCCCGTGGCCTTGCGGGCGAGTTTGAGGGCGGCCTCCACGGCGTTGGTGCCGGTGGGGCCGGGGAACATCACCTTGTAGGGCAGGGCGCGGGGTTCGAGGATCGTCTCGCGGAAGGTCTCGAGGAAGGCGCGTTTGGCGGTCGTCGACATGTCGAGGCCGTGGGTGATGCCGTCGTCGGCCAGGTAGTCGAGGAGGGCGCGCTTGAGCACCGGGTTGTTGTGGCCGTAGTTGAGCGAGCCCGCCCCGGCGAAGAAGTCGAGGTACGGGCGGCCGTCCTCGTCGTACAGCCGGCTCCCGCCGGCGCGTTCGAAGACGACGGGCCAGGCACGGCAGTAGCTGCGGACCTCCGATTCGACGGTTTCGAAGACGGAGGGGGCGGCGATGTCGGTCAGGGTCACGGAGTCTCTTCTCCAGGGTGTGGTGCGAAGGGGCGGTGCGGATTCGGCTCTGGACGCCGGGGCGGCTCGGGACGCCGGAGCGGCTCGGGGCGCCCGGAGCGGCTCAGGACGCCGGAGGTGCGAGGGGACCGATGCGGTACAGCACCTCGGCCTCGTGTTCCGCCACGGGGAAGGAGGCGGACGGGAAGAGGACCTCGCGTGTCAGGTCCGCCCCGTGCCGGCGGGCGTAGGACCGGAAGAGCCGGTCGGACGCCAGGTTTCCCGGTGTGACGGTCGCCTCCATCCGGTCGAGTCCGTGCTCGGCCGCCACTCGGGCGGACAGAGCGTCGAGCAGGGTCCCGGCTACCCCGCTTCCGCGGTACGAACCCTTCACGGCGACCTGCCAGACGAAGAGCGTCCCGGGGGCGTCGGGCCGCAGGTAGCCGGTGACGAAGCCGACCGGTCGTCCGGAGGCGTCACGGGCGACGGCGGTCGTGTCGGCGAAGTCGCGGCACCACAGCAGGTAGCTGTAGGGCGAGTTGAGGTCGAGTTCTCCCGAGCCGCGGGCGATCCGCCAGAGTTCGGCGCCGTCCGCGATCTCGGCGGGGCCGACGGAGAAGCCGCCGACCGTGGATGTCAAAGGGGCAGTGGTCATGGGCGCCGAAGCTACCGAGCGGGCCGCGGAACTTCCTGGGTCGAAGGTCTTGTTCGGGGCGGTGATGACGTGATAGATGCGCCGACCGCTTCCGGGGTGAGAATCCACTCCCGAGCGCATGGCAAATTCAATCAAAAACGGTCAAAGTCACCGTTTATAACGGATGGATAACGCCTTTTTCTTGTCGGAGTCAGTCTTTCAAAAACGTGAGATGATTCGCGATTTCGCGTTTGAAGGCGTCGGTAGCGGTCATGCGTACGGGTCGACATGGCGGGAGCCGGGCCGGACGCGTCGCGTCCGGCCCGGCTCCGTCACGTCCGTGGCGCTCGGGCTACCAGATCGCCTCGACCCACTCCGGGTGGTCGATGAACGGGTTCCGATTGTGCTGGTAGGTGGTGTAGATGACGTCGTTGCGACGCTCCTCGAAGGCGCTCGGCGGGTCCTGCTCGTTCCACTGCTTCAGGACCGAGAGACGGCCGTGGAAGGGGACGCTGCCGTTCGTGGAGGACTCGTTGGGCTCCAGGTTCGGCCAGCCGTCGTCGCCCTCGTAGCGTACGGCCATGTAGAGGATCATGCGGGCCACGTCGCCCTTGTCCGCGTCCCGCGGCTCGAAGGAGTCGCCGTCCGTGTAGCTGCCGGGTGCGCCGCCGACCGCGCTGCCGCCGTTGTCCCAGTCCTTGTTGCCACGGGTGCTGTTGACCTGTACGTCGCAGGCGCGCAGGTGGTGCAGGTCGGTGCCGGGGCCGGCCGAGGTGCCGAAGTTCCCGTGGGACTGGGCCCAGGTGTGCTCGCGGTTCCAGTCGCCCACGGAGCCCCCGTTGAGGGACTTGCTGCGCGAGGCGCCGCTGTAGAGCAGGATCACGTTGCTGGTGTTGTTCGGGTCCTGGTCGGTCGCCTTCAGGGCGTTCCAGACCGCGTCGTACGAGATCTTGCTCTGGCTGCTGACGATGGTGTGCAGCGAGGACTTGAGGCTCGTGCCGGTCTTGCCCATCGCGTTCTTGTAGTACGTGGTGTCGTACGCGGTGGTCGTGGCGCTCGCGGGAGTCGCGGTGACCGTGGGGAGCGTGATGCCGACGAGGGTGGCGGCGACGGCGGTCGCCCACACCTTCCATCTGCCGGTCCGCACAACGGACATGGGGGGCCCTTTCCCGGGGACGGCACGCGCGGGACGGCGGGCGTCGGCTCGACGACGCCTTTGTCTACGCGTGTTGACTTCGTGTCACCGGGAGGGTGGCACACGTCAGGTACCTGTCATGTAACGGGGAGGAGGCTGTTTCGTGACGTTCTCGCATAGAGTGCAACCCCCCGCGCCCCGGGAGGAGTCACGGGGACCTCAGGCGCCCCGGACGTCCACCGGCATCCCCTTCGGCTCCTTGATCCGCTTCATGATGATCTGCGAGTTGACCTCGGTGACCCCGGCCAGCGTCGTCAGCCGTTCGATCCACAGCCGCTCGTACGCCGCGAGGTCCGCCACCGCGATCCGCAGCAGACAGCCGGGGCTTCCGAACAGCCGGTACGCCTCGATCACGTCCGGCACGTCCTGGAGCGCCTCCTCGAAGGCCTCCACCGTCTCCCGGTCCCGCTTCACCTCCACCGAGACGAGGACCTCGAAGCCGCGCCCCACCGCCTCCGGGTCGATGATCGCCCGATAGCCCTGGATCACCCCGTCCTGCTCCAGCTGGCGGACCCGCCGCAGACAGGGGGAGGGGCTGAGCCCGACCCGCTGGGCCAGCTCCTGGTTGCTCAGTCGGCCGTCGTTCTGGAGCTCGCGCAAGATGTGGAGATCAATCCGGTCCATGGCGCAATTATCCACCACGATGAAACAGAACAGCGGCTCATTTCGCAATCGTCTTGCGCACCGCCTGACCTATCGTTGCGACCGCAGGAGACAGCTGGGTACGGAGTGAGGACGGCAGGCATGAAGCGGACGAACGACGGAGGAACGCGCAGGATCGTCGTCATCAGCACCGGCGGCACGATCGCCAGCCGCTGGCAGGGCACCGGCTACGCGGCCGACGCCTCCGGCGACGACGTCCTGGCCACCGCGCCCCTCCCCGAGGGCGTCACCGTCGAGGTCGTCGACCTGTTCAACGTGAACAGCTCCCGCATGACCTCGGCCCACCAGCTCGCCCTCCTGCGCACCGTCCACGAGACCTTCGCCGACCCCGGCGTCGACGGCATCGTCGTGACCCACGGCACCGACACCCTGGAGGAGACGGCCTTCCTCCTGGACCTCCACCACGCCGACTCCCGCCCGGTCGTCCTCACCGGCGCCCAGCGCCCCTTCGGCACCGGCGACGGCGACGGCCCCGGCAACCTCTACGACGCGCTCCAGGTCGCCTCCTCCGTCCGCGACCTCGGCGTCCTCGTCGTCTTCGACGGACGCGTCCACGCGGCGCGCGGCACCGTGAAGACCCGGACCCTCGCCGCCGACGCCTTCTCCGACCCCTCCGCCGAGCGCCTCGGCCGCGTCGGTTTCTCCCGCGTCGACATCGAGCGGCAGCCGGAGCGTCCCGCCCCGCTGCCCCTGCCGGCCGCCGCGCGGACCGCGGCACCCGGGGCCGCCGACGCCGCCCCGCTGCCCCGCGTCGACATCGTCACGCACCACTCCGACGGCGACCCGTTCCTCCTGAACGCGGCCGTCTCCGCCGGCGCCCGGGGCGTCGTGCTCGTCGCCACCGGCGCGGGCAACGCCACGCCCGAGATCGCCGCCGCCGTCGCCGACGCGGTGGCCCGGGGCGTCCTCGTCGCCGTGACCACCCGCGTCCCCGCGGGACCGCTGGCCGAGATATACACCGGCGGCGGCGCGGTCGACCTCGTCGCCGCCGGCGCCCTCCTCACCGGCACGCTCCGGGCGGGCCAGGCGCGGATCGCCCTCCTCGCCACGCTCCTCGCCGAGGGCGCCACCGGCGCGGGCGACCCCGCCCGCAGCACCGCCCTCCTGCGCCGCCTCCTCGAAGGACCCGTCCGCGCCGAGCCGGCCCTCGCCACCGGCGGATCCCGCTCGGCCTCGGCGGTCGCCGCCCGCGCGTAGGGCCCTTCCCGAGACCCGCCCCCAGGCCCGTCCTCCGGACCGGAGTCCGACGGGCGCACCCAGAGCCCCGGCTCGCGGACGGCGCACCCCCCCCGCCCGTCCGCGAGCCGGAATCAACCTCCTCCACCGGCGCACCGCGCCCGCCGGGTCCGCCCGGCGGCTCCGCCCTGCCCGGAAACGGTCACCGGGGCCGTACGCGCACGCGTGGAGAGCGGACGCGCCCTCCCGGCGCCGCGCACCCTCCGCACCCCGCACCCTCCCCTCCCCTCCCCAAGGACGGCCCCCCATGGTTCCCGCACCGGCCCCGCACGACGTCCCCGTCCGCCGCGAGCACGACCTGCTCGGCGACCGGGACGTCCCCGCCGACGCCTACTGGGGCGTCCACACGCTGCGCGCCACCGAGAACTTCGCCATCACCGGCACGCCCCTTTCGGTCTACCCGCTGCTGATCGACGCGCTCGCCGCCGTCAAGGAGGCCGCCGCCCGCGCCAACGAGGAGCTCGGCCTGCTGCCCTCCGACAAGGCCGACGCCATCGCCGGGGCCTGCCGGGAGATCCGTACGGGACGCCTGCACGACCAGTTCGTCGTGGACGTCGTCCAGGGCGGGGCGGGCACCTCCACCAACATGAACGCCAACGAGGTCGTCGCCAACCGGGCCCTGGAGCTCCTCGGCCACGCCAAGGGCGACTACGGCCGGCTCCACCCCAACGAGGACGTCAACCTCGGCCAGTCCACCAACGACGTCTACCCGACCGCGATCCGCATCGCGGCGATCGGTGCCGCCCGCGAGCTCCTGAAGGCCATGGCGGTCCTCCAGGACGCCTTCGCCGCCAAGGCCCTGGAGTTCCGCGAGGTCGTGAAGATGGGCCGCACCCAGCTCCAGGACGCGGTGCCCATGACGCTGGGCCAGGAGTTCTCCACGTACGCCGTGATGCTGGAGGAGGACCGCGGCCGGCTCGCCGAGGCGATCGAACTCATCCACGAGATCAACCTCGGCGCCACCGCCATCGGCACCGGCCTCAACGCCGCCCCCGGCTACGCCGAGACCGCCCGGCGCAACCTCGCCGGACTGACCGGCCTGCCGCTCGTGACCTCCGTCAACCTCATCGAGGCCACCCAGGACTGCGGCGCCTTCGTCCAGCTCTCCGGGGTCCTCAAGCGGATCGCGGTCAAGCTCTCCAAGACCTGCAACGACCTGCGACTGCTCTCCTCGGGCCCGCGCGCCGGCCTCGGCGAGATCAACCTGCCGCCGGTGCAGGCCGGTTCCAGCATCATGCCCGGCAAGGTCAACCCGGTGATCCCCGAGGTCGTCAACCAGGTCGCCTTCGAGGTGATCGGCAACGACATCACCATCACCATGGCGGCCGAGGCGGGGCAGCTCCAGCTCAACGCCTTCGAGCCGGTGATCTTCCACGCCCTCTCGAAGAGCCTGCTCTCGCTGCGCGCCGCCTGCCTCACCCTCGCCGACCGCTGCGTCACCGGCATCACCGCCAACACCGAGGCGCTCCGGGCGGCCGTGGAGAACTCCATCGGCCTCGCCACGGCGCTCAATCCGCACCTCGGTTACACCGCCGCCACGGCCATCGCCCAGGAGGCGCTCGCCACCGGCCGGGGCGTCATCGAGCTCACCGTGGAGAAGGGCCTGCTGCCCGCCCACCGCCTCGCCGAGCTGCTCACCCCCGAGCGCCTCACGGGCGCCCCGGGCCCGGTCGTCCTCTGACGCGCAAGGGGGCCTCTCCGGCCTGAAGTTACCCGTCAGTTTCTCGTGACTTCCTCGGCGGGCGGTCGTAGAACGTGTTCCCATTCACTCGCGAGTGAGGAAGATCACATGAGTGAACACCCCCTGTCCGCCCAGGGATATCCACGGGTCAGCCGCCGCCGCTTTCTCGCGGGAACAGGTTCTGTTCTCGGCGCCGCCGCCCTCGCCGGCACGATCACGACCCCCGCCCGCGCCGAAGTCCCCGGCCTGAACTGCACCCCCATCCCCGACGGCGCCCGGGTGCGCGCCCTCGTCGTCGGCACCGGCTACGGCGGCTCCGTCGCCGCCCTGCGGCTCGCCCGCGCCGGTGTCGACGTCCACATGATCGAGATGGGCATGGCCTGGGACGCCCCCGGGCCGGACGGCAAGATCTTCGCCAACACCACCAGGCCCGACTACCGCTCCTTCTGGCTGCGGACCCGCACCAAGCAGCCGCTGAGCCGGTTCCTCGGCTTCCCGCTCGACAAGGACGTGCCCGTGCACACCGGCATCCTCGACGCGGAGGACTTCGCCGGCATCACCGTCTACCAGGGGCGCGGCGTCGGCGGCGGCTCCCTCGTCAACGGCGGCATGGCCGTCACACCGCTCCGGGAGCGCTTCCCGGCGATCCTCCCGACCGTCGACCCGGCCGAGATGTACTCCACCTACTACCCGCGCGCCAACGCGGGCCTGGGCGTCACGTCGGTGGACGTGAACTGGTGGGAGAACGCGGACTGCTACCAGTACGCGCGCGTGGGCCGCAAGCACGCCGAGCGCTCCGGCTTCCCCTTCGTCTTCGTGCCCAACGTCTACGACTGGGACTACATGAAGCAGGAGGCCGCCGGGACCGTCCAGAAGTCCGCCCTGGAGGGCGAGGTCATCTACGGCAACAACGTCGGCAAGAAGAGCCTCCAGAAGACCTACCTCGCCCAGGCCGCCGCCACCGGCCGCGTGAACGTCTCCCCGCTCCACCGGGTGACCTCCGTCAGCCCGGCCGCCGCCGGCGGCTACACCGTCGTCATCGACCAGATCGACACCACCGGCGCCACCCTCGTCACCAAGACCGTCCGCGCCGACCGGGTCTTCTTCGCCGCCGGAAGCGTCGGCACCAGCAAGCTCCTCACCCGCCTCAGGGCGACCGGTGCACTGCCCTCCCTCAGCGAACACGTCGGCAAGGGCTGGGGCGACAACGGCAACGTCATGTGCGGCCGTGCCAACCACATGTGGGACCCCACCGGAAAGCTCCAGTCCTCCATGCCCACCGCGGGCATCGACAACTGGGACGCCGGCGGGGCCTTCGCCGAGGTCGCCCCGCTGCCCACCGGCATCGAGACCTACGCCTCGTTCTACCTGTCCATCACCCGCACCCCGCACCGCGCCGAGTTCACCTGGAACCCGTCCACCGGCAAGGTCGACCTGAGCTGGGACCGGGCCTGGAAGCAGACGTCCGTCGACATGGCCAGGTCCATCTTCGACAGGATCAACGGCAAGGAGGGGACGATCTACCGGACCGACCTCTTCGGCACCTACAAGATCTGGGGGGACCACCTCACCTACCACCCGCTCGGCGGCGCCGTCCTCGGCCGGGCGACCGACAACTACGGCCGGCTCCACGGCTACTCCGGCCTCTACGCCATCGACGGCTCGCTCATCCCCGGGAACACCAGCGTCAACCCCTTCGTCACCATCACCGCGCTCGCCGAACGCAACATCGAGCGCATCATCGCCGAGGATTTCTGAGGCGCGACGAGGAAGGGCCGGCCGGGAGACCGGCCGGCCCTTCCGCACGACCCCTCAGTGCGTCGGCAGCACGCACACCGTGTCGAGTCCGAGCACCCGGTTGAGCCGTCCGAACGCCAGCCACGACCCCAGGCTCATCGTCAGCTCCACGATCTCCGCCTGGCCGTACCGCGCCGTCATCCGCGCCCAGAACTCCTCGTCGAGGCCGTGGTGGTCGAGCGCGTACCGCTCCGCGTACTCGGCGGCCAGCCGCGTCCGCTCGTCGAAGAGCTCCGAGACCTCCGTCTCCCGCCATGCCGCGACGAGCGCGTCGAACCCCTCCTCGACCTTCACCCCGTCCCGCTCGGTGCGCCAGTCCAGACAGAATCCGCAGCCGTTGATCTGCGCGATCCGCAGCCGCGCCGCCTCGAACTCGCGCAGTCCCAGGGTCGTATGGGCGTACACGGACAGCGAGAAGTTCGCCGCCGCCGTCCCGATCTCCGGGACCATGTCGCCCCACACGTACCCGATCGGCTCCTGGCCCTCGGGAATGTCGATGATCACCGCGGTCTCCTTCCCAGCTTCCCGACCGCCGGCCGCAGCGGCACGTCCAGCGCGTCGTACAGTCCCGGCTCCGCCGCCACCAGCCAGTCGATCGCCCCGACGAGCCGTCCCACCGCCGTGGCGTTCCCGCCCGCCGAACGGTTCTCGCCCTCGTCGGTCGCCGCCACCGTCACCTCGATCCGGGGGCTCCCCTCGACGATCACCCGGTGCGCCCCGGCGCCGTCCGGGGGCACCGGCCAGTCCGGCGCGCACGAGGGGTGGATGCGGGTGACGTGCTCGATCACGATGCGGGGCTCCCCGCCGACGATCCCCTGCACCTCGAAGCGGACCGCGCCCTGCGTTCCCGCCTCGAACACGCCCATCGTCCGCGTCCGCACCGTGGACTCCAGCGGGCGCCGCTCCAGCGTCTCGCGGATCTCCTCGATCTCGGCCCCGAGCGCGCGGGCCATCAGCCGCACCTGGCCGCCCCAGATCATGGTGGGCACCGAGGGCCACAGCATGGGCGGCTCGTACTCCATCGGCCGGCCCATCCCCACCAGCTCCCGGACCGAATCCTCCTGCTCGTACGTCGAGTAGTCGAAGATCTCCTGGCAGCGGATCACGTCCACCGTGGCGGCGAGGCCGCTCACCAGGAGCGGCAGCACGTCGTTGCCCCAGCCCGGGTCGACGCCCGACACGAAGAGCGAACCACCGCCCTCGGTGACCGCCGCGAGCACCGGGTCCCGGAACTCGGGCGGTGCGTTGCGCTGGTCGTACAGCGGGTACAGGGCGGGCGTCACCACCGCCGCGCCCGCCGCCACCGCCCGGGCCACGTCGGCGAGCGCCCCGTCGGGCCGGGTGTCGCCGGAGGCCGCGTACACCACCGCCGCCGGCCGCCCGCCGAGCACCGCGCCGACGTCGTCGTCGGCGACCACCCCGAGATCGCGCCCGAGCCCCGCGAGCCGGCCCGCGTCACGGCCCACCTTGGCCGGGTCGGACACGAGCACGGCCGCGAGTTCGAGGCCCGGATGGGCGTCCACGGCGCGAATGGCCGCGCGCCCCACGTTCCCGGTACCCCACACCACCGTCCGAATCATGCGCGGAGGGTAGCGCCGGGCCCCGAAGGTTCCCAGACCCGCGACACAATCTCCTGACGCTTCGTCAGAAATGGTGTCCGTCAGGCCAGGCGCAGCGCCACGAACGGGATCGTGTCGCCCGGCAGGACGTACCGCTCCACCTCCACGAAGCCGCGCGCCAGGGCGAACCGCAGCCCCTCCTCGTTCGACGCGAGGACCACCGTCTCCACGCCCTCGTCGCTCAGCGTCCGCGCGTGCGCGAGCCCCCGCTCGTACAGCGCGGTCCCGAAGCCCCGTCCCCGGTGCTCCGGCAGCGTCCGCGCGATGACGGTCGCCGCCGGAGTCTCCTCGTCCGGCGGGCGCACCGTCGAACAGCCCACCGCCACGTCCCCGAGGTACGCCACGTCCAGCCGGTTCCGGCCCGCGCGCTCCCGCACCTCCTCGACGGAGAGCACCGCCGTCGGGACGATCGTGTTGTGCACGGCCCGCCAGTCGGCGAGCTGCTCCCCGGTCCGGGCCCGTTCGATGCGAAGATCACTCATCGGAGCATGGAACCGCGTCCCGCCGGGCGGGTCAACCGCTTTCGGCGGGCCCCGGCGGCCCGTCGCCGGGCGCTCACGCGTCCTCCGCCGCGGGGAGCCCCCGGACCGCCCGCGCCAGCGCGTCCCGGACCCGGTCCGTGTCCTCCTCCGTCGTGCGCCAGTTGCTGAACGCGGCGCGCAGCGCGGGCGTCCCGTGCAGGACCGTGGGGGTCAGGAACGCCTCGCCGGAGTCGGCGACCGCCCGTGCCACGGCGGCGAGCCGCTCCGCCGTCGGGTCGTCGGCGAGGGTGAAGCAGACGACGTTCAGGTGCACCGGCGCGAGGAGCCGCAGCCCGGGCACCGCCGAGATCCCCTCGCCGAGGCGCCGGGCCAGCGCGACGCAGCGCTCGACGATCTCGGCGTGCCCCTCGCGCCCGTACGCGGTCAGCGAGAACCAGGTGGCCAGGGCGCGCAGCCGCCGGGAGTTCTCCGGCGTCAGATGGAGGAAGTCGGGCGTCCCGGCGGGGAGGCCGAGGTACGGCGACTCGTTGTGGAAGACCCGCACCTGGAGGTCCTGACGGCGGGTGAACTGGACGGCGGCGTCGTACGGGACGTTCAGCCACTTGTGCAGGTCCACGCAGATCGAGTCGGCCGCGTCGAGTCCGTCGACGAGCCCGGCGCGGGCGGGGGAGAGCGCGGCGAACGCGCCGAACGCGGCGTCGACGTGCAGCCAGAAGTCGTACCGCTCCTTGAGCGCGGCGATCGCCCGCAGGTCGTCGAAGTCGACCGTGTTCACCGTCCCGGCGTTCGCGACCACGACGGCGGGCCGCCCGTCCAGCGACTCCAGCGCCCCGGCCAGCGCGGCCACGTCCACGGCCTCGCGCTCCCCGCCGAGCAGCGGCACCGACCGCAGCCGGTCCCGCCCGACGCCCAGCACGGACAGCGCCTTGGCGACGCTGGAGTGCGGGCTGCCGGACAGCACGTGGACCGGGCCGAGCGCGGCCGTCCCGGCACGGGACACCGAGACGCCCAGGCGCTCGCCCAGCCACTCCCGGGCGACGGCGAGGCCCACGGTGTTGGACATCGTGGCACCGCTGACGAACGCGCCCCCGTGCGCCTCGCCCAGTCCGAAGAGCTCCCGCAGCCAGCCCAGCGTCTCGTGCTCCAGCGCGGCGACGGTCGAGCCGCCGCCGCTGGAGCCGTTCTGGTCGTAGGCACCCGTGAGCCAGTCGCCGGCCAGGGCCGCGGGGGTGGCGCCGCCGGTCACGAAGCCGAGGTAGCGCGGGCCCGCCGAGCCGGAGAACCCGGGCTCCCAGCGCTGCGCGAACCGGTCGAGCGCGCCCTGCGCGCCGACGCCCTCCGTCGGCAGCGGATCGGGCTCGGGAGCCTTCGCGGGGGAGGCGACGGGCCGCTCGTCGACCCCGGAGAGCACATGGGCGGCGAAGTCGCGGGCGGACTGGAGGAGTTCGGGCAGCCGGGCGAGGTCGGCGGCGAGCACGGGATGCATGGCCTCAGGGTAGGCGGGCCGTCGGGGCACCCGCAGGGGCCAATCCGAAGGGAGTGGCCTGATGCGAGGTGTCGTCAGCGGGCCGGTCGTCCCCGGTGGCACGCGACCGGTCGGCCGGCGGAGGGACACCCGGGCGGCACGCCCCTCCGGGCTCCGGCCCGACGGGTCGCGCCCGCCGCGGAGGCGGCCGTACGGGTGAGGGCGCGGCCAGGGCGGCAGCACCGCCCGCCGAACGGGTACGGATCGCTGCATTGCCCCCGGCCAGGAGGATGCCGTCCCATGTCCGTCCGCAAGGGCGCCCCCGCGCTGCTGAGCGCCGGCACACTGTGCACGGCCCTGTTGCTCACCGGCTGCGCGAGCCCCGCCCCGACCGCGCCCGCCCCGACGTCCGCGTCCGCCCCCGCGTCCGCCTCGGGCGACAGCCGCCCCGCCCCGGGGCCGCGGGCCGCGGCGGCCAACGACCTCGCCTCCGCCCCGGTCCCCGCCGCCGGGATCCCCGGCGTCGGCCCCGCCACCCGGGCCCACGTGCCCGACGGCACCACCCAGGCCTTCGTCGTCACCGGAGCCACCGCCGACTCCCACACGGCCACCGCCACCCTGTACCGGCGCGACCCGGCACGCGGCTGGATCAAGGCCGCCGGACCCTGGCCCGCCCACAACGCCCTCCGCGGCTGGACCGCCGACCACACGGCCGGCGACCTGCGCTCTCCCATCGGGGTCTTCCGGATCGGCGACGCGGGCGGACTGCTGCCCGACCCCGGCGCCCGGCTCCCGTACGACCAGGACGAGGAGTTCGCCATCAGCGGCACCGGCTTCCTGGGCGAACCGCTGGAAGGGTCCTTCGACCACGTGATCGCCATCGACTACAACCGGGTGCCCGGCCGCACCCCGCTCGACAAGGAACGCCCCCTCGGCGAGGAGAAGGGCGGAGGCGTCTGGATCCACGTCGACCACGACGGCCCCACCCAGGCCTGCGTCGCCCTGGAGCGGGAGGCGTTGCGCGAACTCCTGCGCACCCTCGACCCGGCCGCGGAACCCGTCGTCGTCATGGGCCCGGCGGCCGAACTCGCGCGGTGACGGACCGCGCGGCGCCGGAAGTCGGAGACCCGGCGCCGCGCGGACCCGGCTCCGGTCACCCGGACCGACCGTCGTGCGGATCCGGCCCCAGCCACCCGGACCGACCGTCGTGCGGAGTCAGTGGCCGCCCGAGCCCACCGCCCCGCGGAACGAGCCCGTGTGCTCGCGGACCTGCTCCGGCGTCAGATACGCGTCGGTGTACTCGAAGTCCCGCAGCGTCCCCGCCTTCGAGGCCAGGAACCCGGTCCGTACGTAGTCGTCGCCCGCGACCGCGTTGAGCAGCCAGTTCGTCATCACCCGCGTCTTGGCCACATTGGTCCGCAGCGCCGCCCAGTGGTAGCCGCGGGCCACCGCCTGGGCGGGCGCCCCGTGCAGCTCCACGCCGAGCGGCTTCGACACCCCGTCCATCCCGCCCAGGTCCACCACGAGCCCCAGGTCCTTGTGCGTGTACGGATGGGTCCGCTCGCCCCGGAGCCGCGCGACCAGGTTGTCGGCGACGGCCTTGCCCTGCCGCATCGCGTGCTGCGCGGTCGGCGGGCAGATCGCGCCCTCCTCGCCCTTGGCGAGGTCGGGGACGGCGGCGGCGTCGCCCAGCGCCCACACCCCGTCGAGCCCCGGCACGTCCATCTCGGCGGAGACGACGAGCCGGCCCCGGAGGGTCTCCGCGCCGAGGGTGCCGATCAGCGGACTCGCGGCCACGCCGGCCGTCCAGATCAACGTCCGGCTCGGCAGCACCCGTCCGTCGGTGAGCGTCACCGACTTCTCGTCCACCGCGCCCACCGACACGCCGAGCGACACCTCGATGCCGCGCTTCGTCAGGATGTCCAGGGCGGCGGCGCCCAGCTTGTCGCCCAGCTCGGGCATCAGCTTCGGGGCGATGTCCACCAGGTGCCACTTGATGAGGGAGGGGTCGAGCCGGGGGTACCGCTTGACCGCGTTGTGCGTGAGGAGTTGGAGACAGGCCGCCGTCTCCGTCCCCGCGTATCCGCCGCCGACCACCACGAACCGCAACCGCGCGGCCCGTTCCTCCTCGTCGTCGCTCGCGTCCGCCAGGTCCAGCTGGGCGATGACGTGGTCGCGGATGTAGACGGCCTCCGCGAGGGTCTTCATCCCGCGCGCGTGCTCGGCGAGCCCCGGGATGTCGAAGGTGCGGGTCACACTGCCGGGCGCGAGGACGAGATGGTCGTACTGCTCCGTCACGAGCTCGCCGGAGATCGTCCGCACCACGCAGACCTTCGCCGCCGTGTCGATGCCGACCACACCGCCCGGGACGATCCGGGTCCGGTGCCGCCGGCTGCGCCGCAGGGACAGCGCGACCGACTGCGGGGTCAGCACGCCGGCGGCCACCTGGGGGAGCAGCGGCAGGTACAACTGGTACGAGAACGGTGAGAGGAGCGTGAGCACCGCCTCCCGTTCGGTGAGGCGCCGTTCGAGCCGCCGCACGCAGCCCACTCCGGCGAAGCCGGCGCCCACCACGAGGATCCTCGGTCGTGTCACGCTGTCCGCCTTTCCCTCTGAGCCGTGGGTAATCCTTTCTATCGCGATTGGTGGCATGTCGCTCATCGGGTTACGTTGCGGAAGGCCCCGTGGACGGCCCACGGAAGGCCTTCGGAAGCACCCCGGCGGAAGGCAGGACAACGCGGATGAGCACCTACCAGGTCGGCTACTTCGTCGGCAGCCTCTCGACGAAGTCCGTCAACCGGGTCCTGTCCCGGGCCCTGATCCGCGTCGCGCCCCCCGGGCTCGAGTTCCGGGAGATCCCCATCAAGGACCTCCCGCTCTACAACCACGACTTCGACGCCGACTACCCGCCCGAGGGCAAGGCGCTCAAGGAGGCCATCGCGGCCGTCGACGCGGTCCTCTTCGTGACGCCGGAGTACAACCGGTCCATCCCCGGTGCCCTCAAGAACGCCATCGACTGGGCCAGCCGCCCCTGGGGCACGAACTCCTTCACCCACAAGCCGTCCGCCGTCATCGGCGCCTCGCCCGGCAAGATCGGCACGGCCGTCGCGCAGCAGAGCCTCCGGTCCGTGCTCAGCTTCTGCAACTCCCCGCAGATGAACGCCCCGGAGGCGTACATCCAGTTCCTCCCGGGGCTGTTCGGCGAGGACGGGGAGGTCACCGACCCGACGACCCAGCAGTTCCTGACCGACTTCATGACCGACTTCAAGGCCTTCGTGGAGCGCGTCCTCACCGTCCTGCCGCCCCGGCGCTGAAGCGCGCTACAGGACCGCCACGCCCAGGGGCCGGGAGCCCGCGGGGAGTCGGCGGGCGTCGCCCGTGCGGAGGTCGACGACGGTCAGGCCGTCCCAGGACCCGTCCCGGGTGAAGCCGCCCGTCACATAGGCGGTGCGGCCGTCGCGGGACACGGCCACGCTCTCGTGCGGACCCTCCAACGGGTGGATCCGCTCGGCCCCGTCGGGCGTGCGCACCGTCAGGGAGGGGCCGCGGTCCACGTCCGGGTCGATCGGTCCGGTGCCGACGGCCAGCAGCGTTCCGTCGGCGGTCACGGTCACGCCGTGCTGATGGGTGTTCGCGGTCATCGGCTCGACCGTCGTCCGGCCCGTCCGGGGGTCGACCACCGCGAGCCGTTCGCCCTCGAAGGGCAGCAGGAGCCTGCCGTCCGAGGGCCGCACGGCCGTGTAGTGCGGCTTGAGCCAGGAGCCGAGTCCGCCCTCCGTGCCGTACGGGGCGACCTCGATCCGGCGCGGGGTCAGCGTCTTCGCCGTGACGACCGTGACGTCGAAGGAGTCGTGGCCCGTCGCGTACGCCTCGGCGCCGTCCCGCGACACGTCCACGTCGAACGGGCGCCGGCCGACCGGGACGGTGTCCGTGACCCTCAGCGCCGCCGTGTCGACGACCTCCAGAGTGCCGTTCCCGCCGGGCACGTTGACCCCCACGTACACCCGCCGCCCGTCCGGGGCGAGCGCGATGCCCATGCCGCCGCCCCGGTACTCGCCCGTGGCCACCGGCCCGGTGTCCGTGCGGTACGGGATCAGCGCGAGGCGTTCGCGGCTCGCCGTGTCCACGACCGCCACGCCCTCGGCGGTCGCCACCCAGGCGCGCCCGTCCCCGCCGACGGCCAGACCGTACGGCGCGGTGCCGACCCGCACGGAACCGGTGGCGCCCCGTGCGGGGTCGACGAAGGTGACCGTGTCGGAACCGAAGTCGGTGACGAGCAGGGTGCCCGGGACGACCGTGCCGTCCGGGCCCGGCGTCACGGCGGCGGCCGAGCCCGGAGCAGCCGAGCCCGGAGCAGCCGAGCCGGGGGCGGGGGAGTCGAGGGTGGGGGAGTCGAGGGTGGAGGAGGCCCCGGCGGACGGCGTCGTACCGGTGGCGGAAGCCGCCCCTCCGGCGCCCTGGGCACAGCCCGCGAGCAGGACCGCGGCCACCGCGCCGGGCACGAGCGCCCGGGCGGCACGGGACCGGCGGTGGAACTTCGGCATGGCGCACTCCTCGGGGCGGCGACCGCGCGGACGGCCCCGCCGGGACGTCCGCGCCCTGCCCCGATCCTCCGCCCGCGCCCGCCCCCGCCGGATCCACCGCCCGTCCCCTCCCGGGCGGCGGGACGGCCGACCCCGGGGTCCCCCGATCGGTGGACCCCGCCGCGCGAGGCTCAGACCCCGAGGGCGTCCAGGAAGCGCAACGCCCGCTCGGCGCACAGCGCGGCCGCCTCCGGCACGTGGTCGGGCCCACCGCGCTCCGCGAACAGATGGGCCGTGCCCGGGTACAGGAAGAGTTCCCGGTCCTCGGCGCCCGCCACCAGTGCGCGCGCCGCCTCCAGGTCCCCCTCGCCGGCGAAGTACGGATCGGCGTCCATGCCGTGCACCTGGACGGGCACGCCCTCCGGCCAGGCCGCGCCGAACGCGTCCACCGGCACGCAGGCGCCGACCAGCAGGGCACCGGCCGCCCCGGGTCGGGTCTGCGCCAACTTCTGCGCGGGCAGCACGCCGAGCGAGAGCCCCGCGTACACGACGTCCTCCGCGAGTCCCCCGGCCGCCCGCTCGCCCCGCGCCACGAGCGTGTCGAAGCCGACCTCCCGGGCGTACCCGGCGCCGGCCTCCAGGTCCTCGAACACCCGCCCCTCGTACAGATCGGGCACGTGCACCGTGTGCCCGGCCCGCCGCAGTCCGTCGGCGAACGCGCCGACGCCCTCCGTCAGCCCGAGCGCGTGGTGGAAGAGCAGTACCTCGGCCATGTCGTCTTTCCCCGGGTCACCGCACGAGGCCCGCTCGCGTCGAGACAGGCCGCTCGGGAGGCAGCATGACGCAGGCCACTGACAACGGCCGGGGACGCCGGTCCCGTCGGGTCAGCGCATCGGCCGGTGCGGGACGACGGCGCCCGCCTGGCCCATCATGCCCCCGGGACCGCCGACGCCCATGGGGCCGCCGACACCGGGGTGCGGCGCACCGGCCTGCACGACGGCACCCTGCTGCGGAATCCCCTGCGGAGGCATCTGGATCACCCGGCTCAGATCCCGCAGGACCTCCTCGGCGACCTGGCGGACGTCACCGGGAACGTCCCCCCGCTCCCGTATGAGCTCGGCGTAGATCGGTGCCGTGCCGTCCGCGTGATTCATGGGGCTCGCTTCCTTCGTCTGGGGCCGGTTCCGTCACCGACGGGCAGACGGCGAGTCTACGGGGCACCACCGACACGCCGGGATCGGGAGCCCGCTCGACGGCCCCCGCCCGCCCCCTCCACCGCGAAATTCGGTGTCCCGCACGGCTCTCCCCGCCCCAGAATGGATCATCGAACACACGGGAGGGACCCCATGAGCCAGGTGACCCTGACTCTGCACGACCTGATGCCGTCCGACGAACTCGCCGCCGCTCTCGCGAACGGGCACGTCACGCGCAAGCACCACCCCGAGCTGCCGCTGTCGATCTACACGTACACGCGCGCGTGCCAGTACGCCCAGCACTGGAACCGGGCCACCACGCGGTGTCGCGGACTCGTCGCCGACGACGCCACCGGGCGGATCGTCGCGCTCCCCCTCCCCAAGTTCTTCAACCTCTCCGAGCACACCGGCGACCGCCCCTACGCGCCCCCGCTGCCCGACGAGCCCTTCGAGGTGTACGACAAGGTCGACGGCAGCCTCGCCGTCGTCTTCCACTACGCCGACCGCTGGCACGTCGCCTCCAAGGGCTCCTTCACCAGCGGCCAGGCCACCTGGGCCCAGCGCCGCCTCGACGCCGCCGACACCACGGGCCTGACCCCCGGCGTCACCTACCTCGCCGAGATGCTCTACCCGGGCAACCGCATCGTCGTGAACTACGGCGAGCGCCGCGACCTCGTGCTGCTCGCCGCCTTCCGCGCGGACGGCACCGAGCTCCCCCTCGCCGAGGCCGCCGAGGCGTGGCGCCCCCTCGGCTCCGTCGTCCGCACCTGGCCCGCCATGGACGTCGCCGAGCTCGTCGCCCTGACCGAGTCCAACACCCTTCCCGGCGGCCGCCGGGCCACCGGCACCGACGCCGAGGGCTTCGTCCTGCGCTTCGCCTCCGGCCTGCGCGCCAAGGCCAAGCTCAGCGAGTACGTGCGCCTGCACAAGGTGCTCACCGGGGTCACCGAGCGGGACATCTGGCGCGGCCACGGCATCCAGCGCTTCTCCGGCCTCCCGGCCGGCGAGCTCGCCAAGGGCCTCGGCTGCGCCGTCACCGACGTCGAGGCCTCCGGCGGCAAGCCCCTCGACGCCCTCCTCGAACAGGTCCCGGACGAGTTCGACGCCTGGGTGCGCGGGGTGATCGCGAAACTCGAGACGGCCGCGGCGGACCGCGAGCGGGCCGTCGACGAGGCGTACGCCCGCCTCGCCCACCTCGCCGGCGACCGGGCCGCCTTCGCCCGCGCCGCCGGGGACCTCGGCGACCGGGCCCTGCGGGCCCTCCTCTTCCTGCGCCTCGACGGGCGCCCCACCGACCTCCTCGTCTGGCGCCAGCTGCGCCCCGAGGCCACCGACCCCTTCGCCCACGACGAGGAGAACTGACGTGCCTGTCGTCCATCTCATGACCGGCCTCCCGGCCTCCGGGAAGACGACGGCCGCCCGCGCCCTCCAGACCGCGGCCGAGGGGCGGATGCGCCGCGTCAACCTCGACGACCTCCGCGCCATGCTCGACGTCCCCTCGGCGGACCGCGGCCGGTCCCACAAGCACGAGCAGACGGTGCTCGGCATCCAGGACGCGGCGGTCCGCGCCGCCGTCGACGACGGCTTCGACGTCGTCGTCGACAACACGCACCTGACCCCGCACGTCCCCAAGCGGCTCAAGGCGGCCGTCGCGGGCCTGGCCACCTTCGCCGTCCACGACTTCACCGACGTACCCGTCGACGAGTGCGTCCGCCGTGACGCCGCCCGCGAGCGGCCCGTCGGCGAGGAGATCATCCGCATCCTCGCCGACAAGCACGCCAAGGCCACCCGGGGCGGTTGGCGCCTCACCGCGGACTGGCTCAACGACCGCCCCACCCTCGGGGAGCCCTACGTCCCCGACCCGGCCCTCCCCACCGCCGTCATGTGCGACATCGACGGCACCCTCGCGCTGCGCGTCGACCGGGGCCCGTACGACTTCAGCCGCTGCGACCGCGACCTGATCAACCCTTCCGTGCGCGACGCCCTGCGCGCCTTCCGGCACAGCGAGCGGGACCGGATCGTCCTCCTCTCCGGGCGCAGCGAGGACCACCGCGCCCTCACCGAGAGCTGGCTCGCCCGGCACGAGGTGCCGTACGACGAGCTGTGGATGCGCGCCTCCGGCGACGGCCGCGGCGACGACCTCGTGAAGGCGGAGCTCTTCGACGCCCACGTGCGCCACCGGTACGCGGTCCGGGTCTCCCTGGACGACCGCGACCGCGTCGTCGCCCTCTGGCGCCGGATGGGCCTCCCCACCTGGCAGGTCAACTACGGCGCTTTCTGACCCGGCCCGGCCGGGCGCCGACGGGCGTGGGCGGCGTCGGGCGTGGGCGGCGTCGGGCGTGGGCGGCGAAGTCCACGCCCGGCGGAGCCGGGTTCCGACGGGGGCGGGACCGGCCGCCCCCGTCGGCGTGTCAGGATCGTGGGATGGTGGAGAAGATCATCGCGGCGTGCGACGGCGCGTCGAAGGGAAATCCCGGCCCCGCGGCCTGGGCATGGGTCGTCGGCCGCGCCGACGGGGCGATCGACCGGTGGGAGGCGGGCCCGCTGGGCCGGGCGACCAACAACGTGGCCGAACTCACGGCCCTGGAGCGCCTCCTGGAGGCCCTCGACCCCGCACTGCCCGCCGAGGTCCGCATGGACTCGCAGTACGCGATGAAGGCCGTCACGACCTGGCTCCCCGGCTGGCGCCGCAAGGGCTGGAAGACCGCGGCCGGCACCCCGGTCGCCAACAAGGACCTGGTCGTACGGATCGACGCGCTGCTCACCGGCCGGGACGTCGAATTCGTGTACGTCCCCGCGCACCAGGTCGACGGCGACCCCCTCAACGACGCCGCCGACCGCGCGGCCAGCCACTCCGCCCGCACCCAGGAACCCCTCGCCTCCGTCGACGGAGCCGAACTGCCCCCGGCGGAGGCTGCCGCACGCCCCTCCACGCCCCGAGCGCGCTCCTCTGCGCCCCGTAGGAGCCCCGCGGGCTCCGGTGCGGGACCCGCGGGTTCCGGTGGGGGCTCCGCCCGCGGGACTCGCCCGTCCGGGCGCACCCTCAACGCGAAATTCCCGGGCCGCTGCCGCTGTGGTCGTGCCTACGACAAGGGCGAGACCATCGCGAAGAACGCCGACGGCTGGGGCCATCCCACCTGCGTCTGAACCGACGGGCCGTCCGACTGGCGGGCGGCCCCGTCCGGCCCGTGAGACCGCCCGCCGCGGTCGCACGACAGGCTTCATCCTCGCGTGGACGCGGGTTCTCCCGGGGTTCTGTTCTCGGAGCGGTTGTGGCTGCATACTGATCCTCCTCGCACCCGGTGGCGGACCGTTTTACCTGCTCATTTGTCGTTCTCACGACACTTTCCGGCACCGGGCGAGAACCCCCTCCTGCTGCCGCCGCGGACTCCCCGCGGCGGGAGTCGTCCCTGCCCGTGAAAGACCCGAGGTTCCGTGCCAGTACCTGTTCTCCTGACCGGGCGCTCCGTGCGCCTGGAGCCGCTGGCGATGCGGCACGCCGAAGCCCTCGCCCGGGCCGGCGGGGCGGACCGATCGGCCTACGCCTTCACCCCCGTACCCGATGGCTTCGAATCGGCCCTCGACTACATCGCCCGCGCCCTCGCCGATCAGGCGGCAGGCCGTTGCCTGCCCTTCGCCCTGGTCAGTACGGCCGACGAGAGAGTCATCGGCTCGACCCGCTTCCTCGAACTCGACTACTGGCGGGGCCCGCTGGTGTGGCCGCCGGTGCCCGGCATGCCCCACGGCGATCCGCTGACCGCCGTCCCGGACGCCGCCGAGATCGGCAACACCTGGATCGCCGCCGACGCCCGGGGCACCGGAATCAACACCGAGGCCAAGTACCTCATGCTCCGGCACGCCTTCGAGGCATGGGGCGTGCGCCGCATCACCATGCGGGCCGACGCCCGCAACACCCGCTCCAGAATCGCCATCGAACGCCTCGGTGCGACCTGCGAGGGCATCCGCCGCGCCCACTCCCGCGGGCTCGACGGCGCCGTCCGCGACACGGCCTTCTACTCGATCCTCGACGAGGAGTGGCCCACCGTCCGGGACATCATCGAGCTGCGCCTCTCCACCCCCCGGCAGGTGCGCGTCCCCCAGGACCTGCTGCCCGCCTGAGGCAGCGGAGGCCTCCTGCCGTCCCGGCCTCCCGACGGACCCCGCCGGGAGGCCGGGACGGCGCGCGTCCGGCCCGTCGCCCCTGGTCGGGGGCTCGCGCCCCCGGCCCGCCGGTGGTTCCATGGAGGTGACGGGAAGGGCTCGGCGTGAGGACGCGGGGTAGCGGCCCCCACCGGACCGCGCACCGTGCGATCAGGATCCGCGAGAAGCGGATGAGCCCTTCCCGTCCCTCCGCTCCACCCCGTCCCGGAGGGTGCGACGCGCCCCGGTACGGTGGCCGGGACAGCGAGCCGTGCCACCCGAAGGGACCGAGTGATCGTGCCGACCGGAACCCCCGACGTACTCCTCCGGACGGAGGGCCGGGCCGGATTCATCACCCTGAACCGCCCCCGCGCCATCAACGCGCTCACCCACGCCATGGTCCTCGCCGTCGACGGCGCGCTCACCGCCTGGGAACACGATCCTGCCGTCACCACCGTCGTCGTCGAAGGCGCCGGGGAGCGAGGCCTCTGCGCCGGCGGCGACATCCGCGCCATCCATGACGACGCGCGCGCCGGCGGCTCCGCCTCCGCGGCCTTCTGGCGGGACGAGTACCGGCTCAACGCCCGCATCTCCCGCTACCCGAAGCCCTACGTGGCCCTCATGGACGGCATCGTGATGGGCGGCGGCGTCGGCGTCTCCGCGCACGGCTCCGTCCGCGTCGTCACCGAGCGCTCCCGGGTCGCCATGCCCGAGACCGGCATCGGCTTCGTCCCCGACGTCGGCGGCACCCGCCTCCTCGGCCGCGCCCCCGGCGGACTCGGCACCCACCTCGCCCTCACCGGCGTCCCGGTCGGCGCCGCCGACGCGATCCTCACGGGCCTCGCCGACGCCTGCGTGCCCTCCGCCGAACTCCCCGCCCTGACCCGCGACCTGACGGACCTGCCGGCCGAGGAGGCGCTCGCCCGCCACGCCGTCGCGCCGCCCGCCGGCGTCCTCGCCGAGCAGCGGGAGTGGATCGACGCCTGTTACGCCGCCCCGACCGTCGAGGAGATCGTCGAGCGCCTCTTCGACACCGGCGTGCCCGCCGCCAAGGAGACGGCCGAGACCCTCCTCGCGCGCTCCCCGGCCGCCCTCAAGGCGACCCTGGCCACGCTCCGCCGCTCCCGCGCCCTCGCCACCCTCGAAGAGGTCCTCGACCTGGAGTACCGCGTCTCCTGCGCGGCCCTCGCCACCCCCGACCTCGTCGAGGGCATCCGGGCCCAGGTCGTCGACAAGGACCGCGACCCCCACTGGACCCCGGCCACCCTCGCCGAGGTCACGGAGGCCGACGTCGCCCGCTACTTCGCCGTGCCGGCCGACGGCGACCTCGGCCTGGCCGCCGCGACCGCCGGACACGGTGGGCGAGGCGGCGCGTGACCGCGAACACCTCCTTCCAGCCCGTCCTCGACCGCATCGCCGAGGAGATCGCGGAGCTCACCGACCGGGGCACCCCGGCCGACTACATCCCGGCCCTCGCGGCGGGCGACCCGCGCGACTTCGGCATGGCCGTGGCGGAGCTCGACGGCACGGTCTACGGCGTGGGGGACTGGCGCCGCCCCTTCTCCACGCAGTCCGTCACCAAGGTCTTCACCCTCGCGCTCGCCCTCGCCGGGGAGGGCGAGGCGCTCTGGGCGCACGTCGGCCGGGAGCCCTCCGGCGACCCGTTCAACTCCCTCGTCCAGCTGGAGTACGAACACGGCATCCCGCGCAACCCGTTCATCAACGCCGGCGCCCTGGTCGTCACCGACCGGCTGCACCGTCTGACCGGCGACGCCTCCGGCGGCCTGCTCGCCTTCCTGCGCGCCGAGAGCGGCAACCCGGACCTCGCCTTCGACGCCGGCGTCGCCGCCTCCGAAGCCGCCCACGGCGACCGGAACGCGGCCCTCGCCCACTTCATGGCCTCCTACGGCAACATCACCGGTCCCGTCCCCGAGCTGCTGCGCGAGTACTTCCGCCAGTGCTCCCTGGAGGCCTCCTGCGCCGACCTGGCCCTCGCCACCGGCTTCCTGGCCCGGCACGGGCTCCGCGCCGACGGCAGCCGTCTGCTGACCCGCAGTCAGGCCAAGCAGGTCAACGCCGTCATGCTCACCTGCGGCACCTACGACGCGGCCGGCGACTTCGCCTACCGCGTCGGGCTCCCCGGCAAGAGCGGCGTCGGCGGAGCCGTCGTCGCCGTCGTCCCGGGCCGCTGCACCCTGTGCGTCTGGAGCCCGGGCCTGGACAGCCGGGGCAACTCGGTGGCGGGAGTGGCCGCGCTCGACCGCTTCACGACCATCACGGGGCTGTCGGTCTTCTGACGGGGGCCGCCCCTCCGGGGGTCAGCGGGGCCAGTCGGGGGCCGGGTCCTCGTCGAGGAGGGGCCGGAGGGCGCCCACGACCGCGCCGACGCACACGTCGCGCAGCTCGGTGCGCGTACAGGTCTCGTGGGCCAGCCAGTCCACGCACGACACCTGCACGAAGACCAGCCAGCTCTTCAGGACGCCCGACACGGTCGCCCGCGTCCGGTCGTCGGCGAGCGGCAGCACCCCGAGCAGCCGCTCGCGCAGGGCGTCCAGTTCGTCGGTGATGATCGTCCGGACGAGGCGGTCGCCGGCCAGGACGCGGTTCGCCGCGAGGACCGTGTTGCGGTTCGCCGCGAAGTATTCGATGTGCGCGTCCAGACCCTGCGTCAGCTGTTCGACCAGGGTGTCGGCGGGGTCGAGCCGCGTCTTCGCGAGCAGCTGCGCGGAGACCTCCTGGTAGAGGGCGGCGAAGAGGTCCCGCTTGCCGGGGAAGTGCTGGTAGAGCAGTGCCCGGGAGACCCCGGCCCGCTCGGCGACGTCCTCCATCAGCACCTCGTCGTACGGCAGCGCGGCGAAGAGCCGGGCGGCGACGTCCAGGAGCTGGGCGCGGCGTTCGGCGGGGCTGAGGCGTCTGCGGGGCGGCACCCCGCCATGGTACTTGACATGTGTCCAGTAAGCGGCCGTACGCTGACCCGCGCACCACTACTGGACGCGTGTCTACTGAAGGGGTCGCGGACATGACCAGAGCCAAGGCGCTTCGGGGGCTCGCCCGGGCCATGGGGTACGCCTGCGTGGCGATCGGACTCCTCCACGTCCTGCTCGGCAACGCCGCCGTTCCCGGGGCCGCGTCCGCCGGTCCCACGGTCGACAGCCTCGGCCGGTTCTTCGGCGCGATCTTCGCCGGCTACGGTCTCGCCTGGCTCTGGGCGGCACGGCAGTCGCCCGTCCCCACCGCGGCCGTGCGGGGGCTCACCGCCGTGTTCCTGCTGGGAGCCCTCGGGAGGCTGCTCTCCCTCGCCGCCGAAGGGCGGCCGCACTGGTTCCAAGTGGCGCTCACCGCCCTCGAACTCGCCCTCTCCCCGCTGCTGTTCGGGCTGGCGGACGCGGACGAGAGGGCACGGGCCGGGGCGGGCCCGGAGCGGGTCCGGGGCGAGGCCCCCTGACGCGGGGTCCCGGCCCCCGGCGCCGGGCCGGCCACCGCAGCCATTCCGTGGGGAACCGTCAGGCACCCCCACGGGCCGCGGGCTCGCCCAGGGCCCCGGCCGCCGTCCGCCAGGCCTCGGTCACGGCCCCGTGCGCGAGGGCCGTCGCGGCGGCCACGTCGTCGGGCAGCCGCAGCGGCGTGCCGATGTGGACGTGCAGGCCCGGCCTGCGGACGGGCGCGGTCAGCACTCCGGCGAGCTGCTTCGCCCGCCCGCCCGAGGTGATCCGCCGGGCCCCGGCCTGACCGATCGGCACGACCGGGGCGCCCGTCGCCCGCGCGAGCCGCGCGAGGCCGGTGCGGAACGTCTCCGGCGGGTTCTCGGCGGCGTCCCGGCGCGGCGGGATGCGCCCCTCCGCGTACAGCATCACGTGCCGCCCCGAGGCGAGCGCGACCGCCGCGTGGTCCAGCGCCGCCGCCGCGTGCGCCGAGCCGCGGTGGACGGGGACGTACCCCTCGCGGGTCAGCGCCCGGCCGAGGACCGGGATCCGCCAGAGCCCCGAGGCGGCGAGCAGGACGGGCTCGACGGCCAGCCGTCTGCGGAGCGCGGCGAGCACGAGCGCCGGGTCGGCGAGCGACGTGTGGTTCACGACGAGGATGCTGCCCGGCTCGACCCGGGCCCCGGGGTCCGAGGTGACGGTCAGCCGCCCGAAGAACGGGACGACGTGGGCGGCGAGACGACTGAGCACGGGAGGCCCCCTGGATCCGAGGCGGAACGGTGACGGGACCATCGTCCAGGGGCCCCGCGGCCCGGACATGAGCATCCGTACTCAACCGCCGGGCACGCCCCCGTACTCAACCGCGTCCCCCGCCCCGTCTAGGCTGAGGCCTCTCACGGGATCACGGGCGACGGGGAGGGGCGGCACGGTGAGCAGTTCCGCACGCCGACTCGCGACCCTCGTGCCCGCGATGCTCTGCGTGCTCTGGTCCTTGCTGTCGGCACCGGCGCACGGCGCCCCGGCGCACGGCGCCCCGGCGCACGGCGCCCCGGCGCGGGAGGCCCGGGCGGCGGCCGGACCCGCACGGGACCTCTCGGCTGCGGGCACCACCCACCGGGCCGGCGCCCGCCCCGCGCCGCGGACCGACGCGCAGGAGCCGCGCTTCGCGCCCGCCGCCGTCGCGGGTCTCCCGGCAGCCGTCGAGAGCCCCGTGCGGTTCCCGGTGCCGCCCGTCGCCCCGGCCGTCGTGCCGGCCGGTCCCTCCGTACCCGCGCGCGGTCTCCTCGAAGGCGACCCGCGCCGAGAGCGGGCGCCGCCCGGCGGCCCCCGCGTCCCGCGCGAGTCGCGCGGCCCACCCTCCACCCGGCACAGCTGACGTCCTCCCGCGTCGCCGTCCGGGTCCTCGGCATGCCCGCGGACCGGTCCCCGACGCGCATCCGACCGTACGTCCCGCACGGGCGGCGGGCGCCCCTCCCCACGGAGGCGGGCGCCCGCCTCCGTGCGCCCGCCCGTGGAGACCCCATGTCCTCTCGTGCCTCGCTCCGGCACGCGCTCCTCGCGCTCGCCGTCGTCGCGCTCTCCCTCTGGATCGCCCTGACCACCCCGCCCCGCCTCGGACTCGACCTCCGCGGCGGTACCCGCATCGTCCTGCAGACCGAGGACGGACCCGCCACCCGCGCCGACGCCGCCGCCACCGACCGCGCCCTGGAGGTGCTCCGCAAGCGGGTGGACGGCCTCGGCGTCGCCGAACCGTCCCTCGCCCGTTCCGGCGAGCGGCGCATCGTCGTCGAACTGCCGGGCCTGCACGACCCGCGCCGGGCGGCCGAGACCATCGGCCGTACGGCGCAGCTCACCTTCCACGCCGTCACCGGCGCGGCCCGGGGACCGGCCGGACCGGCCGCCGCCGACGGGACGCGCGTCCTGGCCGACCCCGACGCCCCCGGCGGCTTCCTCGCCCTCGCCGCGCCCGCCCTCACCGGTGACGGGGTCGAGAGCGCCGAGGCCGTCCTCGACACCGCGACCGGCCGGGGCTGGACCGTCGACCTCGCCTTCCGTGACCGCGCGGCCGAGGACTGGGCGCGGCTGACCGGCGACGCCGCCTGCGCCGCCCCGGCGGACCCGGCGCGCCGGGTCGCGATCGTCCTCGACGGCCGGATCGTCTCCGCGCCCGGCATGCAGGCCGGCGTGGGCTGCGGGGCGGGCATCGGCGGCGGCTCCGCGCAGATCACCGGCGGCTTCTCCGCGCGGGAGGCCCGCGACCTCGCGGCGCTCGTCCAGGGCGGCGCGCTGCCCGTCCCGGTGACGACGGTCGAGCAGAGCACCGTGGGTCCGACGCTCGGAGCCGAGGCGATCAGGGCCAGTGCCCTGGCCGCCGCCATCGGTCTGGCCTGCACGGGACTCTTCGTGATCGTCGTCTACCGGCTCCTCGGCGTCCTCGCCACGATCGCCCTGCTGTTGTACGGACTGATCTCGTACGCCGCCGTCGTCGCCCTGGGCGCCACCCTCACCCTGCCCGGCCTCGCCGGCTTCGTCCTCGCCGTCGGCATCGCCGTCGACGCGAACGTCCTGGTCTTCGAACGGGCCAGGGAGGAGTACGCGTCGCTCGGCCGGGCCGCCGGGCGGGATCCGCGACGGCCGGTCGCGACGGCGTTCGGCAGGGTGGGGAGCGCGGTCGCGGACTCGCACGTCACCACCCTGCTCGCGGCCGGCCTGCTGTTCGTCTTCGCCACGGGGCCCGTCAAGGGCTTCGGCGTGACGCTCGCGGTCGGTGTCCTCGCCTCCCTGGTCACCGCAATGGTGATCACCCGGCTCCTCGCCGACCTGACGCTGTGTCTGCCCGCCGTCCGCAGGCGGCCGGCGGTGACCGGCATGGCCGCGCCCGGCAGGCTGCGGACCGCGCTGGCCCGCCGGGCGCCCCGACTGATGGCGCACCGGCGCCGCTGGCTGACCGGGTGCGCCGGGCTGCTGCTCGTGGCCCTCGCCGGAACCGGCGTGCGGGGCGTGGAGTTCGGCGTCGAGTTCACCGGCGGCCGGGCGGTCCGGTACGCCGCCGACCGCCCGGTGGACGCGGACGCGGCCCGTGCGGCCGTCATGGGCGCCGGTTTCCCCGACGCCGTCGTGCAGACCACCGGTGACGGCGGCGTCTCGGTGCGCGTCCGGGAGACCGGGGACGGCGAGCAGCGGGAGATCAGGGAGGCGCTCGCCCGGGTCGCGGGCCCGGTGGAGGCGGATCGGGACGACCTGATCGGCCCGAGCCTGGGCGGAGAGCTGCGCACCCACGCCCTCCTCGCGCTCGGCCTCGCCGTGGCGGCGCAACTGGCCTATCTGACGCTGCGGTTCCGCTGGACGTACGCGACGGCGGCCGTGGCGGCCATGGCCCAGGACGTGCTGCTCGTGGTCGGTCTGTTCGCGTGGCTGGGCAAGCCGGTGGACGGCGTCTTCCTGGCCGCGCTGCTCACCGTCGTCGGCTACTCGGTCAACGACTCCGTCGTCGTCCTCGACCGGCTGCGGGAGCTGCGCCGCCGGGGCGGGGGAGTCCCGCTCGCGGACCTCGCCGACCGGGCCGTGGCCCAGACCCTGCCCCGTACGGTCAACACGGGGATGGGGGCGCTCTTCGTCCTGGTGGCCCTCGCGGTGCTGGGCGGGGACTCGCTCACCGACTTCTCCGTCGCGCTGCTCGCGGGCGTCGTCCTCGGCATGGCGTCCACGGTGTTCACGGCGATGCCGCTGGCCGTCGCCCTGGAGGCCCGTCACCCGGCGCCGGCCGCCACCGCGTCGGCGCGGCGCGGCGCGGGAGCGGTGGTCTGACAGGACGGCCCGTCGCCCCTCTCCGTACGCGGAGGGACGACGGGCCGCCGTCGACCGGTCAGGGACGGTCGAACCAGGAGAGGGCCGCGATCCGCCAGCCGTCCGGCGTCCGGACGAACTGGATCGTCTTGGTGCCCTCGCCCTCGTAGGGCTCCCCGTCGAGGACCCCGGACTTGCGGTAGGTGCCGAACCGCGAGGCGATGTCGCCCTCGATCCGCGTCTCCTCGGAGGTCTCCCACTCGGAGAACCCGACGAGCCGCCCGTCGGAGAGCAGTCGCTCGCGCGGCCCGACGAACTCCTCCACGGAGTACGCGGTGAACGTGGGCGCGGTGCGGACGATGACCCCCTGGGGCAGTACGAGCCGCCGGATCCGGTCCACGTCGGCGGCCTTGCCGTCCCGGTTGTCGAACGCGCCGTGGAACTCGGCGGTCACCCGGTCGATTTCGGTCCTGGACACGGCCTGACCCTACGCCTCGCCGGGCGGCTCCCGGCGGCTTCGGTCACGACGTCCAGTAGTTGTGGAGCTGGTGGATCTCGGGCTGGGAGCCCTGGGGGAGGCCCATCTCCTCGGCCATCGGCATCACGATGCCCATGAACTTCTTCATGTGCTGCTCCGACTCCCACAGGTCGTGGATCACCAGGCCCGAGCCGGTCGACACGCAGGCGTGGGACAGGCAGCCCTCGAAGGGGTTGCCGGGCAGTGCCTGGAGCCTGCCGTTCAGGGCGTCGTACTGGTCGGTGGTGACACCCGGCATCTCGGACTTCACCAGAATCGCCATCGGGATCTCCTTCGTGCGGCCGACCCCTCCGCACCACCACGGTGACGGTGCGTGTCGAGGTCAGGACGCACCGTACTCGCGAGGTCGGCGTCAGGAGGTGCGACCCGCCCCCGCGGGATCCGCCGTGTCGCCCTCGCCGGGCGCGCCGCGCCGGACGAGCTCCGCCTCGACGAGGTCGGCGGCGCGGGACGTGCCGCCCTCGCGGGCCATCGCCTCCTGGACCTCCCGTGCGCGGCGCGCCACTTCGGGGTCGTCCACGAGTGCCAGCACGGCCTCCCGCAGCCGCCCGGGGGAGACCTCCTCCATGGGCAGGTGCCGTGCCACGCCCAGGGACTGGAGCACGTCCGCGTTCCCGAACTGGTCGACGGCCTGCGGCACGGCCACCATGGGCGTGCCGGTGGCGAGCCCCTCCTGGCTGCCGCCCGCGCCCGCGTGGGTGATGAACGCATCGGCCTGCCGCAGGATCGCCAACTGGGGGACCCAGGAGTGCGCTTCCACGTTCGGCGGCAGCTCGCCGAGTTCTGCGGGGTCGACGAACCTGCCGATCTGCAGGACGACGTGCCAGCCCGGGAGGCCGGCGAAGGCCTCGACGCAGTCCCGGTAGAAACCGGGCTGCTTGGTGAAGGAGGAGCCGAGGGAGACGAGGAGCACCTTCTCGGCCCCCGTCGGCCGGCGCCACCCGCCCTGTTCGGCGCGGGTGCCCTGGCAGGCGCCGACGAAGGTGTAGACGGACTCGTCGACCCGGTCGGCGTGCGGCTGGAGGGCCCGGGGGATGAGGACGATCGCGCGGCGCGGGCGGGCTACGAACCGGTCGGGGTGGGTGTCGATCCCGTGCTCGCCGAGCCACCCCTCGAAGCGCGCGTAGTACGCCCTGCCGCGCGGCGAGGCCTTGAGCTCGGCGAACATCGGCTCGGCGACCTCTTCCTCGTACCCCTCCCACGGCACCAGGTTCGGCCACAGCGAGACGGCGGGCACGCCCCAGGCGTGGGCGAGGACGGGGGCCGGATAGGAGGCGATGTCGTGGAGCACCAGGTCCGGCCGGTCCTCGGCGAAGGCCTCGGCGAGCTGCGGCAGCGCCTGGATCGCGTCGGCGAGGAACGGTTCCAGGTTGTCGATCAGCTCGGTGCCCCAGGCGTCCGGGTCGTCGTCGGTCGGCAGGGTGGAGGTGTAGACGACGGGGGTCGCCCCGGTCTCCGCGACCTTCTCGGCGAAGGACGCGGGGACGGCGTAACTGACGCGGTGGCCCCGGGCGACGAGCTCGCGGACGACTTCGAGGCTCGGGTTCACGTGGCCGTGGGCGGCGATGGAGAACATGGCGAGGTGTGCGGGGGAGGCGGTGGTCATGTCGATCACCATAGACGAGACGATACGTATCGTCTAATGCTTTGCGCGGAGGGTCGGCGGCGTCCAGTCGGCGTGCCGCAGGACGGCGCGCAGGGTCGCCCGGCCGGGAATCGCCCGCAGGGCCGCGTTGCGCACGGAGACGGCGACCGGATGCGAGAGCTGCTGGCCCATCCGGCCGGCCTGGCGGGCGGCGCGGGCGACGGACTGGTTGCGCGGGCGCCGCTCGGCGTCGTACCGGGCCGGCGCCGCGCCGACGTCGGGGGCGGAGGCGAGCGCCGCGGCCAGTGACACCGCGTCCTCCAGGGCCTGGCAGGCGCCCTGCCCGAGGCTCGGGGTCATGGCGTGGGCGGCGTCGCCGAGCAGGGCGACCCGGCCCGCGGTGAAGGTCGGCAGGGGAGTGGTCAGTTCGTGGACGTCGTGGTGCAGCACGGCCTCGGGACGGGTCGCCGCGAGCAGGGCCGGGACCGGCTCGTGCCAGTCCCGGAAACGGCGGCGCAGGACGGTCAGGGGATGCGAATGGCGCACGCCCGGCGGGAAGTTGAGCACGGCGTGCCACTCGGCCCGCCCGTCGGTGAAGGCGATGTGCCCGAACTCGGCGCCCCGCCCCCGGGTCAGCTCGAAGTCGGAGGCCAGCGGCACGGGGGAGTCGGTGAGGGCGCGCAGGACGGTGGACCCGCTGTACTCCGGTCCCGGGTGGCCGGGGAGGAGCTGGGCGCGGAGCGCGCTGTTCACGCCGTCGGCGGCCACCACCAGATCCGCCTCCCGCACCCCCTCCCCGGTGACCACCCCCACCCGGTCGGGAGAGGTCAGGTCCAGGGAGGTCGCCTCCGCCCCGACGACCAGGCACCCGGCGGGAAGCGCCCCGCGCAGCAGCCGGTGCAGGGCCGCGCGGGCTCACCCACCGCGCGGTCGACCGGGCCGCCGGCCTGCCGCCCGGTACGACCTCCGCGTACCACCGCACCCGCCGGTCGCTCCTGACCGCGCTCGTGAGCCGCCTCGTCGAGCGCGACCAGGCCGAGATCCAGGAGGCGGGCCGGCGGGCCGGGGCGCCCCGCGATGCCGAGGAACTCGCCGCCGGACTCACGGCGTTCGCCGCCCTCCGGCTCACCGGGGAGGGCCGCCGCCGTTCCCTCGCACGCTACGCGTGCGCCCTGGAGAGCGTGCACCACCCCGAGTTGCGGGAGATCCTCGTCCCGCGCGACAACGCGGCCCGGAGCTCCGTCGAGGAGTTCCTCGCGGCCCGGGGCCTCGAAGACGCCCATGGGCGCACGGTCACCCTGCTCACCTGCGTGGACGGCCTGGTCTTCGACCGCCTGGTCAACGGCGGGACCGTCCCCGTCGAGGAGGTCCGCCGACTGGTGGCGGCCGCGCTGCGGCAGGGGTGAACCCGGGGCGGCGGGCCGGTGAAGGCTCTTCCGAGGGGGCCCGGCCCCCTCGCCTCTGTGGGATGTGCATGCCAAGATGCGCTCGGTTCCTGCCCACCGACCCAGGGGGACGCAGTTGAAGACACGGCCGTACGCCACCAGGGGCGCGCTCGCCCTCGCCGGCGCCCTCGCGCTGATCATCGCCCTGCCGGGCAGCGCGCTCGCCGCACCGCCCACCGCCCTGCCCGCCCACGCCGACGCCCTGGAGCAGACCTTCCAGCCGGCCTACGACTACGACACCGACGGCTGCTACCCCACCCCGGCCATCGGCCCCGACGGAACGCTCAACGCCGGCCTCAACCCCTCCGGCGCCCTCAACGGCCAGTGCCGTGACGCGTCCGACCTCACCAACACCAACGGGTACGCGCGCGCGAAGTGCAACAACGGCTGGTGCGCGATCATCTACGGCCTCTACTTCGAGAAGGACCAGGCTCTGCCCGGCAGCAGCCTCGGCGGACACCGCCACGACTGGGAGCACGTCGTGGTCTGGGTGCAGAACGACCAGGCCCAGTACGTCTCCACATCCGCCCACGGGAACTTCGACGTCCACGGCCGCGACCGGATCCGCTGGGACGGCACCCACCCGAAGATCGTCTACCACAAGGACGGCATCGGCACCCACTGCTTCCGCCCGGCGAACTCCAACGACGAACCGCCCGAGAACCATCAGCACACCTGGCAGTTCCCCAGCCTGGTCGGCTGGAACGGCTACCCCGCGGGCATCCGCGAGAAGCTCGTCCAGGCCGACTTCGGCAGCGCGGTCTTCGGCCTCAAGGACGGGAACCTCGCCTCCCACCTCGCCAAGGCGAAGCCGGCCGGCATCCCCTTCGATCCGTACGCCTGACCGGCCGGTCCCACCCGTGTGACGCGGGCCGATCACGAAGGGATGAACCTGCCCCGATGCCGCCCCGCCGCCGTCGGCGGGGCGGCACCCTGCTGACGTGCGAAAAGAAGGCAAAAAGGTCGTACCCCGGCAGCGGGGCGCCGCACGGGACGCCGGCCCCGGCCGGACCGAGGAGCCCCGGACCGCGGACCGCCGACCCGCGGACCGCACCCGGTCGGCCTCCCGGATCCGGTCCGTCTCCCGAAGCGGCTCCGGCGGGCGGACGCGGCCCGCCCACCGCGGCCACTCCACCGAAGAACGCCTCCGCTACTGGTTCGACACCGTCCTCACCCGCGGCATCGCCGTGCTCTGCGGCTGGCTGGCCCTCGTCTGCCTCGCCCTCGTCGTCCCCCTCAGCACCGTCCTCGTCTGGACCGACCGGCACGCCCCCGCCTCCCTCGGCCCCAGGATCGCCGCCGTGTGGCGCAACACCGGACAGACCATGCGCCTCGGCGGCGAGGTCGGACCCCCGCTGCGCGTCGCCCTGTCCGTCCTCCTCGCCCTCATCGCGCTCGTCTACGTCTCCACCCTGGTCAGCCTCATCACCACCGGCCTCACCGACCGCCTCATCGCCCTCAACCGGGGCCACGCCAGGATTTTGGAGAGCGGGCACACCGTCGTGCTCGGCTGGTCCGAGCAGATCCCCACCGTCCTCTCCGAACTCGTCGCCGCCCGCACCGACCGGCGCCGCCGGATCGTCGCGGTCCTCGCCGACCGCGACAAACCCGCCATGGAGGAGGACCTCCGCGCCTCCGTCGGCGCCTCGGGCCGCACCAGGGTCCTCTGCCGCACCGGCCGGCCCACCGACCCCGCCGCACTCGCGCGCGTGAGCCCGGCCACCGCGGACTGCGTCCTCGTCCTGCCCCGCGACGACCCCCGCGGCGACGCCGAGGTCGTCAAGACCCTGCTGTCCCTCTCGGCGACCGTGGGGGAGACGGCCCCCGTACGCGTCGTCGCCGCCGTACGCGACGACCGCCACCTCGACGCCGCCCGCCTGGCCGGAGGACCCGGCGCCACCGTCCTCGACACGGACGACATCGCGGCGCGCCTCCTCGTCGACTGCGCACGACAGCCCGGACTCTCCCTCGTCCACCAGGAACTGCTGGACTTCGCCGGGCACGAGTTCCACGCCTTCCGGGAACCGGCCCTGTCCGGCCGCACCTTCGACGAGGCCGCCCGCGCCTGTCCGGTGTCGACCGCCGTCGGCATCGTCCACGGCGACGGCACCGTCGCGCTCAACCCGCCCCGCTCCACCCCGCTGCTCGCCGACGACACCCTCCTCGTGATCGCCGAGGACGAGCACGCGACCCACCTGTCGCTCACCCCCACCCCCTACGACCCGACCGCGCTCACCCATGCTCCGCCCGAGACCCCCGGACGCCCCCGGCGCGTCCTCCTCCTCGGCTGGAACCGCCGGGCACCCCGGATCGCCACCCGGCTCGCGAGCCGTACACCGCCCGGCTCGTCCCTCGACGTCGTGGCCGAAGCGGACACCGACGCCCTCACCGGCATCCGGACCGTCGCCGAAGCCGTCGGCGGACGCATGACGGTCCTCCACCGGCCCGGCGACCCCACGCTGAGCGGGACCACGGACGCGGTGGACCCCGACCGGTACGACGCGGTGATCGTGCTCGGCCCCGACCACCGGCCCGGCCACGCCGACCCCGACGACCGGACGCTCGTCACCCTCCTCCACCTGCGGGCCGGGCGGCGGGCGAACGGCCGACGCCTCCCCGTCGTCACCGAGCTGACCGACGACCGCAACCGGCTCATCGCACCTCCCCTCCCCGACGTCGACTTCGTCGTCAGCGGCAGGCTCATCGGACTCCTGATGACCCAGATCTCCCGGAACCCCCACCTCACCGCCGTGTTCGAGGAACTCCTCGCCCCGGACGGCAACGCCCTCCGACTCCGCCCGGCGGCCCACTACGTCCGCACCGGACGCACCGCCTCCTTCGCCACCGTCGCCGAATCGGCCGCCCGCCAGGGCGCCTGCGCCATCGGCTACCGCTCCGCGACCGCCCCCGGCCCGCGCCTCAACCCGCCCAAGGCACACGTCCGTCACTGGCACCCGGACGACCGGGTCGTGGTCATCGCACGGGGCACGCCCCCACCACCGTGAGCGGACGGGGCGCCGCCCGGGACACCGCGCACCGGCCCGGCGACCGGACCCCCGCAACGGGCTGACGGGGCCCTACGCGGCCGGCCCGGAGGGCTTCCTCGCCTCGATCAGGGTCCGCGCGGAGTGCGCCACGAACGGCCCCTCCGCGCGGATCCGCGCGTCGAGCTCGCGCAACCGGGGCAGCCGGTCCTGCACCGTGAACCCCGGCACGATCCAGATCACCTTCCGCAGGAACCAGACGACGGCGCCGATGTCGTGGAACTCCATGCGCAGCCGCTCGGCGCGCACGTCCACGACGTCGAGCCCGGCGGCGCGCGCGGCGGCGGCCTCGTCGTCGGGGCGACGGTGCCGGGCCGCCTCGGGCTGCGGCCCGAGGAACCACTCGACCAGCTCCCACACGCTCGCGGGGCCCACGTGCTGGGCGAAGTAGGTGCCGCCCGGCCGCAGGACCCGCGCGATCTCCGCCCACCACACGGTGGCCGGGTGCCGGCTGGTGACGAGGTCGAAGGCGGCGTCGCCGAAGGGCAGCGGCGGCTCGTCGGGATCGGCGACGACGACCACCCCCCGGGGATGGAGCCGTGCGGTGGCCCGTGCGACGTTCGGCGGCCACGACTCGGTCGCCGCCATCGTCGGCGGCAGCACCGGGACCCCGTCCAGGACCTCCCCGCCGCCCGTCTGGACGTCGAGCCCGGCCGAGGCGGTCGCCAGCCGCTCGCCGAGGAGCCGCTGGTATCCCCAGGAGGGCCGCTCCTCGCTCGCCCGTCCGTCGAGCCAGGAGAAGTCCCAGCCGTCGACCGGGGCGTCGGAGGCTTCCGCGACGAGCTCTTCGAAGGTGCGTGTCATCCCCTCATGATCGCGGGAGCGGGCGGCCCCCGCACCCCTGTGCCCCCGACCGACCCGGCCGCCGGGAACGACCTCCACGGGCGGGGACCACCGGGTCGCACCGCTCGCCGGGCTCCGGCCGCGCCCGGCGCCGCGTTCCCGGGTACCGCACCGTGGTCACGCGCGCGCGTGACGGGCATGGTGGGGGCACCACCGCGGGCGAGCCGAGCGCCCCGACGAGGAACCGGAAGGGACGACGCCCCCATGCCCCAGCAGTACGGCGACTACCAGAACGAGATCTACCTCGACGGGCTCTTCGGCGTCGCACCCGCCCTGCCGATGACCTTCGCCGAGCTGGAGGCGAAGGCGCGCGCGGCGCTGCCGCCCTCGCTCTGGTCGTACGTGGCCGGCGGCGCGGGCGCCGAGCACACCCAGGAGGCCAACGTCACGGCCTTCCGGCAGTGGGGGCTCGTCCCGCGCATGATGGTCGGCGCCGCCGCACGCGACCTGTCCGTCGACCTCTTCGGCCTGGAACTGCCGTCCCCGCTGTTCATGGCGCCCGTGGGAGTGATCGGGCTCTGCGCCCAGGACGGGCACGGCGACCTCGCGACGGCCCGCGCCGCCGCCCGTACCGGCGTCCCCATGATCGCCTCCACCCTCACCGTCGACCCGCTGGAGGAGGTCGCCGCCGCGTGCGGGGACACCCCCGGCTTCTTCCAGCTCTACACCCCCACCGACCGAGCCCTCGCGGAGAGCCTGGTGCACCGCGCGGAGGCGGCCGGCTTCCGGGGCATCGTCGTCACCCTCGACACCTGGGTCACCGGCTGGCGCCCCCGCGACCTCGCCACCGCCAACTTCCCGCAGCTGCGCGGGCACTGCCTGGCCAACTACACCTCGGACCCGGTCTTCCGGGCGCGCCTCGCCAAGACCCCCGAGGAGGACCCGCGCGCCGCCGTCGCGGAATGGGCGGGGATCTTCGGCAAGCCGCTGGTCTGGGACGACCTCGCCTGGCTGCGCTCCCTGACCGACCTGCCGATCCTCCTCAAGGGCATCTGCCACCCGGAGGACGTCCGCCGCGCCAGGGACGGCGGCGCCGACGGCGTCTACTGCTCCAACCACGGCGGACGCCAGGCCGACGGCGGCCTGCCCGCCCTCGACGCCCTCCCCGGTGTGGTCGCCGCCGCCGAGGGCCTGCCCGTGCTCTTCGACTCCGGCGTCCGCACCGGCGCCGACGCCGTGAAGGCCCTCGCCCTCGGCGCCACGGCGGTCGGCATCGGCCGCCCGTACGCCTACGGCCTCGCCCTCGGCGGCGAGGACGGCATCGTCCACGTCCTGCGCTCCCTCCTCGCCGAGACCGACCTGATCCTGGCCGTCGACGGCTACCCGACCCTGGACGCCCTCCGGGAGGAGGGCGCCCTGAGGCCCGTCACGGCGTACGGCGCGCCCGGGCCGCGAGCGAGGTGACGCGGCGGCGCCGCTCCGCACGCATGCGCGTGTGCCGGTCCAGCTCCTCCATCAGCCGGCGGCCGCGGTGATCCGGATCGATCTCGTCGAGGACCCGGTCGATCTCGGCGAGCAGCGCGCCGTACAGCTGCCAGCGCTCCGGATCGTGCGCCGCCTCGTCCTTCAGCAGCCCGGCGGCGTGGTCACGGGCGGCGCGGGCCGCCCCGAGCTCCTCGCCGAGGCGGTCCTCCGCCGTCTCCGCTCCGGAGCTCGAATGCGAGGTGACGAGGTCGGCGAAGCTCACGAGGGTGTCCGCGAGGTGCCGCAGCGTCTCCCGGAGGGCCAGACCCGTCTCCCGGTTCACGAGCGGGGCCCCCTCCCGCTCCTTCGCGAGGTCGGTCAGGGAACGGGCGAGGACGCGCAGCACGACCGCGCAGATCTCCAGGGTGTCGAGGCCCGTGCGCAGCACGATGCGGTGCAGCAGCCCCTCCTTCACCCTCGGGTTCAGCCGGAGGCTGTCCTCCGCCTGCCGCAGCGCCGCGTCGACGTCGGCGACGTCGTTGTCCAGGCGCCGCGCCTCGTGCAGCCGCGCCGCGGCCCGCTCGAAGGGGGCGGGGGAGGCCGCCTCCGGAACCGGTGCCTCCTCGGGCCGCGCATCCGGATCCGCGAGCTCCTCGCCGATGTCCAGGAGCAGCCGGCGCATCCGCCGGGCCAGGTCGACGATCGAGTCGCCGGCGGTGTCCACCCAGACCGGGGGCACGAGCACGACGTTGAAGAGCAGACCCACGACCGCGCCGATCAGCGTCTCCAGGACGCGGTCCCACGCCGTGTCGGTGACCTGCGTGACGCCGAGGACCAGCATCGCGCTGATCGCCACCTCGGGAACGAACTCCTCCACCTTGACGAACCGGCCCACGACCAGCGACGCCAGAATGATCAGCGCGAGACTCCACCAGGTGAGCCCGACGAGCACGCTGAACGCGATGGCGATGAGGACGCCGACGACGACGGAGTTCACCCGCCGCAGGCTCGTCGTGAGCGTCGAGTACAGCGTCACCTGCACGACGAGCAGCGCGGTCAGCGGGGCGGTCAGCGGCGCCGGTTCGGAACTGAGCCGGAGCGCGACGACGTACGAGATCGTCGCGGCGGCGGTGGAGCGCAGGGTCTGCACCACCACCGGGTCCCGCCCCCATCGCTGCCACCACTTCCATCGGCGCCACGGGTGCGGCATGGCGAACTCCTCCTCCGGTGATCGGGAACCTGTCGACGCCTGCCCTCCCCCGGACCATCGAATCGCGAGGCCCGGCCACGAGGACGCGTCGGCGCGCCGGAGATCCCGGTGAATCCTCGCGGTGCCACCGTTCCGTACGGAGCCGGATCCCGTCCGCCGACCGGCCCCCGGATGCCCTGGTGAAGCCCTGCCGGGGCATCCGGTGCCGGGCGCTCCGTGTCCGCTACCGGCCGACCCTTCCGTCGACGCACTCGCGCAACAGGTCGGCGTGCCCGCAGCGGCGGGCGTACTCCTCGATCCGGTGCACCATCAGCCCCCGTACCGCGATCCCGTCCCCGGGGAGCCGCTCACCCGGATCCGGGTGAGCGGCGAGGGCGGCGTCGGCCGCGGCCTGCTCGCGCTCCAGATCGGCGTACGCGGCGTCGACCACCGCTTGATCGGCGACGGCCTCGTCGAAGTCCGCGTCACGCCTGCCGTACACCTTCGGCAGCGGTCCGCCGGTGATCCAGGTGATCCAGTCCCGTTCCACCTCGGCGAGGTGCCGGACCAGGCCGAGCAGCGACATCGTCGACGGGGGGACCGAACGGCGGGCCGGCCGCTCCGGATCCAGGCCCTCGCACTTCATCCGCAGGGCCGGCCGGTAGCGGGAGAGGAAGTCCCGCAGCGTCGCGAGCTCGCCCTCCGGAGCCTCGCCGACGTTCTCGCGGGGGCCGTCGGCCGGGTCCGCCCCCATGTCGGGGCAGACGGTCGCCCGGCTCCACCGTTCGGTTCGATCATCCATGCGCCCCTCCTCGTGCGCGAGGAAGCGGGCCCACCACGGAATCGTCCGGGCCGAGCCGTGCGGCCGACCCGAACGGGGCCGGTCGCCCGCGGGGGCATGGCTCCGTCCACGGACGGCGGCGGTTCACTCGTCACGGTGGACTCGGGCCGAGGCGCCGTCCGCGTCCGCCGGGCCTCGGGCACCGTGACTCCATGCACGCCCGCCGCACGACGTTCCTGCTGCTCATCGCGCTCCTCGCCACCGGATGCGTGGCCGTCCCGCACGGTTCCGCCCCACTGCCGGCGACCCGCCCCGGCGGGCTCGCCCCGGCCGCGGACCGGCTTGCGGCCCCGCTCCCCACCTGGCCCGCGCCCACGGAGCCCGCCCCGCGCGAGGTCCTCGCCCCCACCGATCCCCGCCCGGCCCCCCGGTCGTCCCGGAAGGCCGCCGAGGAACCGGTCGCCGGCCGTCCGCTTCCTCCCGAGGAGGCCGGTCACCGCCCGCGCCCTCCGGCGGCCGGGCCCGGGAAGCCCGCGGACAGGAAGCGCGCGAACGGCGGACGCGCGGACGGGAAGCGGACGAACAGGAGGCCCGCGCACGACGGGCCCGGCAGGCGGACCCCGCCCCGCCCCCGGCACGGCCGGACCGTCCCGCCCCGCCCGCACCCACGGACGGACCCCCGCACGCCCGAGATGCGCCGCCTCTGCCGCCAGGGCGAGGACGTCCGGGCCCCCATGGGCGCGGCCGACCTCTGCCGCGGCCTGTACGGCGGCTGACCGCCGTACGGTTACCGCCGGGCGAACTCCCAGGCCTCGATGTCGCGGTACCGGATCGGACCCGGGCCGCGGCCGTAGTCGCTGCCGACGAGGTGGAGGCGCTCGGTGGCCCATCGGCGGCCGGCGAAGCCGGCGAGTCCGGCGGCGGCCTCCGGCACCGACGTCGGATCGTCGCGGCGGGCCCGGGCGAGCGTCAGATGGGGGCGCAGCGGCCGGTCCTCGAAGGGGATGCCGCACGCCTTGACGACGGCCCGCACCTCGGCGGCGAGCCGGTGCAGCCCGTCCAGGTCGCCGTCGATCCCGCTCCACAGCACCCGGTCGTCGAAGTGCCCGCCACCGCGCAGCGCCAGCTCCACGGGGCCCCGCGCCGCTGCGACCCCCGCCAGCGGCGGCCGCAGCAGGGGGACGGTCTCCACCGGGAGTTCCCCGAGGAACGCCAGGGTGATGTGCCAGTCCTCGATCCGGTTCCACCGCATGCGCGGGTACGCCTCGTAGGCCGGGCGCAGCTCGCGCGCCAGCTCGTCCTTCGCGTCGTCGGGCGGGGCGAGCGCGACGAACACGCGCACGGTCGCGGTCCGCGCCCCGTCGTCGTCACCGGACTCCGTCACCTGCCCGGGCGCCTCAGCCATCGTCCGTACCCCGCCCGCCGTCCGTCCCGCAACCGTCGGAGGCGAGGGTACGCGGTGGTCGGGGGCGGGGAGGGGCCGGGGCTCAGCGGCCGTCGTCCGTCGTGCCGTGCGGGGTTCCCGGCTCCGGCGGTTCCGGGAGCGGCCCGATCGGCTGGTCGGGGTCGAGCTTGAGGCCCAGGCGCGGGGTGGCGCCCGCGAGCAGGCCCCAGAGGGCGTCGCTCAGGAAGTGGGTCAGGTCGTCGAGGGAGCTCCGCGACTCGGGGTGGGCGGCCCACTGGTTCACCACCCCGTCCACCAGGCCGACCATGCCGAACGCCAGGTTGAGGTTGAACCCCCTGGGCGCCGCCTCGCCGTCGAGGAACCGCTCGGCGTACGTGTCCAGGAGCCGGGCGAGGTGGAGGGCGACGGCGGTGCGGGTCCCCGCGACCGCGCGCGAGCCGGCGGCGGGCTGCCCGGGCGAGCCGGTGCCGAGGAAGCGGTGGAGGTGGGGGTGGAGCGCCACCCAGCCCACGTAGGTGGCCGCGGCGAGCTCGATCGCCTCCCGGATGGTGCCCCTGGGGTCCAGGGCGGGGGACAGGGCGGTCATCAGGTCGTCGGTGATGCGCGCGCGGATCTGTTCGTCGAGGTCCTCCCGGCTGCGGAAGATCCGGTAGACGACGGAACGGGGCATGCCGGCCTCGGCGCCGATCGCCGCCACGCTGACCGTCGTTCCCTCACGGCCGATGACGGCGAGGGCCGCGGTGAGGACCTGGTCCCGGCGTTCGGCACGGTGGCCGGTCCAGCGGGTGTCGCGGCCGTCGGGGCGTCCGTCGTTGCGTGTGTGTCTGTCCTCGGCCACGGCGTGGATCGTACCCGGCGGCGGGGACGAAGCCGGGCGAGAGGGGTGGCGCAGGACACGTTACCGCCGGTACCCTGGACGCGCTGACACAGGTAAATTCCGGGGCCTGGGGAAGAACGCCCGCCGGTGCGACCGGCAGGGGAGGGGACGGACATGGAGAACCGGCACGTCGACGTGCTGATCATCGGCGCGGGGCTGTCCGGCATCAGTGCCGCCTGCCACCTGCTCGCCGGAAACCCCGGAGCCACGTACGCGATCGTCGAGCGGCGCGCCGGGATCGGCGGCACCTGGGACCTGTTCCGCTACCCCGGCATCCGCTCGGACTCGGACATGTACACCTTCGGCTACGGCTTCCGCGCCTGGCACGGCACCAAGGTCCTCGCCGCCGGTCCGGACATCCGCCGCTACATCCGGGCCACCGCCGAGGAGCACGGCGTCACCGGGCGCATCCGCTTCGGCCACCGGGCCCTCCGGGCGGACTGGTCGAGCACCGAAGGCCGTTGGACCGTCGAGACCCTCGACGAGGCCACCGGCGAGACCCGTCTCCTCACCGCCCGCTTCCTCGTCGGCGCCACCGGCTACTACGACCACGACGCCGGTCACCGCCCCGAGTTCCCCGGCGAGGAGCGCTTCCGCGGCACCCTCGTGCACCCGCAGCACTGGCCCGAGGACCTCGACCACACGGGCAAGCGCGTCGTGGTCATCGGCAGCGGTGCCACCGCCATCACCCTCGTCCCCGCGATGGCCCCCGAAGCCGCCCACGTCACCATGGTCCAGCGCTCGCCCACGTACGTCCTGGCGCTCCCCACGGACGACCCCCTCTCCGTCCTCCTGCGCCGGCTGCGCGTCCCCGCCGCGCTCGTCCACCGGGTCGGCCGCACCCGCAACATCGCGATGCAGCGCGCCCTGTACGCCCTGTGCCGCAAGGCCCCCCGCCTCATGCGCACGGTGCTCCTCGGCGCCGTGCGGGCACGGCTCGGCAAGAGCGTCGACATGCGCCACTTCACCCCCTCGTACAAGCCCTGGGACCAGCGGTTGTGCGTCGTGCCCGGCGGCGACCTCTTCACGACGCTCAGGAGCGGCCGGGCGTCCGTCGTCACCGACCGCATCGAGACGTTCACCGAGACCGGCGTCAGGGTCGGGTCCGGCGAGGAGATCCCCGCCGACATCGTCGTCACGGCCACCGGCCTGCGCGTGCAGCTCGCCGGCGGCATGGAACTCGCGGTCGACGGAAAGCCCGTCGTCACCCGCGAGCACCTGCTCCACAAGGGCGTGATGCTGGACGGCGTCCCCAACCTGGCGATGATCATCGGCTACACCAACGCCTCCTGGACGCTCAAGGCCGACCTCGCCGCCGCCTACGTCAGCCGGCTCATCGCCCACATGGACCGCCACGGCCTCACCACCGTCACCCCCGTCGCCACCGAGGCCGACCGCTCCTCCGTCTCCGTCATGGGCGAGTCGCTGACCTCCGGCTACATCGCCCGCGGCGACGCCGTCATGCCCCGCCAGGGCACCCGCGACCCGTGGCGGATCCGGAACGACTACTACCACGACCGCCGCGCGCTGCGGCGGTCCCCGATCGAGGACCCCGCGCTCCGCTTCGACACCCTGCTCAGCTCCGGACAGCCGACCGCGAGAGACCGAGGACGACGATGACCAGCGTGCAGAGTTACCACGAGAGGCTCCGGACCCTGTCCGAGGCCTCGGTGCACATCCACTTCGACGCGTTCGCCGACATCGACTGGGACCACCCCGACTTCGCCATCGACCCGACGGACCCCCGCTGGGTGCTCCCCGCGGCCGACCCCCTGGGCGGCCACCCCTGGTACCAGGAACAGCCGTTGGAGGTCCGCACGCGCATCGGCCTGTGGCGGTACGCCAACATCGTCAAGGTCGGCATGCAGTTCGAGAACGTCCTCATCCGCGGGGTGATGGACTACCTCTTCGCCCTGCGCAACCAGAACCCGGAGTTCCGCTACCTCACCCACGAGGTCACGGAGGAGTGCCACCACACCCAGATGTTCCAGGAGTTCGTGAACCGGGCGGGCGCCGACGTGCCCGGCGGGCGCCGCTCCTTCCGGGTGCTCAGCCGCTTCCTGCCCCTGGCCGGCTCGCTGGTCCCCGAGTCCTTCTTCACCGGCGTCCTCGCCGGCGAGGAGCCCATCGACCACCTCCAGAAGGCGATCCTGCGCGGCGGCGAGGACATCCACCCGCTGATGCGCCGGCTCATGCAGATCCACGTCGCCGAGGAGGCCCGGCACATCTCCTTCGCCCACGAGTTCCTGCGCGTCAAGGTCCCCGGCTACGGCCGGGCGCGCCGGGGCGCGCTCTCGGTGGCCTTCCCCGTGATCATGCGGGTGCTCGGCGACGTCATCATGGTCCCCGACCGGAGGGCCGCCGAGGCGATAGGCGTGCCCCACCGGGTGATCAAGGACATCTTCTGGAAGTCGCCCGACGGCGAGAAGATGCTCCGCGACCTCTTCTCCGACGTGCGGATGCTCGCCGAGGACATCGGCCTGATGAACAGGGCCTCCCGGCGCGTGTGGAAGGCGCTGCGCATCGACGGCCGCCCGTCCCGCCATCGCGGCGAGCCCGCCCCGCACGCCGCCTGACGCGGCCGATCGAGCGAGAGCCCGCCGTCCCGGCGGCCCCGTGAACGGAGAGCCATGACCTACGTCGTCACCCGGTCGTGCTGCGCCGACGCCTCCTGCGTCCTGGCCTGCCCGGTCAACTGCATCCACCCCGCCCCCGGCGAACCGGGCTTCGGACAGACCGAGATGCTGTACGTCGACCCCCGCACCTGCGTCGACTGCGGCGCCTGCACGACGGCCTGCCCGGTGGACGCGCTCAAACCGCACACCCGGCTCACCGAGGCGGAACTGCCGTTCCTCGAACTCAACCGGGCCTACTACGACGCGCATCCGCACGAGGACCGGGCACCCATGGCCGTCGTGCCCCCGCAACGCCGCACCGACACGGCCGGGTTGCGGGTCGCCGTCGTCGGCGCCGGGCCGGCCGGACTGTTCGCCGCCGACGAGCTGCTCCGGCACCCGGGCGTCACCGTCACCGTCCACGACCGGCTGCCCACCCCGTACGGGCTCGCCCGCGCGGGAGTGGCCCCCGACCACCAGGACACCCAGCAGGTCGCCCGGTTGTTCCGCGCCGTCGAGAGCCAGCCCGGCTTCTCGTACCGGCTCAACACGGAGATCGGCCGCGACCTGCACCACGAGGACCTGGTCCGCGACCACCACGCCGTCGTCTACGCCGTCGGCGCGGCCACCGACCGGCGGCTCGGCATCACCGGCGAGGAACTGCCCGGCAGCGCCTCCGCCACCGACTTCGTGGCCTGGTACAACGGCCACCCCGACCACAGCGCCACCTCCTACGCCCTGGACGGCGAACGGGCCGTCGTCATCGGCAACGGCAACGTGGCCCTGGACGTGGCCCGCGTCCTCACCGCCGACCCCGACGCCCTGGCCCGCACCGACATCTCCGACCGGGCGCTCGCCGCGCTGCGGACGAGCCGCGTCCGCGAGGTCGTCGTGCTCGGGCGCCGCGGACCGGCCGAGGTCGCCTTCACCCTGCCGGAACTGCTCGCCCTCGCCGCGCTCGACGGCGTCGACGTCCTCGTCCAGGGGTGGCCGGCCGACGTGCCCGCGGACGCCACCCCGAAGACCGCGGTGCTCGCCGAGCTGGCCGCCCGGGCCCCCGTGCCGGGGCGCCGCCGCATCGTCCTGCGCTTCCGGACCCGGCCGGTCCGGTTCCTCGGTGACGACCGGGTGACCGGCCTGGTCGTCGAGGCGGCCGGGGACGTGGGGGCGGCGGGGCCTGCGGAGACGGCCGGGGCCGTGGAGACCATCGAGGCCTCGCTCGTCCTGCGCGCGATCGGCTACCGCGCACGGCCCGTCCCCGGCCTCCCGTTCGACGGGACGACCGGCACGGTGCCCCACCTGAGGGGCAGGGTCCGGCCCGGCGTGTACGTGGCCGGCTGGATCAAGCGCGGCCCCGACGGGTTCATCGGCACCAACAAGTCCTGCGCCCGGGAGACCGTCTCCGCGCTCCTCGACGATCTCGAAGCCGGCCTGCTCACCGCCCCCGTCGACGGGGCCCCGGCGACCGACGGGCACCCGGAGGCCGTCGGCCTCGACGGCTGGCGGGCGATCGACGAGGGCGAGCGGGCGGCGGGCCGCCGCCAGGGACGCCCCCGCGTGAAGATCGTCGACAGGCAGGAGCTGCTCGCCGCCGCGCGCTCGGGGAGCCCGTACGGGCGTGGCGCGCCGCCGCGCGCCTGGGGGAGGCCCTAGGAACGGAGGAAGGCGCGGACTCCCCGGGAGACCGCGTCGTCGCCGAGCAGCGCGTTGTGGTCGAGGCAGCCGGCGCCGTCGTTGACGGCGCCGGCCAGCGGCACGCTGTCGTCGGGGTCGACGACCTCGTCGCAGTTCGACCGCCAGGTGGCGTGGCGCACGGCCCGGGCGTCTCGTCGCCCTTCGCGAGCTTCTTCTGGACGTAGGAGCCCGGGGTCATGTCGCGGCAGGCCTGGTCCCACAGCGTGCACGCCCACGCCGTGCCGGTGCCGTGGTTGGGGCCGGCGAGGGAGACCCCACGCCGGGGCCGGCGTCGTACCCGTGGACGAACACGACGGGGGCGCGGGCGGGGGAGCCGGGCGCGGGCGTCCCGGCCCGCACGGGCGCCACCGACGGGAACAGGGACGCGACGACGGCGATCGGCGATCCGGCTGCGGAGTCTCGACGTGCCTTCCCCCACGAGGAGTTGCGCGCGAGTGGTCAGGAGCATGGTGGGGGCTGAGGGGCCGGATGAACAGCCCTCCGCGCGGCCCGGTCCGCCCGGCGCAGGACTCCCGGCGGAGAACTGATGTCGTCCCAAGGCTTGTCAGTGCAATTTCACATTACTATGTTACAGCGCACACGGTTCGATGAACGTCCGTCATACGCCGTGCGAACCGGACCAGTTCGCGAACGCATCCCCGAACCAACCCCCCTCACCAGCAGGAGTCCTGTTGTCCCTCCACCGACGCGTGCGCTCTTCCCTGCTCGCCTCCGCCGTCACGGTCACCCTCCTCGCCTCCGCCGGCCAGGCCACCGCCACCGCCACGGGCGCGGACGACCGATCCGCCCCGGCCCCCGCGCTCGGCGCGCCGGGCCCACAGGCACGGCCGGCGGCCAACCCCTTCGACGAGGTCGAGCACCGGGCGTCCGCCCCGCGCACCACCTTCGGCCCCGCGCCCGCCCCCGGCGGCCACGCCGCCGGCCGCGTCCCCGGCCGGGCGCCGGCCGCCACCGCGCGGTCGCTCGCCGCGGCCGCCACCGGCACCACCGCCGCCGGCGTCCCCTGCACCCTCGACGGGATCACCGGCCTCGCCCCCGAGCGGTTCGCCGACTTCCTCGCCGACCCGGCGGTCACCGCCGACGGCTGCCTCCGCGGCCTCATATGGACCTGGGACGCCCGGCTCGCGCCCGTGATGTCCGACGCCCACGTCCAGGCCGTCGCCCGCCGGATATCGACCCTCGCCGCCTCCCACGACGGACGGAACACCTCCCACCTGGAGGAGATGTTCACGTACCTGCACGCCGTCGCCTACCACGACTTCTCGCGCGACGAGATCGACGCCACCGACGCGCCCACGGTCGACGCGATCCGCCGGGCCGTCGCCGACTTCGGCGCCGCCGCCCACACCTTCGACGTCACGAAGACCAACGCGAACACCCTCCGCGAAGCGCTCTACGCGGCCAGTTCCCCCGGCCTCCGCCAGCACCAACTCGGCCTCGTCAAGCGGGTCCTGGCCACCATGGACCCCGCGCACCCCGCGACGAACCTCGACCCGGCCTGGGCGGGCGCCGCGCTCGCCGGCCTCTCCGTCAACTACCTCGGCGTCTACCCGGGCAACCAGGACGGCGCCTTCCACGCGGCCGTCGCCGCCGACCCGGCCTACCGCGCCACCTTCAAGGCCTTCGCGGGCTACCGCCACCTGAAGGGGACCGCCAACGCCTGGGTCGCCCGCGACGCCCTCGGCGAGTACGGCCGCTTCGGCCAGGTCGACGGCCTCAGGGACGGCGTCGTCGCCGACCTCGGCGCCACCCTCACCACCGTCGTCGACGCCTTCGGCCGCGGCAGCGAACAGTGGGCGAAGGTCGTCTCCTGGCTCAACACCTACGAGGCCTGCAAGCCGTACGGCGTGTGCAAGGAGGACATCGAGAAGCAGCTCTTCCCCTACGCGTACAGCTACGACAACGGCGCCATCAAGGTCCGCACCGCCCTCGACCGGGCCACCGTCGACCAGCTCTACTACGCGAGCAAGCAGGTCAAGGCGCAGTACCACCGCGTCCTCGGCACCGACCGGCCGCTCGCCGGCGACCCCAACACCACGCTGAACGTCGTCCTCTACGCCTCCCGCGCGGACTACGAGAACTACCACCCCATCCTCACCGGCATGGGCACCAACAACGGCGGCGTCTACATCGAGCGCGGCGCGACCTTCTACACGTACCAGCGGCGCGTCCCCCAGGACTCCTCGCTGACCCTGGAGGAGCTCTTCCGCCACGAGTACACCCACTACCTCAACGGCCGCTGGGCCGTCCCCGGCTTCTTCGGCGAAGGCCCCTGGTACCAGGGCGACCGCACCACCGCCATGGACGAGGGCACGGCCGAGTTCTTCGACGGAGCCACCCGCGACAACGGCATCGCCGTCCGCAGGTCCCTCGTCCGCGGGATCATCAACGACACCGCGGGCGGCGGCCCCCGGATGAACCTGCGCCAGATCCTCAACGCCACCTACGACGGCGACGGCTTCCGCTTCTACAACTACGCGGGCACGTTCTTCGAGTTCCTCTGGACCGAGAAGCCCTCCCTGCTCCGCGAGATGTACACCCACCTGCGGGCCGACGACGTGGCGGCGTACGACGCCTGGCGCAACCGCCTGGGCTCCGACGCCGGCCTCCAGCGCGACTACGACCGCTTCCTCGACGCGCAGATCGCCAAGGTCGACCAGCTGTACGTCCCCGACACGAGGTACACGCCCAACGCCCAGCTGCGCGACGCGGACCTCGCGTCCGTGAGGTCGTCCTTCGCCACCGCCACGTACAACACCCCCGACTGCGTGGAGAACGGCGAGCCCGGCAAGCGCCGCTTCCTGTGCACCGGGCGGATCACCGCCAACCTGTCCGACTCGACCAGCGCGGACCGGAACTTCAAGGACATGTCCGAGACCGTCGACTACTTCATCCTGGACCGCGCCGGCGCCGCCTCGAACAACCTGGCCGACATGAACTGCAGCTTCGGCCCCGTCGAGGTCTGGTCCACCAAGGTCGCGGGCACGTCGAGCTACAGCTGCGAGGGCCCCCTCCGCAGCTGACCCCGCCCCACCGCCCGGGCCGGTCCTTCCACGGGGAGGACCGGCCCGGCACCACGACCCCCCTGGAGGCCGCACTCCGTGAGCACCGTCCCGCACCCGGTCCGCACCACCGACTACCACACCGCCGGCGAGCCCTTCAGGATCGTCGACGAGGACCTGCCCCCGATCCCCGGCGACACCGTCGCCGAGCGCCGTGCCCTCGCGTCCCGGCTCGGCCCGCTCGACGAGCTGCGCCGCCTGCTGGTACGGGAACCACGCGGACACTCCGGCATGTACGGCGGGTTCGTCGTCCCGCCCGACGACGACGGCGCCCACTTCGGCGTGCTGTTCTGGCACAAGGACGGCTACTCCACCGCCTGCGGCCACGGCACGATGGCCCTCGGCGCCTGGGCTGTCGACACCGGCCGCGTCCCGGCACCCGACGACGGCGACGTCCCCGTGCGCGTCGACGTGCCCTCCGGGCGCGTCACCGCGACCGTGCACCGCGCGGGCGGCCGCACCACGGGCGTCACCTTCCGCAACGTCCCGACGCGCGTCCTCGCCCGCAAGGTCCCGGTGCCCACCGCGTCCGGCACCGTCGAGGTCGACCTCGCCGACTCCGGCGCCCGCTACGCCTCGGTCCCCGCGCGCGCCCTCGGCCTCGACACCGGCCGGGCCTCCCTGCCCGCGCTGGTCCGGGCCGGGCGGGAGATCCGCGCCGCGCTCCCCGGGCACGACCTGTACGGCGTCGTCCTGTACGACGAACTGCCCGACACCCCCGCCGGGCCGCACCAGCGCAACGTCACCGTCTTCGCCGACGGGCAGGTCGACCGGTCGCCCTGCGGATCGGGCACCTCCGCCCGGCTCGCCCTGCTCGGCGAGGACGGGCGCCTCGGGGCCGGGGACGTCCTCACGCACGAGTCCGTGGCCGGCACCGTCTTCACCGGCCGCCTGCTGCCCGGCGGCATCACCGAGGTCACCGGAGCCACCCACCGCACCGGCACCCACACCTTCGTCCTCGACCCGCACGACGACCTGGGAACGGGGTTCCTGCTGTGACCGCCGTGCCTCCTGCGCCCGCCACGACCGCGGCGTCCGCCACGACCGCCGTGACGGCCACGACCGCGGCGTCCGCCACGACCGCCGCATCCGCCACGACCGCCGCGACGGCCACGACCGCGGCGTCCGCCATGAGCGACCTGCTCCTGATCGACGCCCCCGCCGTGACCCGCCTCCTGACCCCGGCGGCGACCGCCGACGTCCTCGCCGAGGTCCTGCGCGCCGGATTCGACCCCGAGACCGCCCCGCCCCGTACCGCCGTCCCCGTCCCGGCCGGTGAACTCCTGCTCATGCCCGCGGCCTCCGGCGCGTACGCCGGCGTGAAGATCGCGGGCGTGGCCCCCGGCAATCCGGCCCGCGGCCTGCCCCGCATCACCGGCTCCTACCTGCTCCTCGACGGCGCGGACCTCCGGCCCCTCGCCCTCCTCGACGGCGCGGCCCTCACCGAGCTGCGCACCCCGGCCGTCTCCGCGCTCGCCGTGCGCCGTCTGACCCCGGACGACCGGCCGTTGCGCCTCGTCCTCTTCGGCACCGGACCCCAGGCGTACGGTCACCTGGAGGCCGTCCTCGCGGTGCGCGAGCTCGCCGAGGCGGTCGTCGTCGGGCGCGATCCGATCGGCGCGCGGGCCCTCGCCGGATACGCGCGGACGCTCGGCGTGCCCGCCCGCGCCGGGACGCCCGACGACGTGGAGGGGGCCGACCTCGTCGTCTGCTGCACCACGGCCCGGGAGCCCCTCTTCGACGGCGCCCGGGTGGCTCCGGACGCCACCGTCGTCGCCGTCGGTTCGCACGAGCCGACGGCCCGGGAGACGGACACCGCACTCGTGGTCCGCGCCGAGGTGTACGTCGAGGCGCGCTCGGCGGCGCTCCGCGAGGCGGGGGACCTGCTCGTCCCGATGGCCGAGGGGGCGATCCGCGAGGACCACGTCGCGGGCACCCTCGCCGACCTGGTGAACGGCCGTGTCCCCTCCGGGCGGCCACGGTTCTTCAAGAGCGTGGGCATGGCCTGGGAGGACCTCGCCGTCGCCGGTGCCCTGTACCGCGCGGCCCGCGGGGCATGAGGGATCGTCAAGGAACCGCGTTCCGCGCGGGTCTTGGCAACCGCAGTGCCATGTGAAATATTACTGCTGTGCCCACGAGAAACACCTCGGACGTCATCGTCGTCGGCGCCGGCGTCGTCGGCGCGGCCTGCGCCCACTACGCCGCCCGGACCGGCCTCTCCGTCACCGTCGTCGACCGCGGTCCCGTCGCCGGCGGCACGACGGGATCCGGCGAGGGAAACCTCCTGGTCTCCGACAAGGAGCCGGGACCCGAGCTCGAACTCGCCCTGATCTCCACCGCGTTGTGGCGGGAGCTGGCCGAACGGCTTCCGCCCGGGGTCGAGTACGAGGGCAAGGGCGGCCTCGTCGTCGCCTCGGACGAGCCCGGGATGCGCGCCCTGCGCGCGTTCGCGACCCGCCAGGAGAAGGCGGGCGTCGCCAGCCAGGAGGTCCCCGAGGACCGGCTCCACGACCTGGAGCCGCACCTCGCGCCCACCCTGGCGGGCGGCTTCCACTACCCCCAGGACGCCCAGGTGATGCCCGCCCACGCGGCGGCCCGGCTGCTGCGCACGGAAGGCGGGAGGATCCGGCTGCGCCTGGGGGAGGAGGTCACCGGTCTCCTCACCGGCCCGGCCGGGGAGATCCGCGGCGTACGGACCGCCGCCGGCGAGATCCACGCCCCGTACGTGGTCAACGCCGCCGGCACCTGGGGCGGCGCCCTCGCCGCACTCGCGGGCGTCCACCTGCCCGTACTGCCCCGCAGGGGCTTCGTCCTCGTCACCGAGCCGCTCCCGCGGGTGGTGCGCCACAAGGTGTACGCCGCCGACTACGTGGCCGACGTCGCCAGCGGTTCCGCGGCCCTCCAGACCTCCGCGGTCGTCGAGGGCACCCCCGCCGGTCCGGTCCTGATCGGCGCCAGCAGGGAACGCGTCGGCTTCGACCGGACGCTCTCCACCGAGGTCCTGCGCCGGCTCGCCGCCGGAGCCACCGCGCTGTTCCCCGTCCTCGGCACCGTACGGGCCCTCCGCACCTACCTCGGCTTCCGTCCGTACCTGCCGGACCACCTGCCCGCCGTCGGACCCGACCCGCGCGTCCCCGGCCTGCTCCACGCCTGCGGCCACGAAGGGGCGGGCATCGGACTCGCCCCCGTCACGGGGCGGATCGTCGCCGCCTGCCTGACCGGTGACGAACCGCCCCTCGACATCCACCCGTTCCGGCCCGAACGCTTCGACGACGCCGCACCCGCCGCACCCTGAGGCGCACCCCCACCGTCACGAGAGGAGGGCCCGTGGCCCGCACCCCCGCCGACCTCGTCGGCGCACGGCCCGATCCGCCGTTCGAGATCACCTTCGACGGCCGCCGCGTCACCGCCCTGCCGGGCCAGACCCTCGCCGCCGCCCTCTGGAGCGCCGGCATCCTGGCCTGGCGCACCACCCGGGACGGCGGCCGGCCGCGCGGCGCCTTCTGCGGCATCGGCCAGTGCTACGACTGCCTCGCCACCGTCAACGGCGAACCCAACCGGCGCGCCTGCCTGGTCCCGGCCCGCCCCGGCGACGCGATCACCACCCAGGAGGGACACGGCCATGACCGCCTCACCGTCTGATCCGGAGGCGCGGCGCGAGCCGTACGACCTCGTGGTCGTGGGAGCGGGCTCCGCGGGCCTCGCGGGCGCCGTCACGGCCTCCGAACTCGGGCTCTCCGTGGCCATGGTGGACGCCTCGGCCCAGATCGGCGGACAGTTCCACCGGCACCCGGCGCCCGCCCTGGGAGCCGGGCGCCCCGAGGCCCTGCACCACGACTGGTCCGCCTTCACCGACCTCCGCCGACGCCTCGCCGCGAGCGGCGTCACCCATCTCGCCGGGCACCACGTGTGGTCCACGGTGAAGGAGGGCGACGGCACCTGGACCGTGCACGCCGTCACCGGCACCGACGCGGCCGCCGAGCGACCCGCCCGGATCCGGGCCCGGGCCCTGCTGCTCGCCACCGGCGCGTACGAACGCCACCTCCCCTTCCCCGGCTGGACCCTGCCCGGCGTGGTGGGGGCGGGCGGAGCGCAGGCCATGCTCAAGTCCGGCCTCGTGCTGCCGGGCCGCCGCGTCGTCGTGGCCGGCAGCGGTCCCCTGCTGCTCGCCGTCGCCGCCTCCCTCGCCGCCGCCGGCGCACGGGTGCCGGCCGTGGTCGAGGCCGCCGACTACCTCCGGTACGCCCGCAGCCCCCTGGTCCTCCTCGCCAACCCGGCGAAGGCGGCCGAAGCGCTGTCGCACGGAGCCGCGCTGCTCCGGCACCGCGTCCGCGTCCGGACGCGCAGCGCCGTCACCGAAGTGCACGGCACCGACCGGGTGGCGGCCGTCACCGTCTCCCGCCTCGACGCCGATTGGCGCCCCGTGCCGGGGACGGGCCGCCGGATCGCGTGCGACGCCCTGGCCGTCGGCCACGGCCTCGTCCCGCAGATCGAACTGGCCACGACCCTCGGCTGCGCCACCCGGCGGCTCCCCGACGGAACCCTGGGCCTCGCCCTGGACGACCTCCAGGAGAGCTCGGAGCCCGGCCTGTGGGCGGCGGGCGAGACCGGGGGAGTCGGCGGTGCCCGACTCGCGCGCACGGAAGGCGAACTGGCCGCGCGCGCCGTCGCCGCGCGGCTCCTCGGCCGCCGCGTCGACGCGGACCGGACCGCCGGACTGCGCCGTCGCCGGGACCGGCTGCGCGCCTTCGCCGACGTGATGTCCACGGCCCACGCCCCGGGTCCCGGCTGGCAGGGCTGGCTCACCGACGACACGGACGTGTGCCGTTGCGAGGAGGTCGCCGCCGGACGGATCCGCGAGGCGGTGGCCGAGCTCGGCGCGCGGGACGCGAGGACCGTCAAGCTGCTCACCCGGGCCGGCATGGGCTGGTGCCAGGGACGGATGTGCGGGACGGCCGTCGCCTGCCTCGCCGCGCGCGGGGGCGCTCCCGAACCGCCCGCCGAGCGCCGCCCGTTCGCCGTACCGGTCCGCCTCTCGACGCTCGCCGGGCTCGACGGGGAGCCGGCGGATCCACACCCCCAGGGGCCCTGAGGGGAGGGGCCCGCGCGGGCCCCTCTCCTTCGCCCTTCTATAAAATGTCACACGCTACAGAAAGGTCATCGCCATGACCACCACCTCCTGGAACACCGACCGCCCCTGGCGCGGGATCATGGTCGCCACCACCCTCCCCTTCCGCGAGGACCTCTCCGTCGACCACGACGCCTACGCCGAACACGTCGCCCGGCTGATCGCCGAGGGCTGTGACGGCGTCGTCCCGAACGGCTCCCTCGGCGAGTACCAGACCCTCACCGACGCCGAGCGCGCCCAGGTCGTCCGTACCGCCGTCGAAGCGGCCGGCGACGGGGCCAGGGTCATGCCCGGCGTCTCCGCGTACGGCAGCGCCGAGGCCCGCCGCTGGGCCGAGCAGGCCGCCGAGGCCGGCTGCGGCTCGGTCCTGCTCCTGCCGCCC